>JAXIHJ010000152.1:0-32141 GCA_034189755.1 Planctomycetota bacterium
CAACCTTGATTAACTCCTTCTCATCAGGTTTCAATTTCTTCAACTGCTTTAACTGCCCCATGCCTGGCAGCAAACCAAGAATCTGCTCTACAGATCCCATTTTTTTCATCTGCCTTAGCTGTGCCTGGAAATCTTCTAAATCAAATGTCCTCTTTTTTAGCTTCTTTTGCAGTTTGATTGCCTCTTTTTCATCAAATTGTACCTGTGCCTTTTCAATGAGAGACAGCATATCTCCCATACCCAGGATCCTTGAGGACATTCTGTCTGGGAAAAAGGGCTCGATAGCATCGAGTTTTTCTCCCACGCCGATAAATTTGATTGGTTTGCCTGTTACAGCCTTGATAGATAGGGCGGCTCCGCCTCTTGCATCCCCCTCCATTTTTGTAAGAATGATACCACTTATATTAAGGAGTTGGTCAAAATGTTGTGCAACGTTAACCGCATCTTGGCCGGTCATAGCGTCCGCAACGAGGAGTATTTCCGTCGGATCCATTTTCTCCTTTATTATACTCAATTCAGTCATAAGCTCATCATCGATATGGAGGCGGCCGGCAGTGTCAATATCGCAGCCGCACGCGTAGCGGGCCATCCGGTGACCGTTTTCGGCGCCGGGAGGACCGACGCCGGAGTGCACGCCGCCGGCCAGGTCGCCAATTTCCACATGATGAACTCGTCGGTTCCCCTTCGCGGTCTGCGGCGGGCGATGAACTCCACGCTGCCGCGCGATATTGCCGTGTGGTCGGCTGTCGAGGTGCCGGAAAACTTTCACGCCTCGCGGTCCGCCGTCGGCAAGACCTACCGCTATCGCATTCACGTCGCGCCCGACCGGCCTGTGATGCTCGCCGGCCAGGTCTACCACTACTGGCGGGCGCTGGATACCGAGGCGATGCGCCTGGCCGGGCAACGGTTGATCGGCAGACACGACTTCCGCGGTTTTGCATCGTCGGCCGAGCAGCGTGAAAACACCGTTCGCACCGTCTTTAGCTGCGAGCTTGCCGACGTGGCGAGCGAAGTGCACGTCACGGTGCAGGGCGACGGGTTTCTCTATAACATGGTCCGCAACATAGTCGGGACGCTGATCGAGGTCGGCCGGGGCTGCTGGCCGGCTGAGCGGATCGACAAGATTCTCGCCGGCTGCGACCGCCGCGACGCCGGCCCCACCGCGCCGCCGGAAGGACTGACGCTGCTCTGCGTGCACTACGGGCCGCCAAGACCGGCGCAAGAACACCGGCAAGCTGAAGAATGAGGCCGAAAGAATTCCCCTTGCCTCTTGCAACGCCGAGGCGGTGTGCGTATAACGGCCGTGTTGTTCGTCAAGCCCGCTACCGACGGTGCGGGCGGCTGTCAAATCCATGAGGTGCGAAGGAAGGTACATGCCATGAAAGTTATCGCACAGACAGCGGCATTACAGGAAGCCTTGTCCCTGGCCGACAGTATCGTCGCGGCGCGCACGCCCAAGCCGGTGCTTCAGTGCGCCAAGCTGGTGGCGAAAGACGACTCGCTGACCCTGTTGGCAACGGACCTGGAGGCCGGCTGCCGCTACCGGGTTACTGCTGTTCAGGTCGAAGAGGAAGGCGAGGCGCTCGTGCCGGCTGACCGGCTTAAAGGCATCGTCCGTGAGTCCGCCGATGATGAAAGCCTGACCATCAATACGGAAAAGGACACCTGCCACGTCCGCGGCTCGGGAAGCCACTTTAAGATTTTCGGCTACGACCCGGCGGAATATCCAGCCGTCGCAAGCTTCGAGGCCGAACCGGACTTTCAGATCGCGGCGCCGGCCCTGGCGAACATGATTCAGAAGACGCTGTTCGCCGCCGCCAAGGCCCACAGCCACTATGCCATCTCCGGCGTGCTGCTGGAGTTTTCAGGCAAGAAGCTGCAACTGGTCGCCACCGACGGCCACCGCCTGGCCCAGACCAAGGGGGCACTCTCCAAATCGGCCTCCAAAGAAAACTCCGTAATTGTGCCGGCCAAGCTGATGAGCCTGATGCAGCGAATCGCCGAAGGCGCTGAAACGTTCGACGTCCGCATCGAGGAAAACCAGATTCTCGTTCGCACCGCACGGGCGGTGCTCGTAAGCTCGCTGGTTCAGGGCAATTTTCCGAAGTACGGAGACGTAATTCCGAAAGAATGTAACCGCAAGGCCAACATCAATACCGCACAGTTCGAGCACCGTATCCGCCAGGCGGCCCTGCTGACCAACGAAGAGTCCCGCGGCGTGCGGCTGAGCTTCCAGGCCGACAAGATTACACTCGCCAGCCGGGCGCCGGAAACCGGCGAGGCCGAAGTTACCTGCGCAAGCGCCTACGAGGGCGACCCTATGGAAATAGCCTTCAACCCGACGTTCCTCATCGACGCGCTTCGCGTCGCCGAGGCGGACGAAATCCAATTCGAGATGAGCGCGCCCAACAAGCCGGCGGTCATCAAGGCCGGCGGCGATTTCCTATATGTGCTGATGCCCGTAGACTTAGGCTGACGCCAGCCGGACCGGCACGTGCATTTTGCAGTTTTTGTGAAGTTTCTTCGCCGGTTCCGGCGATGCTGATTACAGGGCCGATCGGCGGCGAACAATCGGTCGAGGTGGATGGTCATGGATGATGCCCAACTGCGAACCGTCTGGCAGCAGCGCCAGTTCAACGACCGTGCCGCACACCTGAGCCTGCCGTTGACGATTTTACTCAAGCACACCCTCGCCAAGCGCGTCCGCCAGCTCGGCAGGCTCGCGGAGATATGGGACGAGGTCATCCCGGAAGAAATTCGCGACCACACGGCACTGGAGAGTTTCAACCGGGGCACACTGACAGTGCTGGTGGACTCCGCGCCGCACCGTTTCCAGCTCCAGACGCTGCTCGCCGGCTATCTGAAACGGGAAATTCAAGCGCGATTCTCCGGGGCGATCAACAAGATTCGACTCGTGCCGGGCCAGTTCTACTCCATCGACCTCGCCGGCGCGCCACGGTACGAATTCTAAGCAGCCCCCGAGTTTCGGATCGTCAGATATGGTACGCCTTGTGTATGTCCCTGCTCCGGGCATCGGGCGATTCGCACATGCGCGAGCCTACAGCCAGCAGATACGGTACTATAACCGCTGCGCTGCCCGCGGTATGAGCCAGCCAGTCTTTCCATTCGGCGCCGCGCCGCGAGGCGACGGCCTGAAGTGCCTCGCCCGCCCCGCCGGCCAACGCAGCCAGCAAAATACCCGCCAGTCCAAGCCAGACGCTGCGCCCGCCCATCAGCCATGACAGCACAAGGGCCAGAAGAAATCCCGTCGCCGTGTGCAGGAATATCTCGGCGCCGCCGAAGGCGTTGGCCGACCACCCAAGCAGCCCGTCTCGCCTCGCCAGGCCCAGCAGCAGCGCGATGCCTGCCAGCACTGCCAGCACCACAACGCCCGAGCGGCATCGCTGCCGTCGGCCCAGCATCGCCGGAAGCAGCCCCCACGTCAGCGCCACGGCCAGCATTATCGCGGGGATGAACAACCCCCCCGGCGCCAGCATTGCGCAGCCGGCCAGCGCTGCACCGGCGGTCCAGACAATGGCCCGCGCCTGATCTCCGGCATGGCCCCGCCGGGCATGACAGAGCAGCCAGGTGACACAGGCCGCAGCTCCGAGAACCAGCCAGCCCGCTCCGAAGAAGCCTATCGTCGCCGCCAGCACCGCCAGGCCGTTATCCGCGGCGGAAACGGCCGCAAAGGCCTCCTCGCCCCGGCCGAACCACGCGACATCGCCCGCCGGAACGATTGCTGCAAGGCCGGAACGCACGGCCCACAGGCCCGCAGCCGCCAGTATCCCGCCGGCGAGCAGGAGAATGATGCGTCGCTGATGAAAGACCAGCCCGGCCGCAAAAAGCACCACACCAACCACCACCGCAGCCACCGCCGCCGACGACGGCGCCACGTAAGTCAGGCCGGCCGCCGCCGCAACCGCGACGACAATGCAGATTAATTGCAGTTCACGACCCCGCCGGCTGGAAAGCTCAACGGACTGCTCGGCTGAAAGTCCCCATAGCATCGAAAGCCAAACACCAACACCCGCAAACCCAAGCAGCGCCAGCGCACAGCGTGCCTGCTCAGCCCGGCCCCAGACCATCGCCGCCGCTGCACCGCCCATCATCGCCACGCCGCAGACGCTCAGCACCGAGATGTGGCTGGCGGCCCGGGGAAGCAGACTCTGGCTGAGCATCACGCCACATGCCAGCAGCGCCAATTGAAACAGCATCGACATGTTCATGGCCCCGCCCAGCGCCATCGACGGCGCTTCCGCCGTACCCAGGCCCGTCCAGGCCAAGTGAACCGTTAGAATCGCCGCCGGCGCCAGCAGGACCCAATACACCGGATGACCCGGCACGGTCCGCTCAGCCGCGACCGTTCGCTGCAAAACCCACAGTGCAAAGACAATCCCCAGTCCCGCCGACAGCGCCCCCCACGTACGAAAGCTCGGCCACCACCACGTCAACATGCCGACCACAACCACGCTGGCAAGCGCCCAGCGGGCTACGGCGGCCAACTGCCGCGAAGTTGTCCCGGTCGGTATCGCCACTACCTTTGTTTGTCGGCCAACTCGTCTTATAAACATAAGACCCGCGTCCGTGCCGCCCCAGGTTTACGGCCGAGGTTCTTAATGCCGACAAATTCCTTCCGCCGCCGGGTATTTCCACTACAATACATCGCAAGTGATGCCACTCGATGACAAGTCGCCACAAGTAGCGCGGCCGTGGGCGCGAGTTCATTTGGGAAATGTCGGTTCGCAACAGTCGAGGCAGAGAAAGAAGGGACGAAACTATGTGGCCCAGGAATAGACAATGGTTCCATAAAGTAATGTCGCCGTCAGCGTACCTGTTTTCGCGGCGTGCTCTCGCCGGCAAGCTTATCCTCTTCGGGGTCGCTCTTCTGGCTTTCATCACCGGGGGGTGTCGTGCGCATCCGGGCAGTCTGGCCAAGTTGATTGCGGGCGACGCCATCAATAATGCGGACGTGAAAGATCGCCGGAGCAAGTTGATGGGGAAGGACGAAGCGGCAGCCGACAAGATGTTTGGTCAGCGTTTGGAGACTCTCGTCGACGTCGAGAGACCGAACGTGAGCATAATCTTCTATCCAGTCAAGCACGATATATTCAAGAAATCCCGATACCTCGTGGAATTGGAGGACGGGGTAATCGTGGTGTTCTCCAGAGCGAAACGAAACATCGATGGCGTCGAAGACCTCGTCCACGATGCGAAGTTGGAGAAGAAACTCGCCGGGAAAACGCCGACACAGTGCAGTCAACACGACGACCTTGGCGCGCCTTTGCGGACGCTACGCAGCCGGGAGAAAGGCCACTTGCTGCGCATATATGACATCAGGCACTGGACGGATTTCATGGGAGCACGTTACTGTGTACTGAGATTTGACAGCAGCGACCGCTGCCAGGATGTTACGCTCCTCGGCGTCAGTGCGGCAACGAAAAAGGACCCGATAAAGCGATAGCGGCGGCGAATTCACACTAAACCCGGACAGAATGCGATAAGAATAATACCACTGGCCGTTAATTAATGCGATTGATGCAAGAAGCCCAGCCGCGAGCGCAGTAATTAATTGGCGATGGAGTTAATTGTCGAGCGCCGGGCGGGAAAGGTTCAGATCAAGGAGCTTTCCGAGGATTTTCTCATCGCCGATTCCCTCCGGCCAGCCGTAGGCGGCCAGCACAGCCGCGTTCGGCGCGGGTTTTGTGCGTCGCTAGCGGCGGCTGACGCCTTTTGGTAGGGTGTCCGAGCGGTTGAAGGAGCCGGTCTTGAAAACCGGTGTGCCGAAAGGTACCGTGGGTTCGAATCCCACCCCTACCGTTTTCGTAACCCGTGTCCTGGAACCCGGAACTCGTAATCATCGGCTTGCCGGGTTCCGTGATACGATATTCGAGGAGCAGCACATGGAACATCGTCAGTTGGGAAGCAGTAACGTTGAGGTATCGGTCATCACGTTCGGCGCGTGGGCGATTGGCGGCTGGGCATGGGGGGCTCAAGATGAAAACGACGCCCTCGCCGCCATGGACACCGCGATCGACATGGGTGTAACCTCCATTGACACGGCGCCGGTGTATGGCTTCGGGCTTAGCGAGGAGTTCGTCGGCCGGGCGGTGGCGGGCAAACGCGACAAGGTGCAGATTCTCACCAAGTACGGCATGCGCTGGGACAGTGACGTAGGAACGGTGCGATGGGACACGTCCGATGTTAACGGCAACCCGATAACCATTCGTCGCAATGCCCGCAAGGACAGCGTCATCGAAGAATGCGAAAACAGTCTGAAGCGGCTCGGCACCGATTATATCGACCTGTTCCAATGCCACTGGCGAGATGAATCGGTGCCCGTGGAAGAGACGATGGAGGCGATGAACATCCTGCTGAACGCGGGCAAGATTCGCGCCGCCGGCGTGAGCAATTTCAGCGTCCAGGACATGGACGCAGCCAGGCTTGTTACGCCGATAGCATCCAATCAGCCGCCGTACAGCATGATCAACCGCGGCATCGAAAAGGACCTGCCTACCCGACCAGGCTCGGCTGGGCAGGCAGGCATTTTACCTTACTGCCAGGAGCACAACATCGGTATCCTGGCCTACAGCCCGCTCCAGCGAGGGCTGCTGACCGGCAAGATAACAGAGAATTATCAATTCGGCGAAGGCGACCATCGGCCGCAAAATGCGTTCTTCCGGCCGGAAAACGTCCGCAAGATAAACGCCTTCCTGGCCGAGATCCGCCCGATAGCCGAGGCCCACAACGCCACGCTGGCGCAGTTGGCGATCAACTGGACGATTCATCGGCCGGGTATTACCGTTGCGCTGGTCGGTGCGAGAAATGCAAAACAAGCCGCCGAAAACGCCAAGGCCGCCGACTTTAAACTCACCGACGAGGAAACGAACACCATCAACGCGCTGCTGGATGGACTGGAGCTTGAAGTTTAGCTAAGGCGCGTCTGAAGCCGGCTGTATTTGGCCGGTGTTCTCAAAACGGCGGGACACCTACTTGTCCAGCTTCAGCAGCGGTGTAACCTCCGACGGCGGCACTGCTGCCTCCGGCCTGCCCACCAGCCCGTCACACCGTACATCCAGCCAGACCGACGCCAGGGGACAGACGGCGCCGTCGGCGAAGGCGGCGTTGCAACTGTAAAGGTGGCGAAAGTGGAACGTGGCGGGCAGCCCCAGGCGATTGTCCAGGTAATACCATTCTTCCAGCAGGGGGTTCGTCGCAGACGCCGGCGCCTGCCAGATATTTATCTGTACCGAATCCGCCCAGGCCACGGTGGCCGACGGCTGGGTTATGTCGCCCAGCCGGCGCGATGGATTGCCGCCTGCCAGCATCATCCGATTGATAGCGAAACCGTAGCCGGCCGTGGCGAATTTCGGCTTCAGGAAGGGATAGTCCCGCGTAAGCGACGGGCAGTTGGTCGTCTTGCCGGGCTGGCAGACATATGGCGCAAGGCGGGCCTGGCTTTCGTCAATTGGGCGGTCGCCTTCGCCGGTTCCGCCGCCGGTCTGTTCAAAGCCCCAATACCAAAGTACGCCGTCGGCCTGAGGCAACTGGTACGGAAAAAAGTTGCCGTCGTTTTCCTCCAGGTACAGCGACAGGGCCAGTTGCGTAGCCCGCAGGTTGACTGCGCAGACCGATTTCCTGGCCAGCCGTCGCGCCTGCCCCAGGCTGGGCACGACTATCGCCGTCAGGATCGATATAATCACAATGGATACCAGCAGTTCTATCAGCGTAAAGCCGGTTTGCCGCGTTGGCTGTCTCATGACATTGTCTTTCATAAGCCCGGAGGCTTGGGCCGGGAGGCTTTAAGGCCCAAGCCACACGGGTTTTTAAGATTCTTTTTGCCGCTAGGTTCGGCGTCTGCGCGATTTCAACAGGCCAAGCGAGCCAAGGGCAAGCAGGCCTGCCGTTGCCGGCTCGGGAGTGCCCGTTGCGACATAGAAGTCGTCGAAGAACCCCGAACCGGAGCTGTATCCGCTGCCCCAGTCCATATCGACGTAGTTCCAGAACGATGCGTCCGTCAGGCTGAACGACTTGGCATCATCCACCGCCACGGTCCAGTAATACTGCTCGACGCCGTTGACGCTCAGGAGGGTCGTCCTGTCGGCGTCGGTGTAAACCGCGCTGTAGGCCCGGCGTCTGTCGCCGTCGGTCGCGCTGCCCCAGTAAGTTACTTCGACGTACAGGCTTACGCCCGTCGGCAGGTAGTTATCCTCGCCCATGTCCGTATTGTGCCAATACACGTCGCCGCTGTCGCCGACCGTGTAGTCGCCGCTGTCGCCTGTTATGTGAGCGCCGATGGTCGGTTGTGTCATGGGGTTCCACGCGCCTCCGAACGCGCCGTTGTTGATGAAGTAGTTCCATTCCACAAAATCGCTGCCGTCCTTGATAATTGTGGAATTGCCCGACCAGTTGTCCGTCATGGCGCGGTCGTTGCCCATGTGCGTCAGGTTGTACAGGCCGAAATTGGCCACCTGCCAAAAGTTCTCCGTGTCGCTGACGGAGGTAACGTTCAGCGTCGCGCCGAACTTGAACGTTTGGGTATCAGTCAACGTCTGTCCCAGCGAGCGTGAATACCGCGACGGCTCGATAATGTAGGGATCGCCTGTAAGGTCCAGGTTGTTGGCCTGGTCCCACTCGGCATCGATTCGGCCCGCGGCGTTCCAGCGGATCAGGTCCTGGCTGGCGCCGTTTTGCCTGCCCGAATAGGACCAGTTCGCGGATGGGTCGGAGTTGAAATTCTCACTGAGTATCTCCGTCCACGTCCAGCCGGCCTTGGCTGCGCCGGCGCAAACGACAAAGAGCGTAAAAATAATTACTGAACATCTTTTCATTGTACTTTCCTTCTCGTTAAGGGCTTTTCGATTCGCACGGACGCCACACACGCCCGGGCACAACAAACTCACTGCCACTGCCAAAAATCTCTGCCGGGTCGAAATCTCCTTTCTGAAAAACTTTCCTTGAAAAGCCCTACGAGAACTGGCTGCAGGCCCGGGCGCAAGACCACGCAACCGGCAACCTGGAAGGGGAGTTTGCGGCGGTCGTTGCGGAGTGAGCAGAGCAGATTCAGACACCGCCGTACCGCGAACGGGCCAAGCAACAAAAAACCCCGGCCCTCGCAAACCGAGGTTCCGGGGCATATGCCCTATCGAACGTTCCCGGAAGCCGATGGACTCGCGAAGGCAAAACCAGGTCGGCTACAGGCAGGTCTTCTGGCTCCCGGGTGCTTTTGAAAAAACCCTCGAAAAGCTTCCGCCGCGCCTTCCCGCTGCGATCACGCATCACAACAGTGGCCTTTGCGGCGGACAATCGCCCGGTTACAGCGGCGCGTCCGCGGCCGAATCTCACGGCCTTCCCTTTTTCGGTCCCGACTGTAGCCGGGACACCTGCAACGCGAGCACTATAACCGGACCCCCAAAATGTGTCAATATCAAAGCGTGAAAAACTTGGTTTTTTTGCGTTAGGTATGGTTTTCGCGGAGTGTTTTGTTGAGTGTTTCCGAACATGCAGCGATAAGCTCGTCCCTGAGCGTATCGATGTTTTTGCCGCAGCGAAGTCCCGCGGCTCGTGCGTGTCCGCCGCCGCCGAATCGGCCCGCCAGGGCAGCAACGTCCACTAGGTTCCGGCTGCGGAGGCTGGCGCGGACGCAATCTTTCTCTTCGACCAGCAGGACGGCTATTTCGGTTTCGCCGACTCGCATGGCCTCGTTAATCAGGTTTTCGGTCTCGACCGGCGACGTGCCGGTCGCGGCGAAGTCGCTTTGGCGGATGGCCATCACAGCCAGCCGCCCGTCGCAGTGCCACTGAAGCCCCTCCAGCATTCGCGCCATCAGCCGGAGGCGCCGCGGCCGGTCATCCTGGAACAGCCGCCTGTAGAGCGTGTCCATGCGTGCGCCCCGCTCGAGCCAGCCGGCGACGGCCCGCAGGCAGCGGGCGTCGGTATTGGCGAACCGCAGCCAGCCCGTGTCGGTCAAGACGGCCGTCATCAGCGCATCGACCGCAGGCTCCACGGGCCAGCCCAGCGCCTCGATAAGCTCGCCGACCATCACGCCTGCCGCAGCGGCGGAGACGTCCACCCATTGCACCGCGGCGAAGTCGTCGCCCGTGGCGTGGTGGTCGATTACGACAACCTTCTCAGCCGCCGCCCGAAGCTGCGCCTCCAGGCACCCCAGTTGCGAAAACGCGCGCGTGTCGAGTATGACAATCGCCTCAGCCGCACCGGCCAGTTCGTCGAACCGCTCAGGCGGTGCGGGCCGGTCGCCGGGAAAAAGATGTTCGTACCGCTGCGGCAGGCGGTCCGGCAGGAGTGTTCGCACCGTCTTGCCTGCCGCGTTAGCCGCAGTCGCCAGCGCCGACATCGAGCCAAGACTGTCGCCGTCGGGCCGGCTGTGCGCTACCAGCAGTATCGTACGCGCGGCGCCAATGCGCTCGACGACGGCTTTAAAGGCCTCTGCCGCTGCGCCGGGTGACTTATCCAATGATTTCTCTGGCACGTTGAACGTCCTTTTCAATCTGGGCCTTGAGCCGCTCGACGCCGTCAAACTGCTGCTGGTCTCTCAGGCGTGCGGCGAAGCTCAGAGACATGGGTTGATCGTAATAGTCGCCCTCTGCGCCGATGAGGAACGCCTCAACTGTGCGCTGCTCGGCCGGTCCGAACGTAGGCTTGTTGCCGATGCTTATTGCCGCAGGAAACTGCCGGTCGGTGATTTCGGCCTTGCCGGCGTATACGCCGTCGGCCGGGCACACCTGCTGGTGCGGCTCGATGTTGGCGGTGGGAAACTCCAGCAACCGTCCATGTCCCGCACCGGCGATGATCCGGCCGAGAAGCTCGAACCGCCGGCCCAGGCATTGATTGGCCTGTTCGATTTCGCCTTGTCCGACCAGGCTGCGAATAAGCGAGCTGGAGACCCGCACGTCCCGGCCGGCCAGTGCGGCGGTTACCGGCTCGACCACGTGCACGGCGAACTTCGCGGCCGGCTCGGCCCGGCTAAGCGTCTCGACGTTGCCCGCCCGCCCGCGGCCGAAGAAAAAATTGCGACCCTCCACCACGTGTCGAGGCGCGAAGCGAGCAACGATAATTTGCTTAATGAACGCTTCGGGCGACATGGACATGAGTTTCTCATCAAAGCGAATCGTAACGGCGAAATCGGCTCCGGCCTCCAGAAGAAGCCGGCCCTTCTGCTGCGGCTGCGTAATCCGCTGCAACTGGTGGGCCGGATGTGTTATCGCATCGGGCGGCGGCTCGAACGTCGCCGCTGCAACGGGCGCGGTTTCGGCGTCCGCCAGCGAACGGGCGGTTTGCAGAATCTTCTGATGACCGAGGTGCACGCCGTCGAAGTTGCCGAGTGTCAGCACGCAGCCGCGAACCTCATCCGGCAGATTTTCAAGACCCGTTATACAACGATTATCCATGACAGTCATTCCGAGCAATTGAAATTCGTTTACCGCACGCGAACTATCGGCGCCGTGTCGTCTGCGCCGGGTATTAAATCGATCTCCACGCCGTAGGTCTCGGCGAGCAGGTCTTCGCGCATTACCTCGCCGGGTGGCCCGGCGGCGATTATTTTTCCGCTGCGCATCAGCACCAGTTCATCGGCGAATCGCCCGGCCAGGTTGACGTCGTGGCTGACGCAGACGACGGCCAGCTCCCAGTCGTGCGCCAGCCTCTGCATCATACGATATATAATCACCTGGTTTTTTATGTCCAGGTGGCTGGTCGGCTCGTCCAGGAGCATTAGTTGCGGCTGCTGGGCCAGCGTCCGGGCAATCATCACGCGCTGCTGCTCCCCGCCGGACAGTTCACTTAATGCCCGGTCGGCGAAGGCAAGCGTATCGGTCATGCGCATCGCCAGTTTAGCCACCGACAGATCCTGCTCGCCGACCATGCCCAGCGCGCCGACGTGGGCGAACCTACCCATCAGGATCAGTTGCTGAACGGTGAACGAAAAGGCTGACTGCGGGAACTGCGGCACGTAGGCTATCAGCCTGGCCAGCCTGCGCGCCGTATGCGCCGAGGGCCGCCGCCCGTCCAGCAGGATTTCGCCTTCGTTCGGTTTCAGCAGGCCGAGCAGACATCGCAGCAGTGTAGTCTTGCCCGACCCGTTAGGCCCGAGGATACACACCAGCCGGCCTGCCCGGGCTGTAAAATCCACGCCGCCCAGGACGTTCCGTCCGGGCCTGTAGGCGAACCAAACACCGCGCGCCTGGATGATGTGCGACCGGCCGCTCATAATTGCGACTCCCCCGCCCGACGGCGGAGCAGGACTATGAAGAAAGGCCCGCCGCTCAGTGCGGTGATTATACCGACGGGAATTTTGCCGACCCCGAGCATCGGGCCTACCGTCCGGCAGAGCGTGTCGGCCGCCATCAGGAAGATGGCGCCGGCAAAGCCGCTGACTACCGCCAGCCGGCGGTGATCGGCGCCCAGGATCATCCGGCAGACGTGCGGGACTATCAGCCCGACGAACCCGATCGGCCCGGCCAGGCAGACAGCAGCAGCCGTCATCAAGGCCGCGACGATGAACGTCTCGACCCGCAGCCTGTCCACCGCTACGCCGGTCGATTGGGCGACGTCGTCTCCCAGGCCAAGGGCGTTGTAGGCCGACCCGCGAAACACCAGCATCACCCAGCCGGCGGCGACCAGCACCGCGCAGAACACCAGCAGCAGCGGCTCGGCCCAAATCCATTGAGGCAAATCACCCATCGACCAGCGGATGAACTCGAGAATCTTGTTGCGATCGGCCAGCAGCAGCAGGCCCATCATGACCGCGCCGTTGAACACGTTGATTATGACGCCGGAAAGGATGAGCACGAAGGGGTCCAGCCGGCCTCGACGCTGCGCGATGGCGTAGACGACCGCACAGGTCGCCAGCGCGCCGATCATCGCCAGGGCGGGTATGGTCAGCCACCCAAGGGCGGCAAGCGGCAAAATAGCCGTGCCCGCCAGAACCCCAATGCCCGCGCCACTGGAGACGCCGAGCACATACGGCTCGGCCAGCGGGTTTCGCAATATCGCCTGAAGCGCCATGCCCGCCGCAGCCAGGGCCGCACCGACCGTTGCGGCCGCCGCCAGGCGAAACAGGCGCATCGTCCAGATGTTCCACGTCAGCCTGTGTGCGCCCGGCAAGCTGCACCCCAGGGCCACCACCACCGTCACGCAGGCCAGTATGCCCGCCCAGACAAGCAGCCCCTTAAGCGTCAGCACGGGTTTTAGGGCAGGCGAATCATCGCTCATCGGCCTGCTCCTTTGCCCGGAATCTCGGGGTGTATCATGTCGGCCAGTTGCGACAGAAGCACGGCCGAATAGGTCGAAGGAATCGTCCAGCGCCGGTCGGTAACGACGAAGATTCGCCCCGTCCCGGCTGCCGGCAGGTCGGGCACGGACCGGAAGTATTCCATCGCAGCCTGTTCGGTGGCGGCGTCGGCCTGGCAGATCAGCACATCAGGTGCGGCCAGTTGTATGCTCTCGATGTCCATGGCCCGCCATCTCAGGTGCGGCACGGGCGGTGCGCCGGCGTTTTGACCACCAGCTAGATGGATCATCTCGTCAATGAACGTACCGCTGCCGGCAGCGAGCGGATTTTTATAGCCGATAACGAACAAGACCCGCCGGCGTGCCAGGCCTGCGGTCCGCCGCCCCACGGTGCGGCAACGGTCGACAAAACGCGCCTTGGCGTCGCAGGCCAATTGCGGTTTCGAGGTAAGTTTGCCGATTCGTTCGACGGCCGAGGCGATATCCTCCAGCGATTCGATGGTGAAATGTTCGATCTGAATGTTTGGGTCGGCCTTTTGGACGGCCTCGAAGCCGTCCAGCCTGGCCTGGGCCAGCAGCAGGTCCGGTTCGGCGGCGAGGATAGCCTCAGCCTCCATCTTGAGCGTGTCGCCTACGGTTCGCCTCCGCTGGCCGGGCGGCAATACGCATTGCGTAGTTACACCCACCAGGTGGTCCGCCAGGGCCATGTCGAACAGAATCTGCGTAATCGCCGGAGAGAAGCTCACGATCCGCGGCCTTGGTGCATTTGGCCGCGGCGGTGGTTTGCGGCAGCCGGCCGGCAAAACTGCCGCTGCGACAATCCATATCAGCACTGGAAGTTTCTTCAGGCACACCCGATGCATTCCTTCATTGCCGCCGGCAGAAACTCCAGCAGATCGGACGCCGTCAACGAGACCTCGCCGAGCTTGTCGGCCGCCATGTCGCCGGCCCGGCCGTGGACGTGGACAGCCAAACAGGCAGCCTCGAAAGGCCCAAGTCCCTGCGCGATCAGTGCGGCAGTCAGACCCGTCAGTACGTCGCCGCTGCCGCCGGTGGCCATGCCGGGATTGCCCGTGGCATTTACGAAGAGCCGCCGGCCGTCCGTAACGACCGAGCCGGCTCCTTTCAGCACGCACACCAGCGGCGGCGCGGCGGCCCAGTTTTGTACAGCCCCCGCTGCGGCCTGCTGCCGATTCGACTGAATCTCCGCGGTGGATTTGCCGCTGAGGCGGGCAAACTCGCCGGGGTGCGGCGTGAGGACAGTCGGCCCGGCCTGCATCGCAGGCCAACCGTCTATTGCCGCCAGGTTGTTCAGCCCGTCGGCGTCGATTACGATCGGCATCTCAAGTGCCAGTGCGGCACGGATAAGATTCTTCTGGTGCAGGCCCACATCCAGGCCAGGCCCGACGGCCAGCACGTCGCTGCGCTTGGCCGCAGCCACCATCTGCCGGACCGCTCCGGCTGCAAGCTCCCCGTGCTTGTCGCACGCCAGGGCCACGGAGGTCGCGCACGGGCAGATTGCGGCAATGGTCTGCTGGACGGTCTGCGGCGCTGCGAACGTAACCAGCCCGGCGCCGCCGCGAAGTGCTGCGTTGGCCGCCAACGCGACCGCGCCCACCATTCCGCGCGAGCCGCCGACCACCAGCACCCGTCCGAAGTCGCCCTTGTGCGCATCGCGCCGCCGCCGGGCTAACTTCGGCAACAATGTTACATGCTCCACCGTATCGGGCATTATTGCTGTTCCTTCCCAACCACAAAGATCACGAAGACCTCAAAGAAAAACGACAGATGTAACCCGCACAGTTTTCCTTCTCTAAATGATCTTCTTTTTCTTCGTGTTCTTGGTGCTCTTTGTGTTCTTTGTGGCTGAATCTGTTTTGGATTGCCTGTTTATCATTGCGGCAATGTACCCGCCGGCGAACCCGTTGTCGATGTTCACGACACTGACGCCGGCGGCGCAACTGTTGAGCATCGTCAGCAGTGCGCTTAAGCCTCCGAAGCTCGCGCCGTAGCCAACGGAAGTGGGCACTGCGATAACCGGCACGGCCACCAGCCCGCCGACCACCCCGGCCAGCGCCCCTTCCATGCCCGCTACCGCAACGACCGCTTTGGCCGCCTGGAGCTGCTCGCTGCACGCCAGCAGGCGGTGCAGCCCGGCGACGCCGACGTCGTAGTGCGTGCTGACGCGGGCGTTCATAATCTCAGCCGTTACACGGGCCTCCTCAGCTACGGGCAGATCGCTCGTTCCGGCGGCTGCGATGGCGACGTGGCCGAGCGGCTCGGCGGGTTCGTCCCCTCGCAGAGTAATCGCGCGGGCCGGTGCGTGATATTCGGCCGCGGGGAACTGTTTCGCCACGGCCTGGTACGTTTGCTCATCCGCCCGCGTGGCCAGCACGCTTCCGCCGACGGCAAGTTTTTCAACGATTGCCCGCACCTGCTCAGGCGTCTTGCCGGGACAGAATATCACTTCAGGAAAGCCGCAGCGGATGCCGCGATGATGGTCCACCTTCGCGAAACCCATCGACTCAAAGGGCAAACGGCGCAGCCGCTCGACGGCCTCGCCGATGTCTAATTCGCCGGTGTGAACGGTCTCGAGGAGTTTTTTCAGCGCACCTTCGTCCATGGCGCCATTATACACAACACCGCTACCGTTTAGCAGCGGCGATCATCTCCTCGACGGTGGTCTCGGCTGCGGCGCAAACACTGTCGCCCGCGCCGTAGTAGACTCTCAGCGTCCCGTCAGGCCGCTCGATAAGCCCGTTCGAAAAGACACAATCGCCATACAGGCCGGTGCGTTCGTAGTCGGTTTCGGCCAGCAGCACCGGCCGGCTGGAGCGGTGCAGTAGACGCTCAGGCTGTTCGAGGTCGCTCAGCATCGCGCCGAGGCAGTACCGGCCGTCGTCGTCGGAGGCGTGGAAGATTTCCAGCCAGCCGGCTTCGGTGCGAATCGGGGTCCCGCCGCAGCCGACCCGCTCGGACTGCCAGGTGCCGGCCAGGGGTTCCATGGTCATCGCGTGCCGGCCCCAACTGACCAGGTCCGACGAGTAGGCGGTCCAGATGCACGCCTGGTTGAACTTACTCTTGAACGGCCGGTGCCGGCAGACGTACATGCCGCCGACCTTTTCCGGAAAAATGCACACGTCCTTGTTGTACGGCGGGAAGATTATGCCAAGCCTCCGAAACGTGCGGAAGTCGTCGGTTACCGCAAGGGCTACCGTAACACCCCAGCCGGAAACGGCCGAGTAGCTTACGTAGTAGCGCCCGTCGATGCAGGTAACCCTAGCGTCCTCGCAGCCGTAGGCCTCGTACGGCGTGGTCGGTGCGATTGCCGGATTCGCGTCGAACGTAAAGTTCACGCCGTCGCTGCTGCGCGCGACGCGAATGTGCGAGATGCTCGTTAGAAGCGTTTGGCCTTTATAACCCACCAGCCGCGGGTCAGAGGTATCGGCGACCGACTCGGATCTGTCGATGCGGATGATTTTCATCCTTCCGGCCTCGGCGTCATGTACCGCCACGGGCACTTCGTCGCCTTCGGCGATGGGCCTTTCGGCTACGCGGACCAGCAGGATGGTCTCGTTTCCGACGCGTACGGCGGCGGGATTGAACGTGGCGACGACCTCAAAGTCTTCGCGCGTCGGTGTGATGTCCGCCGGCTCCAGCAGCGGATTGGCGTTCAGACGTTTCAATTCATACTCCTTTAATCTCTCAACATCGCACCGTGGCGCGGGCGGCGAGGTCGAGGTCAGCCGTTCGCCCGGCCCGGAGGTAATGGCAGCCTACACCGGCGACCATTGCGGCGTTGTCGAGGCAGAACTCCATCGCAGGCATGCGCAGCGTGCAGTCAAGCCGGCCGGCCAGGTCGGCCGCCGCCGCCCGCAGGGCCGAATTGGCCGAGACGCCTCCGCCGAGCAGCAGTGTCTTTGCTCCGGTTGCGCGGGCTGCCCGGCTGAGCTTGATGCACAACACGTCCACAACGGCTGACTGAAAGCTCGCGGCGATGTCGGCGATTTCCTGTTCGGTGAAATTTTCGATGCCGCGTTTTGCTACTCGCCGGCCGCGGACGGCGCCCGGCACGCCGTTGACGTGGTACAGCACGGCCGTCTTCAGCCCGCTGAATGAAAAATCGAGCGACCGGCCCTTCAGCAGCGAGCGGGGGAAGTTCACCGCCTTCGGGTCGCCGTCTTTTGCGGCTCGTTCGATGGCCGGCCCGCCCGGATAATCCAGACCCAGGGTAACGGCGACCTTGTCGAACGCCTCTCCGGCGGCGTCGTCGATGGTCGAACCCAGCAGTTCAAGCTCCACCGGCGAGCGGCAGGAATAAAGTGCCGTGTGCCCGCCGGAGCACACCAGGGCCACGGCCGGATATTCGATCGGCCCGGCGTTCAGCGTCGCCGCATAAGCGTGTGCGTAGACGTGATTGACGCCGATCAGCGGAACGCCCCAGACCCAGGCGAGCGTCTTGGCGGCCATCAGCCCCACCAGCAGCGAGCCGATCAGCCCCGGTTCGTGCGTGACGGCCACGGCGGAAATCCGCTCCGCAGCCAGACCGGACTGCGACATCGCCTCTTCGATTACGGTATTGATCGCCTCAATATGTGCCCGGCTGGCAATTTCCGGCACGACCCCGCCGAACCGGGCGTGCAGCTCGATCTGGCCGGCGACGACGTTGGCCAGCACGTCCGACCCGTCGGCGACAACGGCGCAGCCGGTCTCGTCGCAACTGGTCTCGATGCCGAGGAGATATGCAGCCTTATTCTTCATTACGGGAGCGGGCCTTTCGCATCTGTCGCAGCTTTTGCTCCTTCTCGCGCTGTTCGGCGGCGCGGGCCAGGATGGCGTCAAGGCGCTTCGGCGACCGGATAAGCCGCACCGCCCGGGCCAACTGCGGGTCGGCCTTGACCCACTTCGCCAGCATCCGCCGCTGCCGGGCGGAGTGGGCCTGGGGCGGTTCGGCCTCAGGCGGCAGGACCTCCGCACGCGCCCACAGCCACTCAAGGGCTTCCCGCTGCGCCGGGCTTATCACAACCGGCTCGTGCGGATCGACGCCCCAGACGTCGGAACCGGGCCTGCGGGTGATCCGCCGATCCTGCTCGAAACAAAACTCCGACGTGGTCAGGTTAATCTGCCCCAGGTTGCCCTGAAGCGGGAACATGGTCTGAACGCATCCCTTGCCTCGCGTTCTGCTGCCCACCAGCACGGCCCGGTCGCGAAAGCGCAATGCTCCTGCGACTATTTCCGCCGCCGACGCCGTCCGGCCGTTAATCAACACGACCATAGGAATCGGCGGGAAGGTCCCCTCATTATGGGCCTGGTAGATGCGCGGCGCAGACTGCCTGGTAAGTTTCGTTACGATTACGCCCTTGCTGATAAACATGTCGGCCGCTTCGACGGCCGCCGCAAGTCTGCCGCCGGGGTTGTCGCGCAGGTCGAGAATCAGCCCCCGAATGCCCGAAAGCTGCCGAAAGGCGCGCTGGAACTCCTCGGCGGTGTTCTGCACGAATTCCCGAATTCGCACGTAGATCAGGCCCGTCTGCGGATCAATCGCGTAGACCCGGCGCCCGATGTGGTCGCGATAACAGCCCAGGACCGTCTCCAGGGGAAACTCATCTCGCAAAAGTTCGATTGTCTCCTGCTGTTCGGCGCCGCTGCGGATGACCGTGAGCACCACGGGTGTATCTATCTCGCCGTCCAGAAGCCGCCGGACCTCCCTGAGCGTCAGGCCGTCGGGCTTCTCCCCGTCGATGGCTACGATGCGATCGCCGTATGTCAAAGACGCACGGTGCGCCGGCGAGCCGGGCAGCGGGCCTACCACCGTTACGGCGCCGGCGGCGATTTCCAGCCTCAGCCCAAGACCGCGCTGAAGCCCCCTTACCCGATGAGAAAACTCATCGACCCGTTCCGGCGGTATGTAGCTGGAAAACTCATCGAGCTGCCGGACCATGCCGCGGACCGCCCCGCGATGCAGCGTCTTGTCGTCCACGGGCAGGTAGTAGTTTTCCCGAATAAGCCGGTGCGTGCGCGCCGGCGGCGCCAGCGGCGCCCGACCAGACCGGCTGTAGTCCGCCGGCCGAGGACTACGCGTTACCCAAGCCACTACGACCGCCGCGGCGATGATGGCGACAATCCATATGAGATTTCGTTTAGGCATGGCCTTCCAGGTCGAATACGTTACTAAATGTTACTCGGTTGGCCTGGCGGGGGCGAACAAGAAAAGCAAGTCGGGGCGTTTATTGTGAGGCGACTGGGCAGGGGCGGAATTGAACCGCCGACACCGTGATTTTCAGTCACGTGCTCTACCAACTGAGCTACCTACCCGCACCACCGGCCCGTGCACAACCGGCGGGATATTCAGATTATCGAACCCGCGGCATCTGTCAAGCGCAAGCCGACGAAAACGGCCGGGGAAAAATGCAGACCGGGATCCGTCTCAATCCGTCGGCATCTATTGGCCTTCCCGGAAACCGGTGCGCTGGAAGATTCGCCGGCAGGTGAACCATTCAGTCCGTTCATCATATCGCCGCATCTCCATAAGCGCGTGGGTTAATAGCTGCCGGGCGTGCTGTTCGTATTCACTTTGCACCGGCGGGCGGAAGGAATCGCGGGCAATCAGCACCACTTCCCGGCGGGCCGGCAGTTTTACCAGCAGGACGCGGTTGTCCTCAGGATATGGCGGTTCGACGTTTGGCGGTGCAAGCGAGAAGGCCTCGTCCACAAACCGTCGGCGGGCCTCGGTGGTCGGCAGCGACAACTCGGCTACATCGCTCGGCCAGAACTCAACCGGCTTGACCAGCATCATTCGTACAAACATATCCCGGTGGAATTGGCCTGACATTATCGCCATGCGCATTATTTCCTGACGAGGCAGGATTTGTTGTTTCCGGGCGAACGGCTGTGTGATCTTGACGGCCAGTTTCACCTTCTCGGCTGCGACTTGCAGGCCCGAATCGGCCGCCGCGTCGAGAATCTTACGGGCGCGTTTTTCGGCCAGCTCTAACGCCGCCTGCATCTTCAGGTCTGCGACGACCTGCTTTCGCAGTTCGTCGGTGATTTGTTCCGGCCGGTGCGCCGGCTGTGCTTGCACGATCCGCCAGAGCAGCCTGCCCGCCTCCTTGCCGAGTGCGTACATGCGTGGCCCGTCGTCGCCGACGCCGATGGCCGACCCGTTGCCGTCGCCACCATCGAACGGCTCGGCAGTGAAGACAATCCGCCAGAGCATCTCGCCGCCACGGTCCGACGTGCGGCAGGAACCCAGCACGTCGTGCTCTCTTAATTCCTGAACGGTCAGAACTGCCGTCTCGTCTACGCGCACCGGGAAGAACGCCTGGCCAAACTCGCCGCCAACCGGAAACAACACGCCCTCGAAGCCCCTGCACATCACCCAGTCCACGCTCCCGGCGGCCTTGCCGGCTGAATCGGGGCTAAGCACCTGTCGCGTGATACCGTCCAGGGCCTGCCGCAGCGTGAGGTTTTTATCTTTCAGCGTCACGCGGATCGACTTATCCAGCTCGATTTTGCCGAATTTGCCCCACGGATAGCAGATGCCTTCAATTCCGGCGGCCTCGGCCAGCAGCTTCACCGCACGGTCCAGCCGGCAGCGGCGGATGCGCACAGCCGGCAGCGGCCGGTCCAGGATGTTCTCAGCCGGCAGCTTCATGTGCTCGACGACCTGCCGGTAGGCCTCGGCGCCCGTCAGGTTGCCGGCAGTCTCTGCCAGCAGCCCCTCGGCCAGGCTGAGCGTTTCGTCCAGCCTGCGCCCAACGGCTGCGGCGGTGAGCTTTTCGATAATCTGCGCCTTGACCTGCGAGAAATCCGCAATTTCCTCACGGTACTCGGTGGGCTTGGACGTCGGCTGGGTCGTCGCCAAGGCCGGTTGGGTCGATGGAACCGGCACCTTCTTGACAAACTCCTTCTCATGCTCGCTGTAGTAGTCTCGCACCTGTTTGCCGCCGGGTCGTGCAACTCGCTCGAGGACTCGCCGCTGAACCAGCAGATATGCAATCCCGGCGCGGTCCGGCTGACGATAGCCGAAGCCGAACGGGTTTTCCGCAGAGGCCGAGCCGGCGCGAGTGTCGCTGAACTTCTCGAACTGCTCTTCAACGGCGCCGGCGTCGGGCTCGGAGGTCTTGTCCAGAAAATCCTTCGCCGGCACGACTGCGAACTTCAGGGCGATTTTCTCGGCCAGCTCACGATACAAATGGCGGACCCGCGTTTCAGACGGCGGCGTGCCGACTTGCGCTTCGACGTAGGTCTTGTAAATCTTCAGCCAACGCGCTACCGCCGAGCGAAGGCGCTCTTCGCGGATGCCAAACCTGGACTGAAATGCCGAGACGAGGCCGCTGTATTCCGCACCGGTTAGCCCCAGGCGTGCGAAAAAGTTGTCCACGTCCTGCTCGACGACCGATACGTCCATTTCCTCGGCCTCGCGCAGCAGCAGCGCGTAGGCGAGTTCGGCCTGTGCCCCGTTGCTGCTAAGAAAGAGATACTCCGAGTCGGTCGTGTTCGACGGCCAGGGAATTCGCCGAGGATCGGCCAGTCGAATGGTGCGAAGTACGGCCAGGTCGCCCTCGGCGGCGCGAAGGTCGTTTACGGTAATCTCGGACTCGCCCATGTGTCCGAGCACCACGTCGCCAGGCTGCTTCTGTAAAAACGATTTGAAAAACGTCGGGCCGACCAGAAAGCTGATCATCAGGACAGCCATAATCACAACGACCATCTTCTGGTGACGACGAAAGAATCCAAAGGCCATAACATCTCCCTTAAAAAGTGCTCAATTGCCGACAAGCAAGATCGTTTACTATAGGTTTCGGCGTGGCTTTTGCAAGACAAGCAGCCTATTTTGAATTTCAGCCCTTTATGACGCCCATCGGCCGCAGACGTGCGACTTTTCGGCTCAGCCCTGCTGCGGTAACGCATTCCACGACGACGTCGACGTCCTTATAGGCGTCGGGCTGTTCTTCGGCCAGTGCGGTCCGTCCACGTGCGCGTGCGATTATGCCGGCGTCGGCCAGTTCCCGGTCGATCCGCCGGCCCCTGGCCCTTTCAACGGCGGCCTTGCGGCTCAGCACGCGCCCGGCGCCGTGGCAGGTGCTGCCGAACGTCTGGTCCATCGCGCGGTCGGTGCCCAGCAGGACGTAGCTGGCCGTACCCATGTCGCCGGGGATCAGCACCGGCTGACCCAGCCGGCGATAGGCATCGGGCAGTTCCGGATGGCCTGGCGGAAAGGCGCGCGTGGCGCCCTTTCGGTGCACGCAGAGCTGCCGCGGCTTACCGTCCACCTGGTGCGTCTCGATTTTTGCGATGTTGTGGGCCACGTCGTACACCTGCCTCAGGCCCAGCGATTCGGCCGACTCGCCGAAGAACCGCTGAAGCGTCTTGCGTATCTGCGTCGCCAGCAACTGGCGGTTGGCCCAGGCAAAGTTGGCCGCCGCCCGCATCGCAGCCAGGTACCGCCTGCCTTCATCGCTTTCGGCCGGTGCGCAGACAAGCTGACGGTCCGGCAGCTCTATGCCGTACCGCGACGGCGCCGACCGCATGGCCTTGATATAGTCCTGGCAGACCTGGTGCCCCAGGCCGCGCGAGCCGGTGTGAATCATGAAGGTAACGCCGCCGGCGACAAGGCCCATCGCCTCAGCCGCGGCGGCGTCGTAGATCGTCTCGACGACCTGCACCTCGCCGAAATGATTTCCCGCGCCGAGCGTGCCGCACTGGTTGGCGCCCCGCTTCATCGCCTGCGGCGATACGGCCTCGGGCTCGGCGCCGGCGAGGCAGCCGCCGGACTCCGTCGCCGCGATGTCATCAGCCTGCGCCAGGCCACGCTCCAAAAGGTAGCCGGCGCCGGCGGTAAGGAGGCGTTTCATCTCTTTGCCCGCAAACGAAAACGGCCCGCCGACACCTACACCCAGCGGGATGTCGCTAAAGAGCCGGTCTATGAGCTGCTTGATGCGCGGCCCAACGTCCCCGGCCAGCAGGTTGCTTCGCAGCAGCCGGACGCCGCAGTTGATGTCGTAGCCCACGCCGCCCGGCGAGACCACCCCCCCGGCGGCGATGTCGGTGGCGGCTACTCCGCCGATGCAGAACCCGTAGCCCCAGTGGATATCCGGCATGGCCAGCGAGGCTTTGACGATGCCCGGCAGCGTCGCGACGTTGGCTACCTGCTTCGCCCCGCCGCCGGAAAGCGCCTCGTCAATCAGCGCGTCGCTGGCGTAGATAATTCCGCCCACGCGCATGCCGCCCTGGGCGCCCTTCGGTATCCGCCAGCGGTTTGCGTCGATCCGCTCGATTTCACCTGTAAATTCCTTGCCCATGCCGGACCTCAAAAGGCAGTTCGTTCACACGTCGAGTATCACCCGGCCGAGCCAGCGGCCGGCTTCGCGGGTGATCTTCAGTTGATGATAGGTAACGGCCTTCACTTCCGTCTCCAGCCTGTGTCGCTCGGCATCGTACGGATCGCCGAGCAGCTCCGCCCGGACGTCCGTTGCGGTGATCTTCCGAACACAGACCGCGGCGACTATGAACTTGTCCGTCTGGATGGCGTTCAGGACGGCTGCCAGAAAATCCACCGCCAGTGCCTCGACGTCCTCGGCCTGAACGGAGAGGCTGCGCCGCTGCGCCACAGCCGGCCCGTGCGGACAGATGAGCCGCGCCAGGCCTTCGGCCAGCGCCTCAAAAAGCTCGCCGAGCGTATCGGCCCTGGCTGCTAAGCCTATGTCGGCGGTGTGCTCGAATGTCTCGCAATGTTTGGACACAACAATCAACCCCTTATCATATCTATTGTATACACCGGCAGGTGCCACTATAGTCCGAAGCATCGATTTTTTTATATTTTATATAGAGACTCTGCAATGTGGGAACAACTAGGCAGCCTGTTGGCGGTTTTTACGGCCTGTGCACTGCCGCTGGCGTGGGGGCTGGGCGCGGAGTATGTCTTTGATCTGCTGCGACGCAGGCGGGCAAGGGGGCGGACGGCGGGAAAATGAGCGACCTCCAGGCGCTTTTCGACATGAATATCGAAGCCTACCTTCAAGGCCCGGCCCTGCTGGCGGCGCTGGTGGGCTTCGGTTTGCTTGTGGGCATCCTGACCGGACTGTTCGGCGTCGGCGGGGCGTTTCTGCTTACACCGCTGTTAAACGTCGGGTTCGGCATTCCGTACCCACTGGCGATTGGCAGCGGCCTGAGTTTCACTATCGGCACGAGTTCTTCAGGCATGCGCCGGCACATTCGCCTGGCTAATTTCGAGTCTCGCAGCATGCTCATCCTGGCCGGTGCGAGCATGGCGGGGGCGGTGCTGGGGGGCATGCTGAACAAGGCCCTCGACGTATCGCTTGGCCGATACAATTACACGCTGATGATGCACTTGCTGTTTGTCGTTACGTTGGCTTTGACGGCCTGGGTGGTCGCCCGCAACAAACCGGAGCATCCCAGCGGAAAAAGCCCGCTACAGCGTCTGAGACTGCCGCCCCACATTGACCTGCCGACGGTGGGACTTAAGGCTGTGAGTGTGCCCGGTCTTTGCGCAGTCGGCGTTTTTATCGGCATAATGAAGGGCATGATGGGCATCGGCGGCGGCGTACTGTTCATGCCGCTGCTGATACTGGTGGTGGGCCTGACGCCGCACCAGGCTGTGGGCACCAGCCTCGGCGTGGTGGTGTTCAGCTCCATCGCCGGCACGATAAAGTACGGCCTGGACGGAAACGTCAACCTCTGTCTCGTCATGTCGCTGCTGGTTAGCAGCGTGCTTGGAGTTCAGCTTGGGGCGTGGATTTGTCATCGGCTGCACGCAGGCAGGCTTCGGCGATACTTTGCGGTTCTGGTCCTGCTGGTGGCGGTGGCCGTCGCGGCGCGAATGGTCTACCAGCTGCATCACGGCCCGGCGCCTTCGGGGCAATAGACTTCCCGTCGGCGTTTCGTACTGTTCGCGCGGTTCGAGGCCTATTACAATACACCCATGGTTCAGCCCGCCGATACAGCCGAGCTTCAGGCAATGAGCGAAGCCTTCCGGGCCGACTGCCAGGAGATTGTCCGGCAGGTTCGGTCGGTCATCGTCGGCCACGAGCAGGTCATCGATGATTGCCTGACCTGTTTGCTGTCGTCCGGCCACGCCCTGCTGGAGGGCGTGCCGGGCCTGGGCAAGACGCTGCTGGTCCGCACGCTGGCTGACGCGCTGGACCTTCAGTTCAGCCGAATCCAGTTCACACCCGACCTGATGCCGGCGGACATCACCGGTACGAACATGGTCGTAGCCGATGCGTCCGGCTCTAAATCGTTCCGCTTCCAGCCCGGGCCGATCTTCGCCAATCTTGTGCTGGCCGACGAAATCAACCGCGCCACGCCGAAGACACAATCGGCGGTGCTTGAGGCGATGCAGGAGCAGACCGTCTCGGTCGCGCGGAAGACGCACGAACTGCCGCAGCCGTTCTTTGTGTTGGCGACCCAGAACCCGCTGGAGATGGAGGGCACCTACCCGCTGCCCGAGGCCCAGGTGGACAGGTTCATGCTCAAGATCAATGTGCGCTCGCCGAACCAGGAGCAGTTGGCGACAATCCTGGCGCGCACCACGTCCGCCGCTGCGCCGCGGGCCGAGAAGGCGGCCACCGGCCGGCGGATATGCCGGATGCGAGACCTGGTCCGCAGCGTGCCGGTCGCCTCGCACGTCAGTCGCTACGCCGCGCGTCTGGTTTTGGCGACCCACCCGTCCGACGTCAACGCGCCGGAGATGGCCAGGAAGTACGTTCGATACGGCGCCTCGCCCCGCGCCGCACAGGCGATGGTGCTGGCCGGCAAGGTCCGGGCGCTTCGCCAGGGGCGATTGAACGTTGCGTTTGACGACGTTCAGGCCGCCGCTGCACCGGCGCTGCGGCACCGGCTGATTCTCCGCTTCGAGGGCCAGGCAGACGGCATTGAGCCGGACGCAATCATCGCGCAGGTTCTTAAGGCCGTTAGCCGGGACGAACCCGCCTGATACTTCTGCAAAGGCACAACTTGCCGCCGGGGGCTTGTGTGCGCGCCTATAATACTTTGGATTATGGGCCGGGGCCCCGTCGCCCGCCGGGCGGACGCCGGGCTGCCGGGGCCTCATCGAGGAAAGGGTATAACCATGAGGACAAAATTGTTCCTATTAGGGGCGTCTTTACTCGCTACGGGACTCCTGGTAGCAGGCTGCGAGCCGCAGGAGGCCCGGACGTGCGGCGCCAAAGAGGCGGTAACGTCTGGTGGCTGTTGCGGCGGCGCTGCGGCGGCCAAGTGTCCTGTCTGCGATACAAAGGCAAAGGCAGGCACCTGCTGCGCCAAGTGCAACGCCGTAGCCGCGACGCCGGATACCGTGCATTGCACCAAATGCAATAAGGACTTCAAGGCCGGCACCTATTGCAGCAAGTGCAACGCGTACATGTTCAACGAGTTGGCCACCTGCACCGGCTGCGGCGGGCAGGCTAAAAAGGGCAGTTGGTGTGAAAAGTGCAAAGCCTACGTCGGCCTGCCCGGGGTTAAAGGCAAGTCCTGCCCGACCCAGGCCGATACGACGTGCCGCCCGTGCCGCCGGAAGACTAGCAACTAGAGTTCGTGGCGCAAGTTACCAATTGCCAACCCCGGAGGCGCCGCTGAGATGATCGGCGGCGCCTCTGTCATAGGTCGGCTGGGTTCAGCAAGCACCGATGTCTATAATACAAGTAGACGGAGGCAGTGGCCGGAAATGGTTTTCCGGCAGCGAGAACCGGTTATCGCAGAGAAGATGCGGATTGGGTCCGTCGCCCAATGCCGCAACCCTAAAGGCAAGTTGGGGCAGGCTGCTGTGTGGTGAGGGCGGTCCCGACTTGCCTTTTACATTTTACAAAGCAGCAATCACCCCATAAACGCCCGCAGGGCTGCAAAGTACGCCAGCGACGCCGCAGCCACGACCACCGCCGACGGCCCTATTTCACGATACACCGGCGCAAAGGGCGTGTTGAAATACTTGTTGCTCACCACGTGGCAAAGATGCAGCGGACTGAGCATCTGGCCCAGGTGTCCAAAGGCATATGCCAGGACGACATACGGGTAGATCGACACCTGCTCGGGCATGGCCGCGACCAGGCCCAGCACAATCGGAAAGCTCGTTCCGACAAAACCAATCGCCAGGCCCGTTACCATCCCGGCAATGAAAGGCAGGATGATTACCATCGCCATCACGGGAACACGCAGGACCTCCAGCTCTCGGCCGATTTTGGCCGCTACGTCTATGCGGGCGAAGGTGTACTGTAGAACCATTACGCTGGTCACCAAAACGGCCATGGCGTAGATGTTCCGGTTGGTCCAGACTCGCGCAATGCTCCGGCGGTCAAGCCGGCTGGCGAAGCTGGTCCAGACGAGCGAGACGGCCAGGCCCATGGTAACGGGGGCATACTTGATCACGTCCCGCATCGATTCCGGTATCACGCTGTCGGGCAGGAGCTTCAGGGCGATTGTCTCCGCCAGCCAAACGAGGAAGATAATCCATATCGGCGCCGTAGCCCGCAGCAGTTTGCGCTTGGTGCCGACCGGCGGGACGGGGCCTCGGACGTGCAGGTCGCCGTCCATTCTCCGCAGGACAAGCAATCCCGCGGCGACCATGAAAACGCACAACGGCCACTGGAACGCCGCAAATGTCATGAAATCATTGCCTGTCAGGGTAACGGCGAGGATCACGCCGGGATACAGCGGCCAAAAGTGCTCCCAGACGTGGCGATACCAGTAGTTGACAGCCGAGAGCTTTTCTCCGCCGACCTTCCCGCTACCGGCGGCGGAGGCGACCATCGGGGCCGAAAAAATCGCGCCGCCAGGCATCGGCAGAAGCCCGATCAGCGCCGGCAGCGCCGCCATCGTCACGGCCGGCCTGCGAAGAAAAGTCCTGGCAAGGCGGACGATTTCGGCCATCTGCCCGCCGGCCTGCATCGTGCCGGAAAGCGCCAGCAGTGTGATGGTAATGGCGACCAGGCCCAACGTCCGCGGCTGGATGATGCCGGTGCCGATGGTCTCCGCAATCTGCTGTGCATCCAGCCCGCACATCGCGCCTATGGCGACCGCGCCGGCGAGAATCGCCGCCGCCAAAGGCACCTTCAGCCTCGCCAGCAGAAGTATCATTGCAAATGCGCCTAAAGTTGACAAAAGGGCAAACATGCCGAGGCTTGTATCACAGCGCCGTGATCAAAGTCAAACCGGATGCCGGGTACTTGATTTTTCTCCTTTTGCGGCATTGACAGTTTCGGCGGCAGGCTGTACAGTTTCCGCTTTGGTAAAAGGCGTCTTCCGTTCGCATGGAGTGTCCCTGTGGCGTTTGAGCGGCGGGGAATGGGCAGACGATGACAGCGGCCGGCTGTTCAGGCTTCCGAACGGACCCTCAGCCGCAGCATGTAGTTGCAGGCCAAGCCCCCAGGCGCCATGGGCTTCGGCTGATGAGAAAACGCATTACCCGGTGGTGTAATCGGTAACACAGGAGTTTTTGGTACTCCCATTCCAGGTTCGAGTCCTGGCCGGGTAGGATTATCTGTGCCTGGTTGATGATTGCCGATTTACGGCCCGGCGGCGGAAGCGCCCCGGGCGGACGCGGAGAATCACGATGACCGATAATCTGAAAATCTTCGGCGGCCGGTCGAATCCGGCCCTGGCCGGGAAGATCAGCGACTACCTCGGCATCCCGCTGGGGAACGTCAAGATAGCACCCTTCCCCGACGGCGAGCTGCTTGTCAAACTCGAAGAGGACGTTCGCGGACGGGACATCTTTTTCATCCAGTCAACCTGCACGCCGGTCAACGAGGCGATGATGGAGCTGCTGATCTTCATCGACTGCGCCCGCCGGGCCTCGGCTAAGCGCATTACCGCGGTGATGCCCTACTTCGGTTACGCCCGCCAGGACCGCAAGGACGAAGGCCGCGTGCCCATTACCGCCAAGCTCGCCGCAAATCTGATCAC
Source organism: Planctomycetota bacterium (assembly GCA_034189755.1). Taxonomy (GTDB): domain Bacteria; phylum Planctomycetota; class Phycisphaerae; order SM23-33; family SM23-33; genus JAXIHJ01. The sequence continues at coordinate 29,170 of JAXIHJ010000152.1, forward strand.
CACCGCCGGCGCCGACCGCGTGCTGACAACGGACCTGCACGCGGCACAGGTTCAGGGCTTCTTCGACATACCCGTGGACAACCTCCACGCCGAGCCCATACTCAGCCGGCACTTCTCGCAGCAGAACTTCAAGGACCTTGTGCTGGTCAGCCCCGACCCCGGCAACGCCAAGTGTGCCGGCATCTATGCCGACAGGCTCGGCGGCGAGTTGGCGATTATCGACAAGCATCGAATCAGCGGCCAGGAAGTCCAGATGGGACGGATTATCGGCAGTGTACAGGACAAGACCGTCCTGATGGTGGACGACATGGTTACCACGGCCGGGACGGTCTGCTCGGCGGCTAAACTCTGTAAAGAACAGGGCGCCGTACAGGTCTTCGTGGGCGCGACGCACGGCGTGCTCTGCGGGCCGGCAATTCAACGCCTCGCCAAGGCACCGATCGACCAGGTCGTCGTAACCGACACGGTGCCCATGCCTCAGGACAAGATCGACGAACTTGACAAACTAAAGATTTTGACCGTAGCCGAGCTGATGGGCGAGGCTATTCACAGGATTCACAACAACGAATCAGTAAGCAGTTTGTTCTCGATAGAGAACGGCCGCGACTAGGGCATCCGGCGGCGGCCGAGGAGAAAAGCAATGGCTGTTTTGAAGGTAACAACACGCGATGAACTGGGGACTCGAAAGGTCCGCAGGCTTCGGAAGCAGGGAAAGATTCCGGGCATAATATACGGACACGGCGAGAAGCCCGTCTGCGTGGCGCTCAACCAGCATGAGGTAGCTCTGGCGATTGGCCACGGTGAACGGCTGTTGGAACTCAAACTTGGAGCAAAGACCCACAACGTTCTGATTAAGGACGTCCAGTACGACACGTTCGGCCAGGAAATTCTCCACATGGACTTGACGCGGGTGAATCTGGACGAGCGCGTGGAAGTTACCGTCCCGATCGTGCTGCGCGGCACGCCTGTGGGCGTGGAAAGCGAAGACGGCGTCCTGAACCAACGGGCGACGGAAGCCAACGTAGAGTGCCTCGCGCGGTCGATCCCGGAGGAAATCCGCGTTACCGTCAACGATCTTCACGTCGGCGACAGCCTGCACATAAAAGACCTGCCGCTGCCGGAAGGCGCTACGCTGCTGGACGATGCCGATGCACTTGTCTGCTCCGTGAACGTGGTGACGGAAGTCGAGGAAGCTCCGGCTGAAGCCGAAGAAGAAGAAACCGCCGCCGAACCCGAGGTCATCGGCGAGAAGCCCGAACAGGCCGAGGGCGAAGCCGCCGGCGAAGAGAAAGAAAAATAATATGGGCGGCATAAACGCACCGCCCGCGGATCGGCGCCGGACACCAAGGTAGGCAAGTTCTGTGCAGAGCCGGCAATCGAACAAAACGAAGTTCGTCGTGGGGCTGGGAAACCCCGGCCGACAACACGCCGGAACCCGCCACAACGTGGGCTTCCGCTTGGTTCGGCATCTGGCTGAGCGATGGAACCTGGGCAAGCCGAGGCGGGCGTTCGGCGGGCTGGCCTACGACGCCAGCGTCGCCCGAGGCGACCAGGCGGCACGGGTGATGATGTTGATGCCGCAAACATACATGAACCGTTCCGGCCAGGCCGTGAGGGACATGGCGTCGTTTTACAAGGCAGGATGCCAAGACATTCTGGTCGTGCTGGACGACATGGCGCTGCCGCCGGGCCGACTGCGAGCCAGGGCATCCGGCTCGGACGGCGGGCATAACGGCCTGGCGGACGTACTGGCGATGCTGGGCAGCGAAGAAGTGCCCCGGTTGCGAATCGGGATCGGCCCGGCGCCGGGGCAGATGGACCCGGCCGACTATGTATTGAGTAAATTTCGGCCGGATGAGATGGAAACTATCGAGCGTGCGATACGGCTCGCCGCCGACGCCGTGGAAGATTGGGCATTCGGGCCACTGGCCGACGTGATGGAGAAATACAATCGGAACGACGAGGCAACGACGCCCGGCCCCGCGTGCGATGACGTCGCCGACCCGGGCTAACAGGCAAATTGATAAACCAGCTTTGAAGGCGAAACACAAAAATGGACCGAAGCAAGAAAACATATGAAGGCATGTTCCTGTTGGACGCCGGCCAATCGAACTTCGAGACTGCCAGCGAACCGATTCTAAGTGTCCTGCAACGCAGCGAGGCGGAGATCCTCTCGATCAAGCCGTGGGACGAGCGCCGCCTGGCGTATGAAATCGCAGGCCGGAAGCAGGGGCTTTATGTGCTGACCTATTTCAAGGCCGACCCCAAGCGACTGGCGGAAATCGAACATGACTGCGAACTGGACGAACGCATCCTGCGAACCCTGCTGCTGCGTCGTGATCACCTGACCGATCAGCAGATCAACGCCGAGACGCCCGCCACTGCCAGCAGCCGGAGGGCTTCACGCACCGCCGCGAGCGAACCGGCAAAGCCCGCTGAAGCTGAAAAAGCCGTGGAACCCGAAAAAACCGAAAAACAAGAGGAAAACACCGTTCAGCCCGCCGAAGCCGAGGCGTCCGACGACAAACAGCAGATGGCCTAGGCCTTATCGCCGGCAGCGGGCAAAACCAAGAGACAGAGGAACGAAAGATGGCAAACTACAACAAGGTGATCCTGGTCGGCAACCTGACCCGCGACCCGCAGATGAGCTATCTGCCATCGCAAACTCCCGTTGTGGAGTTTGGCCTGGCTGTCAATCGCCGCTGGAGGGGCCAGGACGGGCAGCAAAAAGAGGAAACCTGCTTCGTCGACTGTCGCTGCTATGGCCGGCAGGCCGAGACGCTGAATCAGTATATGGCCAAGGGTCGGCCTCTCCTGGTGGAGGGCCGGCTGCAATTTGATACATGGGAAGACAAGGACGGCAGCCGCCACAGCAAGCACCGCGTTATCGTCGAACGGTTCCAGTTCCTTGGCGGCGGGCAGCAGCCTCGCAGCGCCCCGCAACCGGCGCCGAGTTCGCCGGCCGAGGGACC
>JAXIHJ010000153.1:0-14551 GCA_034189755.1 Planctomycetota bacterium
AATTACTGTATTACTGTACCTGTACTCGGCAATCATGATTCATTAAGGATAGACTTAATCCACACGTTGAGCGTGCGGCCATCAGGCCATCAGCGAAAAAAGGATACGTCACCGACCAAGTTAATTGCAAGGACAAAATTTAGCATAGTTTACTGCCGGGTTTCATTGCTAAGCTTCTTAAAGCGTTCAGATTCCTTGTCCTCGACAAGCAGGCGTTTGCGGAGCCGTCCTCTCTCGTCCAGATACAGCATTTCCACGGTCGGCCTGGACATATTCCCCTGCCGGACGCGTTTTTTGAAATCGAAGTCCACGGCTATTGCGCCTGTGGAAAAATCGGCCGTTCTTTTCTCCAGGTCTCCGTCCATCGGGTTGGTTACGCTGACCTGCTGCGTCCGCCCGATGGGCCGGCCGGGCGTAATGTTGAAACTCGCCTTGACCCGCTGGCCTAGACTGTGGGTAAAGACTATCACGCGAACCGCCCGCTGAGCGGGATTGGAGCCGGCCAGGAAGAACTCCGTCGCCTTGGGCACAACCACAGGCTCAGAGAAGTCGCTCGGCGGCGTTTCCAGTGAAAGCAATCTTGCATCGGCCGAGCTTTTTACGTCTTCATCACACGCCAGCAGTGGGCTTACGAACACCAACCGCACGCGGTATCGGTAGACCTTGAGGTTTTGCACCGAATTGTCATGTTGCCAGGCGAGCACCTTGCCCTGTTGCATTTGCTCATACAGATCGGGCACCGGTGTAACTTTCGGCGCCTCAACCGGCGTGTGCGGCGTGGCCGGTTTTGCAACTGCGGGCTTCGGGGTCTTCACTCTTGTTCTTGGTGCCGGCTGCCTGCTTTTCTTCCTCATCGCCTCGATGTCTTCGCGGGATGGCACCATCATATCCATCGGCAGCCCGCCCGCTCCTGATGGGCGACGCTTGGTGGTCCTGGTCGCCGGCGGTATTACATTGCCGGTTCGTCTCCAATCGGTGGGGGTGGTGGGCACGCGACTGCGGCTTGGCTTGCGCCGAACCTTGCTGACATCTTCCTCTGCCGCCGACTCGCTGACCTCGGTCCGAGGCAGATGGATTTGCCAACTGCCCCACTGGCCCGTCGGCCACCAAACATCCCAATATTCCGGTTCGATAATGTTCTGCTGCCAGTAATCCCCCGCAAGTTCATCCAGGGTCCGGCGGACTTCATCGGCATTACGGCCGTTGTACGGCAAGACGACGGGCATTGTAAGCTTCCGGCCGCTTCCATCCACCAGCGGAACGGACACCGTCTTGATCTGCTTGGCCGGCGACCAAGACCCGTCGGGCAGTTGCTCCTGCCGCTCGGTGATGACCTTCAGCACAATCAGGTTCAGTTTTATGATGCTGTTTTTGAGTTTTTCGTTCCAGGCTTCGGCCAATTGGTCCCATGGGTATACCACCGCGATGTGGGCGGCAACTACGTCGGTAGGCTCATCGCCACTTTGGAGCAGTTCCCGGCCGGCCCAGACTTTCGGGGCCTTGGGCTTGGGCATGATTTCTTTGAAGTCATCGACCCGCAGTTCCAGCTTATCGGTCTCGACGTTTCCGGGCAATGTTACCGGCGGCCGGGGGCTTGACAGGCCCATGGTGATGCCCTCGGGAAGCGCGGCGCTGCGAATCTCCTGCATCTCCTGCGTGTAATCGCGCGGGCGTTTTGACCGAGGTCTGGCGTTGTCGTTCAGGGCCTTGACACGGTTGGCCAGGTCCAGAAGCGACCGGTCCACTTCGTCCGGAGCGACAACCTGATTCGCCACCGACACCTGGCGGGGCGAAGAAAAGACCCAATGCACCAGTGAATAGAGCAAAAAAAGCGCGCACAATGCCAATATGCCCTTTTCCGCATGCCGCTCTATTGCGTTTACCCAACTGGCCTTGGCCATGTGCCGCTTTCTCCTCGAAACGAATTTTCAAGACCTACCGGGGCCGGTTCGCCGGCATACGCCACGGTAAGGCGCCATAGCTGTCTCACTATACTTACGGTTGAGTACGCTTAAGGTCCTCTTGCCGCAGCGCCGATTCGGAGAACTGCTCTTCCAACACTGCTGCGGGCATCAGTGGCGGAAACGCTTGCGACCAGCTATTAGTATCGCGGTCCCACGTGCCCCGCTCCCATGCCGCCAGAAGCAGCAACTCGCCTTTGATTCTTACCTGCATCACGGAGTCCGTGCCGTAGTAGTACAGGCTATCGGCGGGTTCTTCAACCCGGGAAAGTTCTACCTCCAGGACCGTGTGGTAGTTTCGTCTCAATAGGTTGGTCTGCAGTATCGAGAGATACTTCGCCGGCATAATTACGGTGAAACTGTAGTGGACGACGTCATATTCCTTGCAGGAGACCCGTTGGCTGAGGTTGTCGGCAAGGACAGTCTGGGTTTGTTGCCGGTCTTTCCTGGTTGTGTTCCGTTGCGGAGCTTTTTTCCGGCCTGCGCCGGGTGGCGCCATGCCCGGCGGCATTGCGCCGGGCGGCATCGTCGCGCCTCCTTCGTAGTCCCGCGCCTTTCGGACTGAGGAGGTCTCGCCAGTACCCCCGCCGGTGGTGAAGTAGTCATCTTCTACGTCAATCTTTACAAGGCGCTTTACCGCCGCGTTCAGGACGGTTTCCTTCTTGATCTCAGCGCCGGCGCTGCGCAGAACCTGCTGGTTGGTTTGGCCGATGGCGACCAGAATATCGCTCGTGACCCACAGGTTCACCTGTGCCCGCCAGAGCTGGCTGGGCGTGGTATTGGCCATGGGTATCGGAAAGACCATGTCCAGTGCGTTGTCGGACAGGTACATCAGACCCTGGTGGGCCTTTCGTACCTTCAGCGTTGTTGTCGCAATCTGCTGAGCCCTGAATGTAGAACTTTGCTCCTTGTCGCTTCCGCCGGTGGGAGGCCTACCCCCCCACGGACGCCCCGGCTCGGTCGGGATGCCCGTTTTAGGCTGCGGCGTTTCTCTATCTTTGTCTTTGGTGCTCAGCCGCTGGCGTCGCTCGTGGATACGTTCGAGCTTCCTTTGCCATTGGACAGCTTCGTCCTCGAGTTCTTCCTGCGTAGGCAATCTGGTGAGTTTAAGCTCGGCCAGCAATTTCTGCATCGCGGCGATATACTTTTGCGTGAACACGTAATTCAGGCCGTACTGCTTGTACTTCTCCGGATCAATCGGGAACGCCGGCACCAGGTCATTGTTTGCCGACATCGTAATGACCGGGTAGTTCCTTCGGTTCCATTCGACGCTGGCCCGTGCGACCTCCTCTGCGCCGGCCCGGACGGCCTCGACGCGCACACGCTCGGCGTTGACGACCTCTCTGTTGACACGTGCGGTTTGTAACCTCTGGAGCCGGCTAGAAAGCTCCGACCGCCGGGCGATCTTGTCTGCAACGTCGCCGGCTGCGCTCAGGCTCATCACCATCAGGATCCCACCGATGACAACGACCACGACGATCAAAACAACCAAGAAGATGTTTTCCTGTAGAAATCGCATAGGCGTTCGCCTGAAGTTACAATCCGTTTGCCTCTTCAGTAGCCGTCGGCAACTTCACGCCGTCGGACTCAATTACCAGAATCCAGCCAATCTTGAAACACGTATCATCGGACATGTCCTCATCGGGCAGGAACGGGTCCGGCATTGCGAGTGTGGTTTCGCCGCTGTCGGCTGCGGCACCTGCCGCAGGTGATGCGTGGGCTCCGGCTGCCATTGGCAACGGCTCGGGCAGGCCGGCGGACCTGCTGCCGCGAGGGGCTGAGGCGCCCCTGGAGCCCATCGGCAGGAATTCCATCACGTCATGGTCAACGACACCGACGGATTGCAAGGCCCTGGCGATGTTTTCACTTTGCCGCCGCAGAGTGCTGAGCATGTTGTTGGCCTCAGCCTGGGGCAGCGGCGTTCGTCCGGTCAGCAGCACCTTGAAACCACGCCGGGCCCCGGGCATCGGTTTCTTCTTGCCCTTCTTGTCCGGACGATGCCCCGTCGTGCCGGCGCCGGGCGGTCCGGCGGTGGTGCGGCCCGTGCCGGTTTCGCTAAACCGCTCCTGCGAGACGTCCGGCAGGTATGTTACCTGGATGCTATCGACAATCAGTATTTTTCGGTTGCGGCGTGGTATAGCCTTGATCTTCCGGAGGACCTCGGCCCGTTCGGTTTCATCGCCGGCCGCAGTATACGCATCCACGATCCATTGGTCGGCTGCAACGGCCTGGACCGATCGCCCGATCAGGCAAAGAACTTCCGGCCAGAAGGTGCGATAGGCATGCAGCCTTGCGTACCACTCGATCTGTTTTTCCTCATCGCCGCCTTCGCGCACATAACGATCGTGCTGCTCCCGAAGCTCCTGAAGCCCGGACTGCAGGGCCTCGGTCCGCTGAAGGTTGGCGCTTTCGGCCAGGGCGGTTCGGTCCACGTATGCACGGTACAGAGGCCCCAGCAGCGCCGCCAGCAGCACAACGGCAGCGGCGGCAAACCACGGACGTTTTTTGGCCCATTGGCGGCGGTGGGCAATTTCATCCGGCAGCAGGTTCGTCTCAATTCGAGTCAGTCCCAGTGATTGAACCGCCAGGCCGTACGCCACCGCGAAAGAAAGCACGTTCTCGGTAAACGTTGGGGCGTTGACCGCCGACGAAAGTGTCGGCTTGTTGTAGCTGTCGATACGAACCACCGGAACGTCGAGATTCTTTTCGAGGAATTTCTGCAGGCCCGGAAGGCGGAACCCGTTGCCCAAACCCAGCAGGCGAGTGAATCGCGTCTCCCGGTGCAGAGAGGTGTAGAACCCGATCGACCTCTGAATCTCCTGGACCAGGTCGGCGAAGACGGGCCTCATCGCCTGGAATATCTGGCGGGCGTACTTGCTGGTGGCGGCGGTGCATTTGAGTTTTTCCGCCTTGGCAAACGAGAGCTTGAACACCCGTACCAGCGCCTGCGTGAAGCTGTTTCCGCCAATCTGGATGGTTCGCGTCCAGATTCTGGTCCCGTCGGCAACAACCAGGTCGGTTTTTTCGGCCCCGACGTCAGCCAGCAGCGTCGCGCCGTCGGCTGCAAGCTGAGAGTCGAAGGTCATGAAGTTATACAGGCTCAGCGGGGCCATCTGCACGACGTCCACGGCTACGCCGACATCGGTGAAGTGGCTCAGCACGGCGTCCACGTCCAGCCGCTTCATCGCGAAGATGCCGACTTCCACGTCGGGCGAGTCCGGGTCCTGGAACGTCTGATAACGCCAGATGACTTCTTCAATGGGGAACGGAATCTGCTGCTCGGCCTCGAAGCGGACAATGTCCGGTATCTTCTTGGTTTCAACGGGCGGGAGCTTGACGAAACGCGTGAAGCTGGTCTGGCCCGGAACGGACACGGCAACCGTTGCGCCGCCTACGTTATTCCGGGCTAGAAACTGCTCCAGCGCGTTTCGGATGAGCGTTCGCCGGTCTCCGGCGTCGGGCTGGGAAAGGATATTGGGGTGCTCGACGATGTCGAGCGCCTCGACCCTAAGCTCGCCGTCAACGTCGCGAAGCTTCAGGGCCTTGAGGGCGTATTGCCCGACATCAATACCCCAGACGGCCTTCGGCGCTGCCATAACCGCTCCTCGACCGGCGCGGGGCCGGTCTTTGATTTCAAACCTTTTACCGTCGCAATCGGGCGGCGCTTAATAGCTGCCGCCGGCTTTGAACCCGCATCCGACCGGAAGTCCGGTTTTAGCGCGAGTTTTCAGCCAAACTTTTAGACGGTATACTAAGCACTTTGTTCCGCGATGGCAACATTGTGTCAAACGATAATATCGTCGCCGCTTTCAAAAACCGCAAAAACGTGAAAACCGGAAACATCTTGCGATTCTCCATAACCACGTTGGGCTGCAAGGTCAATCAGTACGACGGCTGCGCGCTGGCGGCTGCGCTTCGCCGCGCCGGCTTAAGGCCCGCCCAGGCTGATACGCCCGCAGAGCTTCTGGTAATCAACACCTGCTGCGTTACGAGCCTCGCCATGCGCAAGAGCCGCCAGGCCGTCCGACGGGCCGTTCGAAGCTCGCCCGACGCCGTTGTGCTGGTAACCGGATGTTACAGCGACTATGACGCCCAACGCATAGCCTCGCTGCTGGCGGCAATGAACGTCACGCCCAACAAGGCGCTGATCGCCGGGCACCACAGCGATCTCACCGAGTGCGTACGGCAACTCAGGCGGGCCCTGAATAATGTCGGCGGCTTCGGCGCCGGTACGTCGCGCCGGCCCACACCACAGGCGGGCTTTGGGGGGAATGACGTATTTATGAATGCGAACCGCTCCGCCTGTTACGACGCTGTTTCGCCAAAGAATATCAAATCGCGCCGGGCAGCCGCCGTCAAGAACAATGTCGCCGGCACGAGCGGGCTTGGGCCTATCGACCGGTTCGACGGCCACCGGCGCGCGTTCGTGAAGGTCCAGGACGGCTGCGACGCGTTTTGCGCCTATTGCATCGTGCCGTATACCCGCCCGCGTTTTTGGTCGCGCGACCCGTCCGAAATCGAGGCCGAATGCCGCGCGCTCGTTTCGGCCGGACACAGGGAAATCGTGCTGTCAGGCGTTTGCCTCGGCGCGTTCGGGCAGGCTTCGGCCAACCGGCGCAGGCGAGACGACCGAAACCCACACCTGCCGGAGCTGGTCCGTCGCATCGCCGAGATCGCCGGCCTGTGGCGGCTGCGACTGAGCAGCCTGATGCCCGGCGACATGACCGACGAACTTTTGGCCACATGCCGGCAGAGGCCCAACGTCGCGCCGCACTTTCATCTGCCGCTTCAGTCAGGCTCGTCGAATATACTGCGGCGGATGAACAGGCCTTATACCGCAGGGCAGTTCCGCCGCACTATCGACCGCATCCGCGAGGCCTTCGACAGGCCGGCCGTCACCACCGATATCATCGTGGGCTTCCCCGGCGAGAGCGACGCCGACTTCGCAGCCACGATCGAGCTAACTCGCTATGCAGGCTTTGCAAAGATTCACACCTTCCCGTTCAGCGCTATCGAAGGCACGGCCGCGTGGCGATATCGCCGCGAAGCGCCGCCGACGGACGTCGTCAAGGCTCGCATCGCCGAACTGGCCGAGGTGGAACGCGAACTGGCCGGAAACTACCGCCGCCAGTTCGTAGGCGAGGTGGTCCAGGCACTGGTCGAACGGGCCGACGGCAAAGGCAACGGAACCCGCGAGGCGATGACCGACCGGTACCTCCGCGTGCGGTTCGGCACGCCGGCTAAACAGGCCGAACAACTGACCGGCAGCGTCGTACGCCTGCACATCGAACAGGAATATCTCGACGGCCTAAAAGGCACGCTCGCAGATACGAGGCGACAACGAACAGAAAACCGAAAGGAAGTTGTTTAATGAACAAATCTTCTTGTGAACTCGTCAAGTCGGCCGTCGATTTTGCAGGCCCTTTGCGCATCCCGATCGAATATTTGGCGCAGCCGGACAAAAGTGACATTGCGGGCATCGGCTTCGAGCCGACGGTCTGGCAGTGGCGGCAGACGGACCCCGGCACGGAGCAGTGCACTGATCTGTTCGGCTGTGTTCGCAGGCGGCACGACAGCGGCATCGGCGAGGTGGTTCAGGCGCCGCTGGCAAGCTGGGACGATTTAGACGGCTACCGGATGCCCGATATCGAGCACCTGAAAAAGCAAACCGCCCAGCAATTGCAAGCACTGCCGGCCGGAAAGTTCGTTCTCGGCGACATGGGCCAGTTCCTGACCAAAATTTTCGAGATACGAGGCTTTGAACAGACGCTGCTCGATCTGGGGCTGCATCAGCAGAAGATAAAAGACCTGGCCGAACGGCTGACGGATTTCGCCGTCAAACGCACCGAAATGTATACAGGCCTCGGCGGCGTCCATTGCATATCCGTGTACGAAGACTGGGGAACGCAAACTGCGCTGTTGATGAACCCCGACCAGTGGCGGGAGCTGTTTTTAGATTCCTATAGGCGGCTCTTCGACTATGTGCACGAGAACGGCCTGTATGTGTATTTTCATTCCTGCGGCGCCGTCGGGGCGATTATTCCCGACCTTATCGAAGCCGGCGTGAACATCCTCAATTTCGATCAGCCTCGTCTGCACGGCATTGCGCTTTTGGGCAGCAAGTACGCGGGCAAGGTAACGTTTTGCTGTTCTGTGGACGTCCAGGCTACACTGCCGACGCAGGACAAAGGACTGATTGAGGCCGAGGCCTTCGAGCTGGTCAAGCATCTGCACCGAAACGGCGGCTTCATTGCCAAGGCCTCTCCCCTCTGGGCCGAATCCGACAGTGAGTTCGACCCGGGTGAATACAGCAGGGAGATCTTCGCGTCGATTAGTCTGTGAGCTTGCCTGTTGTCGCCGCAATCTCTCCGGCGTAGAATCTGCCCGGCCATGAGCGACGAACGTGAAAAACTCCTGCGGGCTGCGAACCAACTTATCGAAACCGAGCAGATGCTTGGAGGCGAGATGGTCCCACGCGGGCAAAATCCACTGCCTCAGTCCGAGTCGCAGCCGCCGCCAGCCAGCGGCATGAGCCGGGAGGAAAAGGCCGCCGCACTCGAAAAGATGGACGTAAACGAGGTGCGGCCCTGCACGCGGTGCGGGCTGTGCAGGGGGCGGATGAACACTGTCTTCGGCGAAGGTGATCCGAACGCGGCACTGATGTTCATAGGCGAGGCGCCCGGTGCCGAAGAGGACCGCCAGGGCAGGCCATTCGTAGGCCGGGCCGGCGAACTGCTGACCAAGATGATCATTGCCATGGGCCTGGCGCGGCAGGACGTGTACATCGGCAACATCCTCAAGTGCCGCCCGCCAGGCAATCGCAGCCCGTCGCCGGAAGAGACCGCCGCCTGCTGGGATTATCTCGTCGGCCAGATCAGCATCATCAGGCCCGATGTCATCGTCACGATGGGCAACCCCGCAACGCAGAGCCTGCTGGACACCAAGACCGGCATCACGCGGATGCGGGGCAATTGGCAGTCGCTGCCGCTGCTGGGCGACGGGCTTGCCGGCATAGCCGTCATGCCGACGTTCCACCCGGCGTTCGTGCTGCGGCAGTACACGCCGGATAACCGTCAAAAGGTCTGGTCGGACCTCCAGGCAGTCATGGCCAAACTCGGCCTCCAGCCGCCGAGAAAAAAGTAGCGATGATTCAGCCGCGAATCCCGGCAAAGGCGCAAAAAAAGCCCGGGTCGCCTCGTTTTGCCCGATTGGCCGGTTTATCATAAGAGCAGCCGGTTCGCAGGAGAAGCCCGATATGAAAGAAAGAACATTCACAGCGGTCATTAACAAGGAAGACGACCTGTACGTAGCCGAATGTCCCGAACTGGGAACGGTCAGTCAGGGCCGCTCTATCGAGGAGGCCCCGGCCAATCTCAAAGAAGCGACAGAACTGTACATGGAGGAGTTTCCCTCGCCCGAAGTGGCTCACCCGTTGTTGACGACATTTGAGGCGGCGGTAAATGTCTAAGTTGAAACGGGTTTCGGGGAGCGTTTCCGGATATAATGGTATAAAGAGGCGGCAAACATGAACAAGCCGTGTATCTATGTGGAGACGTCCGTCTGGAGTTACGCGTTTGCCGTGTTGCCAATCCACCTAAAAGTCGTAACGAAGTTGTCATACCCGACCGAATAGTAGGTGAGTATGTCGGCAGACGGCGGGGAAGAACTGGTTGCCACGGTTACCGCTGCCTTCGCCGAGCCGACGCCTGCGATGAACACTAACACCGCGACGAGAACTGCACGAGATTTACACTTTAGTGAGCACGCGCCACCCCAGTCCGCGTTTGTCTCAGTGAGTGTACGTATGAGCATGATTTTCCCCTTTGGGTTTTGAGCACCCACCCTGAGCGATCTGGTTACGAACGTACACACCCAAACAACATTGGTGGGAACTTGGCCGATGAGGCCTTGGCAGGATTGAAGGAGCGAGTTTTCGCCCCTGCCCCTCACAGATAAATTGCTCCGCCGCCCCCAAAGCGGGCTGGAGCGAAAAATAAACTACCACAGGATGGTCAGTGAAGACAGAAAAATATTGTAACTGTTCAGGCTGCCACCCTGGCGCGTCCTTGCAAGGCTTCGTAACAGGCCCCCGCTTCAGCGGGGGTGATCAGGGTCCGCTCGCCCTCACCCCCTTCTCTCTTTCGCGCCCCAAAGGGACGCGAAAGAGAGAAGGGGGTATAATACAAAAGGCCATTGCATACCCCTGCTAAAGCAGGGGCTTGCCACAAGACAAGAACGCCTGAACGGTTACAAAATGTCTTTTACAAGCTGCTTCTTTGAACTAGCCGCGACGGTTCGGCAAAGCTCACCGCAGGACGAAAGCGAGCGGGCACGTGTTTGAAAACCATCAATATCCCGCTATCGCATTAACTTTTCGTGCGCAGTATGTATAACGTGTCGTCTTAAACGCGCTCCGTCCCTTACTCTACCGGCACACGGCGGATGCGTCGGCTCAGGCGGGTGGTGATTTCGTAGGGGATCGTCCCCGCCAGGCGTGCGAGGTTTTCTACGCTGTGGCCGGCGGCCGGGGCCGGTGAGATTATCTCCACCTCGTCGCCGACGCGGGCATCGGGCAGGTCGGTCAAATCCACGATGGTCTGGTCCATGGAGATGCGCCCTCTTACGGGCACGTCCCGGCCGCCGATGCGCATCGTCGCCTTGTTGGACAGGCTGCGCAGATATCCGTCTGCGTAGCCCACCGGCACCAGGCCCGTCCGGCTGGGCCGCTGGAACGTGTAGGTCAGGCCGTAGCCGCACCGGCTGCCGGCCGGGATATTCTTGACCTGCATCAGCCGGCCACACAATCGCATCGCCGGGCGAAACGGCAAGACGTTCTGCATTGCATCCGACGGCTGATAGCCGTAGACCGCAATGCCCGGGCGGATCATGGCCAGGTGAGATTCCGGCAGGTCGATGGCGGCGGCGGAGTTGGCCGCGTGAAGCGTAAGCCCGGCCGGGCCTCCGCAGGCGGCTATGGCCCGCTCGAAGCACTGAAGCTGCCGGCGGGCGGAGGCCTTGTCGGCCTCGTCGGCACAGGCCAGGTGAGTGTACAGCCCGGTGAGCTTGACGTTCGGCTCGCGGCGGATTTGCCCGATGAGGGCCGGTGCACCTTCGGGCATAACGCCGCTGCGGCCCATGCCCGTATCAACCTTCACGTGCACGTCGGCCTCGGCGCCGGCGCGTCGTGCGGCCTTAGCCAAAAGTTCCACCTCCGGCAGCGCCGTTACCGTCAGCGTTACGCCGTGGGCGATCAGTTCGCCCAGCACATCGCCGCCCGCGCATGCGCCAGCGGAGAAGAGCATCAGGATCGGGCGTTTGCAACCCATGCCGCGAAGCTGGAGGGCTTCTTTCGCCGTCGCCACGGCGAGCTGGTCGGCGGCTTCTGAAATAACGTCCAGCAGCGTTTCGAGTCCGTGGCCGTAGCAGTCGGCCTTGACGACGGCGCAGAGCTTCGTGTCGGGCCGAAGCAGCCTCCGCAGCAGCGAGAGGTTCTGTCTGACCGCCGATACGGAGATCTCGGCGGTCAGGCCGCCGCCGACCGGCCGGGGCATCGAGATCGCTGAATCGGACGGCACGGAGGCATACATCGCCTCCGGCGGCGATTCAGTTGGATTTTGGCTTCGCTTGCCAGTAACCATTGGAAAAACCTACCTGTCGACTGAACAGCAGCTCAATTTGATATTCTACCGCCAAACCGGCGATTTGACCATCTCGTAAGGCGCCCATTGCAACGGGGGCCTTTGGCCTGCTAAGATGTAGGGCTCGTTTTCGGAATTTTTTGGGAAATCGCAGACGCAAGGAATCGCATAATGCCTTGGCATGCAGCCATAATGGGCGCCACGGGCGCCGTCGGAACGGAATTTCTGAATATTCTCGAGCAGCGCAACTTTCCGCTGGCGAGTCTGAAGCTGCTGGCCTCCGCCCGGTCAGCCGGCAGGGAGCTGGCCTTCGGCGGCGAGAAGCTCATCGTCGAAGAGCTGGCGGAAAGCAGCTTCAAAGGCGTGGAGCTGGTGCTGGCGTCCGCCGGCGGCGGCCTCAGTAGAAAGTACGCGCCCGTCGCCATAGCCGCCGGGGCCGTCGTGGTGGACAACACCTCGGCGTTCCGCCTGGACGACGACGTGCCGCTGGTGGTTCCCGAGGTCAACCCCGAGGACATCAAGCGCCACAAGGGCATCATCGCCAACCCGAACTGCTCGACTATTATAATGAACGTGCCCGTCTGGCCGCTGCATAAGGCCTGTCCCATCCGGCGGATTGTCGTAAGCACGTACCAGGCTGCAAGCGGCGCCGGCGCCGCGGCGATGCGCGAACTGGAAGACGGCGCGCGGGCCTACCTCGACGGAAAGGATTTTAAGCCAAAGGTGCTGCCGCATCCCGCCGCGTTCAACGTATTCAGCCACAACAGCGAAATCGGCGACGACGGCTACAACCTCGAAGAACGAAAAATGGTGCTGGAAACCAGGAAGATATTCCACTTGCCCGACATTCTTGTAACCGCCACCTGCGTGCGGGTGCCCGTGATGCGCGCACACAGCGAGGCGATCAACATCGAATTCGCCGAGCCTTTTTCCGAGGCTTCGGCGCGCGAAGTGTTGGCCGGCGCGCCGGGCGTGAAAATAGTGGACGACCGCGAGAAGAATTATTTCCCGATGTCGCTCGACGCCGGCGGCATAGATGAGATTCTCGTCGGGCGGATTCGCCGTGACATTTCCAGACCCGATGGCCGGGGCCTGGAAATGTTCGTCTGCGGCGACCAGATACGAAAGGGCGCAGCATTGAATGCCGTCCAGATAGCTGAAATGCTATAATACCTGTGAAGATTTATTGTCCGGGAATTTGCCGCTGGCCGGCGTTGGCCCCCGGCCGGCAGGCGGCAGGGGGCGAGCGAACTGAGACGGGAGAAAAACGCATGTTCGTTCAGAACAAGACGGTGCAGGTCTTGATTGTCGCGTTGATTGTTATCAGCGAATCGGCCGCTTCACCGACGGCTGAGCAGCACCTGGTCAATGAGCTGTACGGCAATCAGATTATCGAGGTCAAGGCCTCGGCCGGCGAAGACGATGACATCGAACTGGGCCGGGAACTGCTTCGCCTGGCCGGCGACGAGTCGCAGTCGGTGCAGCTGCGACACATCCTTGCTACCACCGCACTGGAGCTGCTGCTGCCGCTGTCAAGCGAGGCTGCCTGCGAGCTGGCCGAAACGGCGATGGAACTCGCCGACGTCCTGCAACCGCTAAGCGAATCGGACAGGGTTTTGCTGAAGCGGCGGCTTTGCGCCGGTCGCCTCAGGGTAGCCCGCGCCGGAGAGGCCACCCGCCAGGAGCTTGCCGCGCTGGCGAGGGCGGCGGCTGTCGCGGAGATGCAGTACGTCCGTCTGGTCTTCGAAAACCAGGCGGATATGTCCGTAATGGCGGAGGCCACACGCCGGGCGAGCAGGCTTATTCGCATCTACAAGCTGACCGACCTGAAAGCACGCCTGGCGGAAACCGAAAAGCTCTGCCAATACCTCAACGTCCGCGAGAGAAAACTTAAAGACGCCAAAATGAAATTCGCCGCCGCCAGAAGGATTGCCGACCAAGACCTCATGCGATCCGCCAGGCGGGCGATCGGGCGGATTTATCTGGAATATGACGGCGACCTGGTCGAAGCCGCCGGCTGCCTTGCCGGGACCAAAGACCCCGACGAACCGGTCGTTGCCGCCGCGGCAGCTTTCCTGAACGACCCCGAAAAGCTCGACTCGCAGCAGCGGCTGAAAATCGCCGCCGCACTAATCACGCTCGCCGAGCCTCTAGCCGAAATCGCCAAGAAAAGAGTCGCTACCTGTGCGATGCAAATGTGCGAGTTGGTGCTCGCCGACGAACACGCCCAGGCCTCCGCAGCCAAGGCTCGGTTGTTAATCGCCCAACTGAAGCTGATTCTGCAAACCACGCCCGTACAGGAACTGCTTGCAAAACTCGGCGAATATTATTCGCCACTGCACTGCCAACTGGCAGCGACAGGCCCGCAGACCATCCGAGCGACGTACGATTTCTCCGAACCGGAGCAGATGGGCGACTGGAGTTCGTCTAGCGGCACCTGGGGCGTCGCCAAGGGTATGCTGATCTGCAAGACTGAGCCTTACAGGACAGGACAGGCTACCGCAAAGCTCTATTTCCGCGGGGACCGACCGCTGAAGATAGCTTTTTCCGGAAAGGCCAAACACTACCTGGCGGTCTGGCTGGAGGTCTACGACCCCCTGCAACGCTGGATAAGACACCGCTATCGCTTCAACTTCACCGACGACTATGGCCTGAGCGTATACACAAGCACAAACCGCTGGCAATTCGAGCGGACCCGTCTTCAGGCAAACAAAGGCTACAAGTTCGAGATACGCCTCGACGGTCAAGGCGGATACGCCTGGTCGATCAACGGGACAGTCGTTCACGAGTACAAGCCCGACAAGGCCAGGCAGCTAGAAGGCCCGCTGGCCGCTACATTGCGGACCGAGTCCTCCGACAAGATGCCGACACTCTTCGACAACGTGATCTTCGAAGGCGAACCGTTCCTGCCAGGCTTGCAACCGAAACCGGAATAGAACAAGCCAAACGACC
>JAXIHJ010000154.1:0-30557 GCA_034189755.1 Planctomycetota bacterium
CCGACATTACCCCCGTCGGGCCGGAAAGCCAGCTCAGGCAGGACGGCGTGCGAATCGGCATTTTTATGAATATCTGCGACGTGCACGTTAACCGCAGCCCGTGCGACGCGATGGTTGAGCGGATCGAACATTGCAGGGGCGTGTTTCTGGATGCCCGGAACCCGGCGGCCTCGGAACGGAACGAGTCAGCCACCATCCACATGATGCACGTGCATAACGGCCTCGAGCATCCGGTCGTCGTCCGCCAGGTGGCCGGCCTGATCGCCCGGCGAATTGTTACCGACCTGTCCGAAGGCCAAGACATTTCTCGCGGCCAGCGGATCGGTATGATAAAGTTCGGGTCCCGCCTGGAGGTTCTCGTGCCGCGGGGGCTTGTCGGGCGGGTGTGCGTCCGCCACCGGCAGCGCGTCCGGGCCGGGCTGACCGTACTGCTGACCACACCGGACGTCGGAGAAACCGGTCGTGAATGAACCGTTGCAGAAAAAACCGGTCAAACCGCACGACCGTCGCGCTGGTTCGTTGGGCCGGCTTGGCCGCAACAGCGGGCGGCGCATCCTCCAGTCCACGGCCGTGCTGCCCGGGCTGGCGACGATACTCAACGGCTTGACAGGCTTCGCCGCCATTCACTACGCAACCAAAGATGCTCTCGGCGAGGTGAACCTGGGCAATCTGGTCATTTCGGCCTGGCTGATCTTCGGCGCGATGGTTTTCGACATGCTGGACGGCCGGCTGGCCAGAATGACACGGCGGAGCAGCGACTTCGGCGGGCAGCTCGACAGCCTGTGCGACGTGATCAGCTTCGGCGTGGCCCCGGCGGTGTTGATGCTCCGGACGGTGGTGGGAGCAATGAGGGGCCAAATCGAGTTGATAAGCTCGCTGCCGAACGACATCAACGCCGAGCGAGTCGTCTGGTGCATTGCGGCGCTGTACATGGCCTGCGCGGTACTCCGGCTGGCGCGGTTTAACGTGGAAAACGACCCCGACGAATCCAGGCACGTGGACTTTCGAGGCCTGCCGACGCCTGCCGCCGCCGCGACCATCGCGGCGCTTGTGCTGCTGCTGACGTGGCTGAGCGATCTGGGCGACAGCGTCCGGTCGAGCGGCTGGCTGATGACCACGGTAAGCCTCACGCTGCCGCCGGCGGCGCTGATTACGGCGCTGCTGATGGTTTCGCGATTCAGCTATCCGCACCTGGTCAACCAGTACATTCACGGCAAGCGGCCGTTCGGCTATCTCGTCAAGATCGTGGCGCTGCTGCTTGTGGGGCTGTGGAAGCCGTTCATCGTCGCCGTCGTACTGACAATCGCCTATGCGCTTTCCGGGCCTGTGAGATGGGCATGGCAAAAGCTGCGCCCCCGCACCGCCGCGCAAGGCTGATACTACGAGCTGCACTCGATCCGCGTGCAAGCCAGTTGCACGCCCTACCTGCTGACCCCTTTGCTATAGCTCGCCAGTGACATATGCAAAAACAAGCCACATCAGCAGGAATATCACCAGAGTGGGTATGAGTAACACGGCTACATCGACCTTTGTCAGATCTTTGGGGATCTGCTGCCCCCCTATGCCACGTCGGAGCGACCATTTAAGGATGCTTAGATCTATTAACAAAAAGCCTACACCACAATGGCCCACGCTGATCATGAAGCAAAGATAAGCTCGGTCCACTGCCGCGAAGGAAAAACCGATAGGGCGAAAGACAAAATACAGGTAAGCCACAAAAGCAGGGATGAGCAATGAGTAACGTCGCAGTAACCTCCATGACTGCTTGCGGATACGGAATGCCAGAACCATCCACAGGAGTATCGCATACAGCAAGACCTCACCTATGGCTAGGTAGTAAAGAGACGGCACCACTTCAAAACTTGGTCTGCCAATCATTCGACCACGTTGTCACAGTCGCAGTACTTGACTCTAGCATCTTCGCCCGTCTGCAGGATGTCAGCCAGTCTACCTACGGAATCACCAGAGTCAGCTACTTGTGTAAGCCCAACGCATATGAAGGGAGCACCGAGCAGCTTCCAGTACGCCGGGAGGTACTTTATCATGACTCCACCAACAGCCACGCAGGCCGTCGATGTCGAACTTTTCAATCGGATCATTCGCGCGATACTCGTGCGTTTTTGTGAGGATGGCCCCTCCTTACTGAAACCGGCGGAGACTTGACCCGAAAAGGCACACTTTCCTGATCCAGTATGGCAACTAGTTCCATCGCTTCGTCTTCCGCCACACCCCAGGTTATCATGCATCTGTCCGTTATCGCATCTTTGATGACAAGGGCTGAATAAATCTCGCCGTGCATTATAATAGCAAGTACACGCCCCTTGTTCGCGGCTGTCAAAGCAGCCATCCGTTGGGCACCTAAGCCACTAAATTCACAGAAGACAGCCGGGCGATTGTTGCCATCGGCACCTCGATAAACCCGTTTAATGGATCGTTCACTCACCGACGCCTTCACAGCCGATTCCCTCGAAAGAAGTATGTACTTTTTGCCGGCGGCTTCAGCAACGACTAGATTGCGCGGAACAGCCGCGCCCAGTCGAAGTGGCACCCATTGGAACGGCGTCTCTTCTCTGGATTGACGAGGCGGGCCGTCCCTGTGCGGGGGTTGCATATATTGAGCGTATTCTTCGGGATTCAGCGGAGGATGATCGATGTCATCTGAAACGTATGGTGCAATCCGAAATTCCAGTTCGCTTATGGGCCTTAACTTTTTATTGACTGCCTCCAGTGTCATGACAGGTTTGTTGTCTTCGATAGGCACACGTACCTCCACACGCTTATCGCCTACGGCCAAAACTTCAAGCTCCAGCCTGCCTGCCAGCGTCTTAGCTACTTTTTTCGCAAACGACTTTGAAGGTTCCTGTTCGAGCTCCTCAGGTGAAAATGGCTCAATCTCGTAGGAGACGGCCAGATATGGTCCACGTCTGGTAGGGTCAGATTGGATGAACATGGCCCAGAACGTAAGGACTGCCACCGCAAGAGCCGTCAGGCAAACTGCCCAGCCCCATTTCCATCCGGTTTTGTCTATTCTCATTGCCCTTTCCTCATCCTTGGTCAGGTTGCCGTTCTCGCCAAAGATCAATGAGTTTCCCCAAATCACCTGCCTACCTGCCGGAGGCAGGCAGGTCGTACGTGTATCATACCTTGCGTCAATCGATCCGCGTGCAAGCCAGTTGCACGCCCTACCTGCTAACGCCACTGCACGTCCTTTAGCTTCAGTTCGACGCTGGTGCGACCGTTGAAGCTGTTGAGCACCGGCTCGGCGGCGACGTCGATATGATTTACACCGACCAGCTCATCGGCCAAATCGCCCATGCCGAAACCCACCGCCCGCAGGGTCGCCCCGCCCTGCCGCAGTGTCATACCGACGGTTTGCCCGCTGCGGCCCATGCGCCTTGGCTGGTCCAGCAGCTCGCACGAGCGGACAGCCACCAGCGGGGGCGGGTTGCCCTGTCCGAACGGCGCCAGGCGCACCAGGTGCGAAACCATCTGATAGCCCAGCGACGCAAGCGTAGCCTCGGCGTCGATATCAAGCCTCGGCGTAAGCTGCCGGTCTGATATGACGCCGGCGGCGTACCGGCTCATGGCGGCGGCGAACTCATCGAGCTTGTCGGCGGCGATCTTCAGCCCGCCCGCCATCGCGTGCCCGCCGCAGCTTATCAGGTGTTCGCTGCACGCAGCCAGCGCGTGGCACATGTTAAATGGTTCGATACTCCGCGCCGAGCCTTGTCCGGTCTCGCCGTTCATCGCCACCAGTATCGCGGGCTTGGCGAAGCGATCGACCAGACGGGAGGCTACGATGCCGATTACCCCGCCGTGCCAGTCGGCCGACGCAAGCACGATGACCCGATTGGCCGGTTCGTCCAGGCCGGCCGATTCGACCATTTCGACGGCCTGGGCGGTGATTGCCCGCTCGGTCTTTTTTCGCTCGGCGTTCTGTGCGGTGAGGTAGTCGGCGATTTTTTCGCATCTCGGCCCGGCGGCGCCGGTCAGCAGCTCGACGGCCAGGCGGGCGTGGCCCATCCGCCCTGCGGCGTTGATTCGAGGCGCCAGCATGAAGGCTACGTGATAGGCGTCGAGCTTTTCGTCGGCAAGTTGAGCCGAGGCCAGCAGCGCCCTCAGGCCGCGCAGGCCGAATGCCGCCAGCACGCGGTTTTCGCCCAGCAGCGGTACGACGTCGGCTATCGTGCCCAGTGCGGCCAGGCACGTGGCGTCCAGCAGAAAGTTTCGCATAGGCTCATCCACGCGTGACTCGCCGCAGATCTCGCGGGCGACCTGCCAGGTGAGCTTAAACGCCACGCCCGCGCCGGCCAGGTGCGGGTTGGGGTAGCTGCCGGGCGGTACAGCCGGGTGTACAATCGCACACACGTCCGGAAGAGTATCCCCCGGGGCGTGGTGGTCGGTAACGATTACGTCCAGTCCGGCTTTGGCGGCCTCGGCCAGCGGCCCTGTGGCGGTGATGCCGCAGTCGATGGTAATCAGCAACTCTGCGCCTCGCGCGGCAAGCTTGCCGACGGCTTCGACGTTCACGCCGTAGCCTTCGGCGAGGCGGTGAGGCACATAGTAGTGCACGTCGGCGCCGACCATCGTCAGAAATGCGTGGAGGATAGCCACGCCGGTGATGCCGTCTACGTCATAGTCGCCGTAAAGGACAATCCGCTGCTTTTGGGCGACGGCTTCGGCGATGCGTTTGGCCGCCGCGGCCGCTCCGGCGAGCAACTGCGGTTCGTGAAGGTCGGTGAGTTTGGGGTTCAGAAACGCCCGGGCGCTCTCGGCGTCGTCGATGCCTCGATTGTGCAGAACCTGGGCGACCAGCGGAGTGGTGTTCAACTTCCTGGCGAGTGTTTCGGCGTTGTCAAACGCCGGGGCAATTTGCCACAGTTGCGATCCCGGCCTCCATGCGCGCCTGGCCATACCGCATCCTCAAAGAGAAACGCTTCCTGTCATGCGATTATAGCGGCCGGCCGGTCGAAACGCAAAGCCAACCGAAGGCCGCCTGCCTCCGCAAGTGGAGCAGATGTATATCCCGGCTTTACATTACCATGTCGCCGCCGGACTTCTTCTTTCTTTTCTTGCCCAAGGCGACCTGCTGGAAGGCAAAGCCGATGACCGCCGGGACGGCGATCAGCAGCGGCAGCAGGCGGTTATTGGTGTTAAGCGCCTCTGCAAGCTCTTCATGGATAGAGGGGTATTTCAACAGCACCGAGACTATGCCCGAGACGGCCAGCACCGCCCCCTGCACCGAGGTGAATATGACGATAACCTGGCGGAAGATGACAAAGGCCAACAGTCCCAGAGTCAGCAGGCCTATCAGCGCACCGGTCCAGGCGTACTGATTCAGGTCAACCCTGCCAGTGGCGTCGGTTATGTAGCGCCAGAGACCAAAGCCCAGGAAGCTGCCGACCAGCCCTCCCATTATGCTGACCGCGAACTTCATAAGAGGCCAAGCCAGCGCCGCAAACAACAAGGCGCAGGCTATGGCGCCGAACAGCGGCATGTTTCGCCCGCCCAGCATCCCGCCAAGCTGCGCCCCGGCCAGAACACCCAGGACCGCCGCGTTGACCACCACCAGTATCTTGAATACCTTCCAGCCCTGTAGTAGATACACCAACCCGCACGCCAGCAGCAATACCGCCTGCAAGGCGCCCAGCGTCTCCAGATAGCCGACGTATTCCGAAGTGGTCGGCACCTGAAGGCAGGAGATCTTTTTGATGAAAGACCATTCCGGAGCAGGCAAAGTTGTTAATTCGGCAATCATGCGTTTTGTCCAACCGTCTCAGCGGCGGCCTCGCGCTTGTTGGATGGCGCCACCTCGACGGATTCTTTTTCTTCAGCCAGTGCATGACGGTATTGGTGAACCATGCCGATCAGCATCGCAACGGCCGCAGCGCCGACCGGAATGTACCAACGCCTCCACAGCCCGTCCCACAGTGTCGGCTGGAGGCTTATGCCGGCCAGGCCCAGCCCGGCCACAATCGCCGCCGCTCCCAGCAGCGACGTCATAAAAACAGTCGCCAGCCTGAGCCGCAACAGCCCCGTGATTAACACCGCCATTGCCGCCGGGCAGATGAACATGAGCAGTGTCGGGGAATTTTGCCGCCAGACGACCGTTACGGCATCGCAGCCGAAGGCCCACAGCGCGGCGAGCCATTCGGTGAACGTTGTCCCTTCAAATTGAAAGGCCGGGCGATCCCCTTGGGCTACTTTCGGCAGCAGGTGGCCGATGGCGGCTACGCCGGCGGCTGACGCGGCCAGGGTCGCCGCCAGCAAGGCCCAAATAAGCTTGGCTACAACCAGGCAAAGCAGGCCTATCGCTACTCCAAACGCCGTCTGCAACGCCAAGGCGTTGGTTCCCAGTCGCCGAGCCGGCTGTCCGATCAGCAGGAAACCCAAGCCCCCCCCGGCCAACGCCGCAAACACCCGGCCGACCTTTAACCCGGCCAGCAGCCCCACCGCGCCGAGAAGAACCGCCCCGGCGGCCAAACCGAGCAACAAGGCCACACCGCATTCCGGCGGGGGAGGAAGTGTAATATCAAACATTTATCAGACGTCCTTGTCGTTACGGCCCAACCGGGCCGAAACCGCGCGCCTAGCGACGGCGCCGCAGCGACTTCAATTCCGATTGGGCCATCTCGACCTTGCGGGGGTCGCTGAGTCCGTCGACGGCCCGCTGCAAGGCTTGCTCGGCCCGGTCGTACTGATGTAGATATCGGCCATATAAAAGTCCGAGCATCAGGAAGATGTCGGCGAGGTGTTCGTAGTCTCCGTAGTGCCTGATAAACCGCTCGTAGGCGTCTGCGGCGGCGGGATGGGCCTCGGCGGCCATGAGCTGGTTTGCTACGTCCAGCTGGTTCGGCCGGGACAGCACCGCGTCGTCGGCGATACGAACGAGCCTGAGGTATCCGTCGGCGGCGGCGGGCAGGTCGTGGCGCCCGCACGCCTCGGAGATTTCCAGGCGAAGCTCCATTTCGCGCGCCGTGGCGGTATCGGAGGTTTCGGTCTGTACGGTCTTGGCCTTTATCCGTCGCCTTCCGGCTGCCTGTTCGCCCGGCCGGGACGGGCTGAACGGATCATAGCCCCGGGCAACCATCCTTTGGTAGCTCAACCGTCTGTAGCGGGCGCGAATGAGGCTCAGCAGATCAAAGGCGTCCTTCGGCAGTAACCTGGCCACCAGAAGCGCCGCGGCGACGATAATGCCGAAGACGTAGCCCGAACTGTGGGCCGTGTAGGCCACACCGCCACCGCCGAACCGCCCGGCCAGATTTTCGGTCGACATCAGCACGTTCCAGACGAACTGGACCAGCAGGAAATACAGGCTGGAGACCTCGAACGTGGTAACCACGTAAAACCAAACCAGCAGAGTCAGGCGAACACGGGGAAACAGCACCAGGTACGCGCCAGTAACGGCCGAAATCGCACCCGACGCGCCCAGCACCGGCGCATGGCCGCCCAGCAGCAGGTACCCCACGCCGGCCAGAACACCGCCGGCTAAATAAAATGACAGATACCCGGCATGGCCGAATCGGTCGTTCAGGGCGTTGCCGAAAACCCAAAGGAACACCATGTTGCCTATAAGATGCATCCAGCTTCCGTGCAGGAACACCGAGCTGAAAAACTGCATCAGTTCAGGCCTGTCAGGATGCAACAGCCAGTTGTAGATGCGCTCGCCTCCCGCCTCGCTGCCGGCGCGCTGGACAAAGATGAAGACACACACGTTGATCGCCACCAGCGCGTAGTTCACCCAGGGCCTGAGCGTCATTCGGTAATCGGTACGAATAGGAATCAGCATATCGTAAAACCCGTTTTGTCCGTCGCGGTGGCCTTGGAAAGCCGCCGTCATAACCCTTTTAGAAACGCTTGTCTTTCCTGCCCACCAGACGGACAACGAGCCGGCTGACCACCTGCGGCAGTATGCCTGCCGTCAAGGGCTTGAACGTTACAGTAAAAAGCTCGGAGCCGCCGGCCTTGATGCTGGTGTATTCATCCAGCGAACCGGTCGCCGTAACGAGGTAGATGCCCTGGTCGGTGAGAAAATCACAATAAATTTTGACGTCCCTGAGGTTGTGGCCGCTGGTGTTTTTGGTCTTGCCGCAGACGGTTACCGTTCCTGTCGTGCTGTCGAACTCGTGACGGCAATGTGCCTCGGGGATGGACCAGCAGACGACGTCGGGCGCGGCCCTGGTGCCCACGGCGGCTGAAACAACCTTGTGAATCCTGCCGGTCGAGATGCCGCTGTAATCCATCGAAAACGGCACGGATGCGAACGGTGGAACCCATCTGACAACGGTCCGGCCGCAATAAAACCGCCGGCCCGTAGCGTCAAGCAGCAGGACCTCGATTTCCAGGCTTTCCAGCACGGCGTCGTAGCCGTTGCGGACCTTCCCGACCAGTGATCCGTGCCCGGGCACTTCGCTTTCGACGGGGTTAGGCCCCACGACGGTAAGCTTCGGGTCATGCTGGACTCGCAGCGGTATGGACCTCTTGATGCTGAGCGCCTTGGGCGGCTTGGCGGCTGCCGGCGCGCGGACCGGTGGAGGCGCCGGCTTCGCCGAAGCCCCGATGGCGACGACATTGCGTTTGCCGGCCGGGGCCGGCAGACCCTTCTCGCGGGCCTCTTTGCGCTGTTTGTTCCTGGCCTGGATTTCATTGTATTGACTGCGCGTAACCCGGCCCCTAAAGACGACCTGGCCGTAATCGTCATACTCCACTACGTGGGGGTGTTTCTGGAAATACCAGGCCGCCGCAAGCCCGGCAAAGGTGCCGAGCAGCCCGATAGCTACCACGATGATCGGCCAACTGGCGGGTTTCTTCGGCCCCGGCGCGTGTGCCATTTGACCGGCGTCGTGCTGTTGACGCGCCGGCCGGGGCGCCTGCGACGACGCGGTTGAGTGCTGCGGAAGGGGCGAGCCCTCAGAAAGCACGAACGAGCTGCCGGAAAAGACCGCACGGCAGCCGGAACATCTCACCTTGGCCTGCCTGACGGGGGCCTTCAGCTTCAACACCTTTTGACACTTTGGGCATCGTATTGCGTACATCTTCACCCTGGTCTTGCGAGTTCGCCTCATTGTATAGCAAGCCGCACCCTTGAGCCACCATCAGGGCGGAATGATTCTGCGCACTTGTTTACATGGCCCGCGTGCTTATAGTTGGACCCTTAACAAACAGAAAGGCCTGGTATGGACTTCCTGACTTGGCCGCCGGCCGGCATTACCAACGTGGTTCAGTTTCTGGTTTTCGGCACGTGCGCCATGATGCTGATCGGCATCGCGCGTGCGGGCTTCGGCGGCAGCATCGGTTTGCTGGCGGTGCCGCTGATGGTCTGCGCGACCGGCAATGATCCGGCGCTGGCGACCGGCCTGATGCTGCCGCTGCTTATCGCCTGCGATTATGCGGCGATGTGCTACTATTGGCGGCGGTGGAACCTTCGGGCCGTCGCGATGCTGCTACCGGGTACGGCGCTGGGCATAGTGGGCGGCATTGCGGTGCTGTGGTTTGTCAGGCGGGCCGGGGCCGAAAGCCAAAAACAGCTCGCCGACGCCGCGATGATGCTGGCTATCGGCGTAATATCGCTTGGCTTTGTAGCCATTCGGGTCTTCGGTTCACTGCGGACCAGGCCGTCGGCCTTTCGCCCTGCGCCGTGGCAGGGGGCGTGTTTCGGAACGGCTGCGGGGTTCACCTCCACGCTGGCACACGCCGCCGGGCCGATTACCACCATGTACCTGCTGCCGCAACAGATGCCAAAACGCCAATATGTCGCCAGCAGCGTCGTGTATTATTGGCTCGTCAACCAGCTAAAGCTTGCGCCGTACATCTGCCTGGGCATGATCAACCAGTCCTCGCTGGCGGCGGCTGTCTGGCTGGTGCCCGGCATGATCGCCGGCGTGCTGCTGGGCGCGATGCTGAATCGCCGCGTACAACAGAGACAATTCACCGGCATCGTCTATGGGCTGCTGACACTGGCCGGCGCCCAACTGTGTTATCAGGCAGCCAGGATGCTTTGGATGTGATTGCGACGCGCACAAAAAGCCCGACGGATTGACTGGTAAAACAACCCGCCGGGCATATTGACCAAAGTTAAGTCTTGCTCCAGCCTACCTGCGCCGCCGCAGCATCGCACACGCGCCGCCCAATGCCAGCACGACCACCGTCGCCGGCTCGGGAATCGTCGCGCCTGCCTCGCCGGAAATACGGCCGAAAATCTGATCAGTAACGTCATCGGTCGGCTGATAGCCTGCGGTCGTAAAGATGGAACCGGCCGGGTTCATGGCGAAGAACTTAAAGAAGGTTACGCCGACCTCGGGCAGGTCCGTACCTTCGACCTCGTAGCCGAGCAGCGTCGTGATTTTGCCGACGCCCTCGACCAGGTCGATTACGTTGCTGTTGAGCCTCGCCAGCAGGCTCACCTGCGTAAACTCAATGTGAAGCAGTACGATGTCCTGCCCCTGAGTGACCGGGTACAACGGCGCAAAGCCCTGGGAATATATCTGTCCCGTGATAGTCAACGAACCGGAATCACCGACGAGGCTGACGTCGAATACGTCGCCGGTGGTCTGGTTGACGTACGGCCCGTCGTTGTAGGTGAATTCCATGTTCAGCCTCAGGTCGCCACCGAACGTCATGGAGTTCGCCACCGGATACGGAAACGGCGAGGCCGCCGGAGGAGTGCCATACGGATTGCCAAGGGCCGGAACCGTCGGCAGCACGCCGGTGTAGGCGTAGCTGGTCGCATAGTGATTAGGATCGGGAACCGGCAATACAGACAGCGTATCCGCACCGGTGCCGGCGAAATCATACAACGCGCCCCAGTTCTGCTGCTGCCAATACGGCACGTCGAACCCGAAGTCGTGGTCGTCGATTTTGACACTGAGCGGTTCGGCGTTGAGGTGGGCTGCGAAAAGAGCAATCAAAACGAGCGAAACCTTCCCTGTTACCCTGAGCGACATAGTGCTTCCTCCCTTCTGCGCAGAGCGAACTTTCACCTACGCTAAGGCAAAACCAGATTTTGAACCGCTTCCGTTTCGATTGATCGAGCGCGAAAGCAATGAACAGCCTCGGTACTTACTCCCCGAGACCCAAGCTTCCTAAGATTCTATCGGCTTTTGAACTTACGTCAAGGAAAAAAACCAAAAAACGGCATATTTCGCAAACGCCGTGACCGGCAGGGGTGCCCGCTCGTTCCCACTCGCGGCTAGCCGCGACCGGCAGGGAGCGGGATATTCCCGTTTATATACACAACCCCTTACGAGGTAGTAGCTTAGAGCAACTTCTGCGGGTTCGTTTTCATTTCTTTTTCACCTTTTTCGGGAATTTGATAGCAGCCTGAGCAGCGGCGAGTCGGGCGATGGGCACGCGGTAGGGCGAGCAGGAGACATAGTCCAGGCCGACCATGTGGCAGAACTCCACGCTTGACGGGTCGCCGCCGTGTTCGCCGCAGATGCCGAGCTTGAGGCCCGGCCGCGCCTTTCGGCCCTTCTCGACGGCGATGCGAACAAGCTCGCCCACGCCCGCGCGGTCCAGCGTCTGGAACGGGTCGTACTCGTAGATGCCTTCGGCGACGTACTGTGCGAGGAACTTGCCGGCGTCGTCGCGGCTGAACCCGCAGCCCATCTGCGTCAGGTCGTTCGTGCCGAAGCTGAAGAACTCGGCCTCGGCGGCCACCTCGTCGGCGGTAATCGCGCCGCGCGGCACCTCGATCATCGTGCCGATCTGTATAACCGGCGGCTTTTTGCCTTTCTTCGCCTTTTTGACCTGCGCGAAGACGTCGAGCACGATCTGCTTCTGGTGGGCAAGCTCTTTAACGTGGCCGACGAGCGGGATCATAATCTCGGCCTTGGCGTCTTTGACGGCGTAGGCGGCCTCGATGACCGCGCGTGCCTGCATCGCGGTAATCTCCGGGTATGCGATGCCCAGCCGGCAGCCGCGATGGCCCAGCATCGGGTTGAACTCGTGCAACGAGTCCACCTTCTGTTGAATCTTCCTGGCCGGCACTCGCATGGCCTTGGCCATCTGCTTCTGGCCTGCGACATCGTGCGGGACGAATTCGTGCAGCGGCGGGTCGAGGAAACGGATGGTGGCCGGGCGCCCTTTCAGAGCTTTGAAGATGCCGATGAAGTCCTTCCGCTGAAGCGGCAGCAGCTCCTTGAGCGCCTTTTTCCGGCCGGCTTCGTCGTCGGCGAGAATCATCTTCCGCATGGAGATGATGCGGTCGCCCTCGAAGAACATGTGCTCGGTGCGAGTCAGGCCGATGCCCTCTGCGCCGAATTTGACGGCGACGGCTGTGTCGTGCGGCGTGTCGGCGTTCGTGCGGACGCCGAGCGTGCGGTACTTGTCAGCCAGCTTCATAATCGCGTTGAACGGGCCGGTAAGCTTCGGGTCTACGGTTGCGATTTTGCCGGCGTAAACGGCACCGACGGAGCCGTCCATGCTGAGCCAGTCGCCTTCGGCGAGAATCTTGCCTCCGGCGGCGAGTGTCTTGGCCTTGTAGTTGATGACGCAATCGCTGCTGCCGGCCACGCAGCACTTGCCCATGCCTCGCGCGACGACGGCGGCGTGGGAGGTCATACCGCCCCGGCTGGTGAGGATGCCCCTGGCTGCGTGCATTCCGCCGATGTCTTCGGGGCTTGTCTCGATGCGAACGAGTATTACGTCGCGGCCCATCTCGGCCTGGATTTCGGCTTCGTGTGCGCTGAAGACAATCTGGCCGGTCGCCGCACCCGGGCTGGCGGGCAGGCCCTCGGCAATTTTCCTGGCGGCCTTCTGCGCCTTCGGATCGAACGCCGGATGCAAAAGCTGGTCCAACTGCTTCGGATCGACCCTCAGGACGGCCTGTTTTTCGGTAATCAGTCCTTCGGCCATCATGTCCACGGCGACTTTGACGGCGGCTGCGGCGGTCCGCTTGCCTGTCCGCGTCTGGAGCATGTAAAGCGTGCCCTTCTCGATGGTGAACTCTATGTCCTGCATGTCCCGGTAGTGGTTCTCTAGCTTTTTGCGGATTTTGAGCAGTTGCCCGTAGCTCTTGCGGTCCTGTGCGGCGAGGCGGGCGATCGGTTCCGGCGTGCGGATGCCGGCTACAACGTCTTCGCCCTGTGCATTCATTAGGAACTCGCCGTAGAACTTATTGGCCCCGGTGGCCGGGTCGCGCGTAAAGGCCACGCCCGTGCCGCAGTCTTCGCCCATGTTGCCGAAGACCATTGTCTGGACGTTGACGGCCGTGCCGAGCAGGCCGCGAATGTCGTTGAGTTGGCGATACTTGACGGCACGCGGGTTGTTCCACGAGCCGAACACCGCATCGGCGGCGGCGGCGAGCTGCTTGCGGGCGTCCTGCGGAAAGCTCTTGCGGGCCTTCTTGTAAACCTTCTTGTACTCGGCGACGACCTGTTTCAGGTCTGCTGCGTCCAGGTCGGTGTCGAGCTTGGCCTTGCAGGCCTTCTTGACCTTGTCCAGCGCGTGCTCGAAGTCGTGATGCTCCATGCCCAGCACCACGTCGCCGAACATCTGCATGAAGCGGCGGTAAGCATCCAGCACGAACCGCTCGTTGCCGGTCAGTTCAATCATCGCCTTCAGAGTCCGGTCGTTCAGGCCGAGGTTCAGCACGGTGTCCATCATGCCCGGCATAGAGACGGCCGCACCCGACCGCACCGAAACCAGCAGCGGATTTTGACCGTGCCCGAATGTCTTGCCCGTAACCTTTTCCAGCTTGGCGATGTTGGCGTCGATCTGCTTGTCCAGGCCGGCCGGATACTTCCGCCCACGCTTGTAAAACAGGTCGCAGACCTCTGTGGTAACTGTAAAACCGGCCGGAACGGGCAGCCCGAGGTTCGACATCTCGGCAAGGTTCGCGCCCTTGCCGCCGAGAAGTTCTTTCATTTCGGCTCGGCCTTCAGCCTTGCCGCCACCGAAGAAGTACACGTACTTGCCTCCCTTGCAACTTCTGCTCTTTGTAGCCATGTAAATTTTGCTCCGTTGAGGTCTCTTGTTGCCAACATGGCCCGGCCCATCCGGGACAAAGGATTAGGAGTTTAGAAAGCGGCAGTGAGGCTGTCAACGAATTTCGGTTCGCCCGGCTGCAAATCGCTGCGGAGTTGGAGCCAACGCTGCGAGATTGTCCTGTCCGTTCCCGGCTGAAAAAACTTTTGATGAAAGTGCTTGCAGCCAAAACTGCTACCCATTAACCTCCTGCGGACTTTTGGTTAAGAGTTTGTGAATTTGTGGACGATGGTATCCGCATATAGATTTGGCCACCTTTTTTGCGAAAGGAACCAGCAGATGAACAAGTTACTGGCAGCGGGGCTTGCGGTAGTGGTGATATGTGCCGTATCTGCGCCTGTGTCGGCGGTTCAGGACAGATCGTCGGAATCTCACCAGTGGCTGGCGTCATCCGACAACGACCAAAACAGCCCCAGTGGTCTGGGCGCACCGGCCGGCAGTTGGTTGGCGGCGGCGGAAGCCGAAGCCGACAATGCCGCCGCAACGGTACCCGACAACACCACGCCGGCGGGTGACGGCCCGCCCCTGCCGCTGCACACCATCGAAGGCGTCGGCGGCGGACTGATCGTGCCTATGGCCTACCTGGTCAATCCAGGCCCGGCCGGCACGGTAATCGGCAGGCCGGCGGTCTCGGTTACCTATCTCCACATGGGCAGGAAGAACCTGTTGAGCTTCGCAATCAGCCAGACGTTCTTCCGCCGCGTTGAGCTTAGCTACGCCTTCAACCGCCTTGCGCTTGGTTCGTTGCCTGAGGCCATCAAGAAATACTCAAGCGGCTCCCTGAAAATCCGGCGCCACGAGGTCTATTTGCACCACTTCAACGTTCGTGGCCTGCTGATTGAAGAAAACAGTTTCGGCATGCCGATTCCGGCGATCGTCGCCGGCATGCAGATGAAGTTCAACGGCGGCTTCCGCGGCATTGACAACAGCCTCGGCAGCCCCAGTTCCAGCGGGACGTTCACCACGATCGGCCTGGACAGGTGCAACGGAATCGACTACACGCTGCATGCCAGCAAGACGTTCCCCGAGCTGTTGTTCGGCCGGCCGGTTATCTTCACCGTCGGCATGAGGAACAGCCAGGCCTCAAACATCGGTTACACCGGTTTCGGCGGCGACTGCGAGTGGACCATCGAAACGGACGTCGTCTGCCTGGTTACCGACCGGCTGGCGGTTGGCTACGAATACCGCAACAAGAACGACGCCTACGACAGGCCGTCTGGTGCCGCCTATCGCCGCCTGGTTCGAGGCGAGGACGACTGGCACGCCGTTCGCGTGGCCTACGTCATCAACGACCATTGCACGATCGGCGCAGGCTGGGCCTACCTCGGGCCGGTCCTCAACAGCCACGAAGGCTGCGTCTGGGGCTTCCAGTTCAAGTATGAGTTCTAAATAACCGTGCACAACGCCGCGGCCAGGCCTTTGACCAAACAAAGGCGACGCGGACGGAAACTTTTATAGCATACAGCCCACGGAAGACCTTCCGTGGGCTGTTGTTGTTGCCGGGGGCGAGTTGCACTTGCTCCGGTTCCAGAGGTCGCCTATCATCGCAGTTTCGACTATGAGCGCCGCAGGCCCCGCACAACTCGATACGCCGGCCATGAGGCAGTACAGGGCCTTCAAGGACCAGCACGAAGGCTACATACTGTTGTTCCGCATGGGCGACTTCTACGAGATGTTCTACGAGGACGCCAAGACCGCCTCCCGCGTGCTGGGCCTGGCGCTGACCAGCCGCTCCAAAGGCCCGACGGCCGTGCCGCTGGCGGGCATCCCTTACCACGCGCTGGACAGCTACCTGGCCCGGCTGATTAAAGCCGGCCATCGCGTGGCAATCTGCGAGCAGGTCGAAGACTCCGCCAAGGCCAAGGGCATCGTCAAGCGAGAGGTCGTTCGCCTGGTAACGCCCGGCACGCTGACCGATGAAACGATGCTGCCGGAGCGAGAGGGTAACTATCTGGCTGCAATTTTCGCGGCGAAGCGGGAGAACTGCAAATCTGTCGGTGTCGCATGGGTCGAGCTTTCGACGGGCGCGTTCTGGGCCATGACCACCTCGGCGGAGAACCTGCTGGATGAGCTTATCCGCATCCGCCCGGCGGAGGTGCTGTTCAGTGACTCAGGCGGCTTTGACACACCTGAATTCCGCCGGAAGCTGCGCGAGATAGTCGCCGCCTCGCCAACCGGTCGGCCGGACTGGTCCTTCGACGCCCACGCGGCGGCCGAAACACTTAAAAAGCACTTCCGGTCGGCTACACTGGAAGGGTTCGGCTTCGACGGGTGGGATGAGTCCGTCTCGGCGGCCGGGGCGATTATCGAGTACCTGCGCGAGACGCAGAAAACCGCGGTCGCGCACATACTCAGCCTGCGAAAGTTCGACCGGACGGACCACATGGCCCTCGACGGCAACACGCTGCGATGCCTGGAGGTCCACCGCACACTGAGATTGAACAAGCGCAGCGGCAGCCTGCTGGCGTGTATCGACCGGACCTGCACCGGCATGGGCGCTCGCCTGCTGGAGCGCTGGCTGACGTTCCCGCTGCTAAGCTACGGCGCCATACTCGCCCGCCATGACGCCGTCGAGGAGCTTTCCGATGCCGCCGGTCGAAGTCGGCTGGAAAACCTGCGAAAACTGCTGGCTGACATCTCTCAGATCGACCGGATCGCCGCGAATATCGCCATGGGTCGCGTCCGGCCGCGCGAGCTGATAGCGCTGGGCCGGAGCCTGAGACTGCTGCCGACAATCGCCGCAACCGTCGCCGACTGCAACGCGGACATCATTGGTCAGCTCACACCGCAACTGGGCGGGCTTTCGGGCCCGGCCGAACTGATCGCCAAGGCCATCGACCCGGACTGCCCAAACACGCTCCGCGACGGCGGAGTAATCGCCGATAGATTCGACGACGAGCTGGACCGGCTCCGCAGCATCGGGCGCGACGGGCAAAGCTGGCTGGCCAAATACCAGGCCGACCAGGCGCAACGCAGCGGCATCAGCAATCTCAAGGTCGGATATAACAGGGTCTTCGGCTATTACATCGAAATCACCCATGCCAACGCCGACAAGGTGCCCGCCGACTACGTCCGCAAGCAGACACTCAAAAACGCCGAACGCTACATCACCGATGATCTGAAGCGATATGAGTCGGAAGTTCTGACCGCCGAGGAGCGGGTCAAATCGCTGGAAGCCAGGCTGTTCGAGCAGGTTCGCCTGGAGCTTTCTGAGTATACAGGCGCCTTCCAAGCTGCGGCTGAGGCGCTGGCCAGGCTCGACGTGCTGGCCGGGTTGGCGCAACTGGCCGCCGACCTCGGCTACCGCCGGCCAACCATCACGCAGGAAAACGTCCTGCACATTGTCGCCGGCAAGCACCCGGTGCTCGCCGAGCAGCTCCGCGAGCAGTTCGTACCCAACGACGTTCACATGGAAGCCGAAAAAGACCGCCTGCTGATTGTTACAGGCCCGAACATGGCCGGCAAATCGACATACATCCGCCAGGCTGCGCTGCTGGTGCTTATGGCTCAGGCCGGCAGCTTCATTCCCGCCGAGCAGGCCACCATCGGTCTTGCCGACCGCATCTTCACGCGCGTCGGGGCCGCCGACGAACTGACTCGCGGACTGTCCACCTTCATGGTCGAGATGATAGAGACAGCCAACATCCTTAACAATGCCACCGCCCGTTCGCTGGTCATTCTCGACGAGGTCGGCCGGGGCACGAGCACCTACGACGGCCTGGCGCTGGCCTGGGCCGTCAGCGAGCACATCGCCCTGCGGATAGGGTGCCGCACGCTGTTCGCCACGCACTACCACGAGCTGACCGAGCTTCAGGACCTGCTGGACGACGTGAAGAACCTCAACGTCTCCGTCCGCGAGTGGGCCGACGAGGTGATTTTCCTGCACAAGATCGTTGACGGCGGCTGCGACCAGAGCTACGGCGTGCACGTTGCGAGGCTGGCCGGCGTGCCGAAGAACGTCATCGACCGCGCCAAGGCGATCCTGCCGCAGTTGCAGGCCCACCTGGCCGAGGGACTTGACATGCCCGAACTCGCCGAACGTGCCCGCCAGACCGCGGCGCAGATGCAGTTGTTTGCCGCCCCGGCCTCACGCGTCGCAAGCGAACTGAAAAACGCCGACATGGACAATCTCACGCCTATCCAGGCGCTCGAGATGCTGAGGAAACTCAAGAGCGAGCTGTAATCGCTGCGGATTACCCGTTTCGCGTTCCCGGCGTTGCAAAAGCGCCGCGGTGCGCGGTATGGTGACGGCAAGCCGGTTCAAGCGGCTCGGAAGTCATTATGGACAGTTTATTCATCAACGGTGGTTCTAGGCTGAAAGGCGAGGTCGAGATTAGCGGCTCGAAGAACGCAGCGCTGCCGATTATGGCCGCGGCGCTGCTGGGCGAAGGCGAGAGCATTATTTCCGGCGTGCCCGACCTTGCCGACGTCCGCAGTATGGGCGAGCTGCTGGGCGAGCTTGGCACCGCGGTGAGCCGGGACGCCGCCGGCCGACTGCACATCACCGTCGAGGACGAAACCCAAAGCCACGCCAGGTATGACCGTGTTCGCAAGATGCGTGCGAGCATCTGCGTCTTAGGCCCGCTGCTGGCCAAGCGTCGCAAGGCCCGCGTGGCTATGCCCGGCGGTTGTGCCATCGGCTCTCGGCCGGTGGACCTGCACCTGCGCGGGCTGGCGGCGATAGGCGCGCATATCGAACTGGGCGGCGGCGACATCGTAACTTCGGCCAAGCGGCTCCGCGGCACGAGTATTTTTCTGGGCGGGCCGTTCGGCTCGACCGTGCTGGGCACGGCCAACGTGGTGATGGCCGCGGCTCTGGCCGAAGGCCAAACCGTGATCGAATCGGCTGCGTGCGAGCCGGAAATCGAAGACCTGGCCGCCATGCTCAACGCGATGGGCGCGCAGGTCCGCGGCGCGGGAACGCCTCGGATAATCATCGACGGCGTCGAGCAACTGCACGGCGCCGAGCATGTTGTCATTCCCGACCGCATCGAAGCCGGTACGTTCATGGTGGCCGTGGCCGCCACGAACGGCGAGGTAAAACTGCGAAACGTCAGGCTGGATCACATGATGGCTGTCGTGGACAAATTGCGACAGATCGGCGCCATCATTGAATCGTCCGACGGCGGCGCTGCGGCGGAAATCGCCTCGGTGCGGCACCTTCGGCCGGCCGACGTCACCACGCAGCCGTATCCGGGATTTCCGACGGATTTGCAGGCCCAACTGACGGCCCTGTTGTGCCTGGCCGACGGCAACAGCGCAATTACCGAAAAAATCTTCCCGGACCGCTTCATGCACGTCGCAGAGCTGCTTCGCATGGGGGCCAATGTCCGGAAGGAAGGTCCGACGACGATTGTTACCGGCGTCAAGAGGCTGATCGGCGCTCCGGTAATGGCCAGCGATTTGCGCGCCTCGGCGGCGCTGGTCATAGCGGCGCTGGTCGCCCGCGGCACGACGACAGTATCGCGCGTTTATCACATCGACCGGGGCTACGAGCGGATCGAGGCCAAGCTGCAAGGCCTCGGCGCCGACATCCGGCGCGCCAGCGAGTAAAATTGTCCGAATTCTCTCTTCGCCCTCAAGCACGCCGCCCGCATCGCCGATGAAATAAGCGTAAGACGTAAGGAGGAAGTGATGTCATCCGTGAGGCTACGCTGCTTGAACCCCAAATGTCGCGTCATGTTGACCGTACCCGAACAGATGCGTGGCCAGCGGGTCCGCTGCGCCGCCTGCGGTGAGATATTCTTCGTGCCGCCTCCGGCTGAACCGGCGACCAAAAGAAAACGGCTGCGGAAGGCGTCCTGAGTCGCCACCGTCCGTCACGGCTACCAGCCGCCGGTTTGCTCCTGGCAGGTTTCGCAGATCCAGGTTGTGGGGTCCTGGTAATAGGCTTTCAGTTGCATGGCGGCGATGACGCCGTCGCTGCACGCGGTGGCGAGCTGCATGGCGGCGTGTCGGCGGCAGTCGCCGGCTACGAACACGCCGGCCGTGGGGGTCTTCATCGTCAGCGGATCGGCGGCGATGTAGCCGGCCTCGTCTATCTCCGTGACGCCGCGAAGCCAGGACGTGTTGGGGGTCATGCCGACGAAGACGAACACTCCGTCAACCTTCAGCTCTTCGATCTTGTCCGTCTCAACGTTCTTAATCTTCACGTGGTCAATTTCAGTGCCGTCGGCGTTGCCGACAATCTCAGCCAGCACGTATGGCAGCTTGATGTCGATGTCTTTTTGGCCGGCCGTCTCGCGGAGCTGCTCGACGAGCACCTTTTGTGCGCGGAACTCCCGGCGGCGGTGGATCAGCGTGATTTTTTTCGTGAATCGCGTGGCCAGGTAGACGGTATCTTCCACGGCGGTGTTTCCCCCGCCGACGGCCAGCACGTGCTTGTCGCGGTAGAACGCCCCGTCGCAAGTGGCGCAATAGCTTACCTTTCCGGCCTGGCGGAGGTCGGCTTCGCCGGGGGCGCCGAGCCGGCGGTAGTCGCTGCCTGGCGCCAGGATTAGCGCGCGGCTGTGGTAGGTTTTCTCGCCGTTGTTGACCCCGACCTCGAATTCCAACTTACCCAGCGATTTCAGGCTGGTGACGGCCTGGCCCGCGGCAATCTCAGCGCCGAACCGCTCGACCTGCTGTTTCATCTGCTCGATAAGCTCCGGGCCGGGGATTTGGACGTGGCCAGGATAGTTCT
This sequence comes from Planctomycetota bacterium, assembly GCA_034189755.1. Lineage (GTDB taxonomy): Bacteria > Planctomycetota > Phycisphaerae > SM23-33 > SM23-33 > JAXIHJ01. The sequence goes on from JAXIHJ010000154.1 coordinate 20,669, forward strand.
CGACGTGTTCGGTCAGCATAATCTGCCCGCCGGGCAGGCCGCTGCGTTCCAGCAGCAAAGTCTTGTAGCGGTCGCGTGCGGCGTAAAGCCCCGCCGCCAGTCCAGCCGGCCCTGCACCAACGATGATTACGTCGTATAGATCATTGCCGGCCATCGGAAACTCCTGTCCTCACTTGCCCATGGCCTTGATGGCTGCGACGGCCTTCGGGAACCGCCGCAGGACGGCGTCGCTGCTGGCCGGAGTCATCGTCATGCCGTCGGCAGTCTGCATTCGCAGCAGATTGCCGTCGGCGTCCAGCCAAAGCGTGGCCGCTTCGGCGTCCGCGGCGGCCTGGTCGGTTGCCTTGACGGCCTGTACGTGCCGATTGCCGACCGTGATCCGGTCGGTCCCGAACACCGTAAAGGTCCGCATGTCGAAGCTGTTGGTCTCGCTGGTGTAAACCGCAAAGGCGTAGGCGGCGGGTTTATTAAGGTCGATCAGCCTCGGCAGGAGCTGGCCCAGCGCCCGCGGCAGATAGATTAAGTGCGGAACCTGCTTCTTGAGCGGGCGGGACTGCCCTCCCTGTAACACGTTGCAAACTATGAGGTTGGCCTGCTTGATGCCTTCCTCGCTCATTTGCTTGGCCTGCTGGCCAGAACCGATCTGAAGCCGATTGGTCCAGCGTTCCAGCGAGCGGTCGGCCGTGGCGAACATCTCCCGCTTCAGCAGCCGGAGCTGGTCGTTGGGAATCAAAAGCCTGACCCATGTCTTAACCAGAACACCTTCAGTCCCGTCACGCCGGGCACTTGACTCGGCCACACGCATAAAGCCCACTTCCTTGCCGTTCAGCCAGAGCAAATACCACTTCGGTTCGCCCCGGACGGCCTTGTTGAGTTTCTCGCTGGTTAAGCCGTCGAGAAACCCCTGGCCGCGCCGGAGATTGGCCTTTCGCTCAGCCTGGCCGGTTTGGGGGTCGGTGATGTGCAGTGTGTCCAATACCGCCCGGAAGATGGCGCTAAAGCGGTCCTTGGCGTCAGCCGGGCCGGTCATCTTGAATACGAGGAACTCGCCCGGCCTGGCCCAAACCCACACCTGCCACTGCCACCACGGCAGCGCACCGACGGCGACGCCCTGCAAATGGATAGCCGCCTTGCCGGCGACCGGGCTGAGCTTGAGGGATGCGATCTTGAACTTCTCGTCGCGCCGAAGCTTCTTGGCCAGGGCGCTGGCGTAGGGTTCCAGGTCGATCTTCTTGTTGCTTTCGATGGCCCGGTGCACGCTGAGCGTCCAGATGACGGCGCCCGTGTTCGGGTCTCGCCTGGACCATTGAACCAGCGTGGCGGCTGAGAACTCGCGCTTCCGCTCGACGCCGAGAGGCGGGCGAAGCGAAAAACCGTGCAGCGGGTCGTTGTAACGCCGGCCAAGCTTGACCTCATCGGCGCTTTGACCATACGCCGCAGTTATCAAGAACCCCAATAAGGCCCAGGCGACGATTTGTCCCGTGCGTTTCGCGTTCACTTTAATTTCCTCGCGACCATGCAGTTCATTGTAAACAATCCCTTTGGGGTACTTCACGAAAAATTGCGCCGCCGGAGGGGTTTGTCGCTCTGAAGAGTCGCCCGGCGGCGGAGGATGTGATGATAGTGCCTGGCGAAACGGTGCGCCTCGTCACGGACCGACTGGAGCAGCCTCAGTGCCGTATCTCGCCGCGGCAGGCGGATCGGGCCGGATCGGCCGACCGTAAAGATTTCCTCGGCCCGCTTGGCTAGCGCCAGGAGCGTCGGCGGGCGGGCCTGCAACCGGTCAAACGCATCGCACGCCGCAGAGAGCTGGGGCTTTCCGCCGTCAATCAGGATAACATCCGGGAAGATTTCATCGCCCGCTCCAGCCAGGCGGTATCGCCGGCGGAGAACCTCGCCAATCGAGGCGGGGTCGTCGCCGCCGCAGACCGTCTTGATCTTGTAGCGGCGGTAGGCGCTCTTCAGAGGCCTGCCGTCGATAAAACACACTGTCGCACCGCACGCTTCGCCGCCGGCCAGGTGGGCTATGTCGACGCCCTCGATCGTCCGCGGCGCCGCAGCCAGGCCGAGCACCTCAGCCAGGCGCGCCAGGCCCTCGGCGGGATCAATGTAGAACACCTCAGGCTGCTCGTGCTCGTGGACAAGCCCGCGTTTTTGCAGGCCGTCCAGCGCCCGCGACTGGTCGCGAAGTTCCGCCGCACGCTCGAATGCCAGCGCCTCTGCTGCACGGGCCATCTCAGCCGTCAGCTCGCGGCGAATCTTCGAACCCTTCGATTCCAGAAAATCTCGCAGCCTGGCGATCTGCCCGCGGTAGTCGGCCTTCGAGACCCGCCCAGCGCACGGTGCGGTGCACTGCTTGATGTTGTGCAGGATGCACGGCCGAAACTGTCGGCGGGATTCATCGCCGTCGGAGATATCCAGGTTGCACGTGCGAAACTTGAATACCCGCTGCATCATCGGCAGCGCCGCACGCAGGTCCTTGACCGATACGAACGGGCCATACAGCTTCGCGCTGCGCAGACGCGGGGCGCGGGTAATCGAGACACGAGCGAAATCCTCACGCGTGGTAATCTGGAGGTAGGGAAAGCTCTTGCCGTCCTTAAGCCTAGCGTTGAACGGAGGTTGGGTGTCCTTGATCAGCCGGTTCTCGCGAAGCAGCGCCTCGACCTCGCTGTCGCATTCGAGCAAGTCGATGTCGGCGACAAGCCGCTCGACCATGCGATTTATGTCCGGCCCGCGGGCGGTCAGCAGGTCGGCCGCCGGCTGAAAGTAGCTCGCGACCCGGCTGCGAAGGTTCTTGGCCTTGCCGACGTACAACAGACGCCCGGCTGAGTCCTTGAACAGGTACACGCCGGCGCCGGTCGGCATTTTCGTAGCCTTGCGGCGGAGCATTTCCAAAACGGCCTGACGCGTCTTTGTCATGTCCGTATTATACCGGCTCTTCGCACCTTTCCGGCCTTGCGTCCAGGCCGCCGCCGGCTGCGCTTGCCCGATTAACTTTCCAGTTTCGCGCCGAGTGCGGTTGCGATGCGGTCGAACTCGTCGAGGTTATAGTACTCGATCTCGACTCGGCCGGTGTGTTTGGCCCGGCCGGGGCGTATCGTTACGCGCGTGCCGACAGCCCGCGTGAGCTGCTCTTCGACGTCCAGCAGGTAGGCCGGCTTGGTTGTGCCGTGCCGCTGGGCCGGCTTGTGGTGGGATGGCTCGGCCGAAACAAGCGCCTCCAACTGGCGGACCGACAGGCTGCGGCGGGCGGCTTTGCGGGCCAGGGCGAGCTGGCGGCCCGGCGCAGCCTGCAGGCCGGCCAGCACCTTCGCGTGGCCGAAGGTAAGCTCTCCGGCAGCGAGCAGACGCTGAATATCTTGATGTAAGTCTAGTATTCGCAAGTAGTTAGCGACGGTAGCCCTGGGCTGCCCCAGCCGCTCGGCCGCCTGCTGCTGCGTCAGGCCGAAGCGGTCTATGTATTGACGATAGGCCTCGGCGCGTTCGACGCAGTTCAGATCGGCTCGCTGGATATTTTCCACCAATGCCCATTCAAGCATCTGCTGGCCGGACGCCTGGCGGACGATGCACGGGACGGTCGAGAGGTCCGCCTCGCCGGCTGCCCGCAGGCGGCGCTCACCGGCGATCAGGACGTAGGGCTTGTCGGCTGCGGCGTCGCCGGCCGGTGCGACGATCAGCGGCTGGAGGATGCCTTGCTGGCGGATACTGTCGGCAAGTTCGGCCAGCTCCTCGGCGTCGAACTCGCGGCGAGGCTGGTATGGGTTGGGACAAATCTGGTCTATGCCGATCTCCAACGGCTCGCCTTCGCGACCCGAGATGGGCACGGCCGTCGGCGTGGATGCCGGCGGCAGGCCTGTAACGTGCTGGTATTCCTTGTCGTCGTCAGGCGAGGGGGCGGAATGTGGAATCAGGCTCGAAAGGCCCCGACCCAGACGAGGTTTGGGATGGGCGGATTTGGCGTTTTTGGCCATTATGGGCTTCCTTTCCCGTTATTTGCGGCAACAGGGCGAAACTTGCATTGGCAGTTTGTTCCACGTGGAACACGATTCAGGCATGCAGTCTAACCTATGAAATGGCGTATTCAAGTAATTTCACCACAGCGAGGCAGATTTTTCCAAGATACCGGGCCTGTTCCACGTGGAACAAGCTTGCGGCGAGATACTCCGGAACGACAGCCGGGCGTCAGACTGCCGCATTTTGCAGCGCCAGCCAGCGTGCCAATACAAGCAGTGCCCAGAGCCGATGGCGGTGATCGTCGCGGCCCGAAAGGTGGTCGTTGATGAGCCCCTCGATGGCATCGCGGCGGAAGATGCCCCGACGCAAAAATGCCGGATCCAGCAGCGTATCCAGCATTACCTGCCGCAGCTCACGCCGCAGCCAGCGCCCCAGCGGCACGGCGAAACCTCGCTTGGGTCGGCGAAAAACGCTCGCCGGCAACATATCGCCGAACGCCTCGCGGAGAACCTTCTTGCCACGCCGCCGGTCGAGCTTCAGCTCGCCCGGCAGCGACAGGCCAAGCTCGATTAGGCGATGGTCCAGCATGGGCGCGCGAAGTTCCAGCGAACAGGCCATAGACGCGATGTCCGTCTTGACCAGCAGGTCGTCAGGCAGGTACGTCAGCATGTCGTGCCGCTGGGCACGGGCGACGTCGTCGTTGCAGTCGCCGCCTTCGTAGAGATCGCAAAACCACCTCACCGGCGCATCCATCTCGAGTTGGGCGGCGTAGTCGTCGGTCAGCAGCCTTGCCAACCCATCCGGCCCGAACAGGCGGCGGAGCGTAAAGTATTGTACAGGCGGAGGATACGTCAAGCTATCAGCGAAACGCAAAAAGCGTCTGGCCCTGTTCCGCTCGTTGTGGCCGGCCCATGGCCGCAGGACGGCGGCGGCAATGCGAGTTCCAAGGTACTCCCAAGGCCGAAGCGTCTGGCCCAGGTGCATAGCGCGGTAGCGGTCATAACCGGCGAAGACCTCATCACCGCCGTCGCCGGTCAGGGCCACGGTTACATGCCGGCGGGCCGCCCGGCAGATAAGCAGCGTGGGCAGCGCGCTGGAATCGGCGAACGGTTCGTCGTACATTGCGACCAGCTCATCGAGCACGTTGTCGGCCAGCGGACGGATCGGCAGTTCCGTGTGGTCGGTGCCACAATGGGCGGCGACTTTACATGCGGCGGCGGATTCATCGAATTCCGGCTCGTCGAAGCTGGCTGTGAACGTGCGAACGCCGCCGGCGGCGCCGGCAGCCCGGCTCATCAGGGCGACAACGACGGCGGAGTCAATGCCGCCGCTCAGCAATGCCCCCAGCGGCACGTCCGAGACCATATGACTCGCCACGGCATCGGTCAGCGACTGGCGGACATGCAGGACCAGGTCGCGGCCTGAGCCGCCGGGCGGCTTGGCCTGTGGCTGCCAGTACGGCTGCGGCCGAGCGCCGTCTGAGGGTAAAACCAGCCAATGGGCAGGCGGCAGCTTGCGAACACCACGCCAGATACTCCGGGGTGATGGAATATAACCACTTGTCATATAATGAGTTACAGAAAGCGAATCCACTTGGCGGTCAATCTGCGGATGTGCCAGCAGTGCCTTGGCCTCGGAAGCAAAGACGACTCGGTCCGGCAGGAGTGTATACCACAGGGGCTTTTGGCCGAGACGGTCGCGCGCCAGCAGCACCCGGCCGGCCCGTGAGTCGAACAGGACGAAGGCGAACATGCCCTCCAGCCTGTCGAACATGTCCAGCCCGTCGCGGTGATAGAGCTGAAGCAGGACCTCGGTATCGCCTGCGGTTCGAAAGTTCACGCCCTGGCCGCTCAGCTCGGACCGCAGTGCCTGGAAGTTGTAGATCTCACCGTTGAACGCGATGGTGAGTCGGCCGTCTTCGCTGCTCATAGGCTGGTGCGAACCGGGCGGGTCTATCACCGCCAGGCGGCGAAAGCCCATGGCGCATCGCCCGTCGGCGGACAGGAAGGCGCCTTGCTCGTCCGGCCCACGGTGAATGAGTCTGGCGGCCATGCGGCGGGCAAGGTCCGCATCAGCGCGTCCTGAGACAAAGACAAACTCTCCAGCGAATCCGCACATTGTGTTCGAGCAGGTTGTCCGCCCCGCCGGGGCGCCGGTGGTGCATGGACCTATGCGCTAGTTTGCCCGGGCTGCTGCGAGTGCCGAGGCGAACGCCGCGTTTTCGGGCAGGTCGAGAATCCTTTGCGCCTCCCGACTGGAATACCATCGGCAGCGTCCGTTGGCAAAGAGCAGCAGGCGGCCGTCGCCGCTCGGCACAAGCTCGCACACCCGGACGGCCTTGGTTTGTTCCATGTACGGCACTGAGCGTGCCGGAAGGTAGAAGTAGCCGACGGCCGACTGGGGAGCGCAGGGGTGCCGCAAGGCGGAGGCGTCGATGTAATGCTCTTCTGTCAAAGCACTTAGCGTTTTGGGCGACCGGCCGGTCTTTATCTCGTACATGAGTATTGCCCGATGGATGCGCTGGAGGCGGTGTATTGCCATCTCTCGCCGACGCCTGGCTTGGGTCGCATAACGCGCCGGTATCGCCGCCGCTGCGCCTATGACCACAGCCAGCAGAATAGTGCCGAAAATTGCCGGCCCGGCCGCCCGCAAGACGTTGCCGAAAGGCAGGTTGAACATCGCGTAGATTACCAGATAGCCGACCGCAATCATCGCAGCGACGGCAACGATGGTGCCGAGTGCGCCGAGGTTCACTCCCAGCCCTTTACCGATTGCGGCCAGCAACATATACAGCACACCGCCGGAAAAGGCGCCGGCCAAACCTGCCAGCAGCGCAGCGCCCACGCATCGCGGCAGCTTGGCCGCCGGATTCAGCGGCTGCTTTCCCATCGATCGCAGCAGCAGGTACCCGCCGCCAAGCAGCCAGCCGATGATAAAGACCCCCAACATGGGCAACTGCCACCAATACATATAATGTTGTACGTTTGCGGGCACGGTTGTCTCCGTCGGATGCCGCTTGCCTCCCAGTCCAAGCTGCCGGGCGGCGAGATGGTCTATAAAAGCTATCAGCAACAGCCGCAATCTGCAAGGTGATTGAAACAGATTGTCGGGCGATGCGCCGGAGGCTACAATCCGCAAAAGGAACCGGAAGGAGCTGAAAATGACTCAATCGTCGGTCGAATCGTTCGAGGAGATTTGGAAGCTGCAGGCGGAGCTGAACAAGCGGGCCGGCTTCGACACGCTGTCGCTTGGTTCGGCGCTGGCTGCCGCGGAGCACGACGGTGGGCCGGCCGCCGCCGAGCGGCTTGAGGTTGGCAGGGCGCTGAAGAACTACATTGACGCCCTCGCAGCCGAATGCCACGAACTGAAGGAATGCCTGGCCTGGAAGCACTGGTACGACGAGGCCAGGCAGGGCCGCCAGTACGAATTGCAAGACGTACAGAACGCCCGCGTCGAGGCGATCGACATGTTGTTTTTCTGGGTCAGCATCTGCCAATTGTTGGGCCTTTCGTGCCCGGACGTCTACCGGCTGTATTCCAAGAAGCTCAGCATCAACCATCGCCGCCAGGACGAGGCCCGAAGCCAGTTGGAGCACTCGCGGCACGAGGAGGAAAACCGCGAGGTGGTATAGCCTGGATTAAAGAAGTCCCAGTGCGAGGCGGGCGAATTTGCCGCGGGCACCGGCCTAAATGGGCGGTAAATCTTATACCGGCGGAGATTCTTGTCGGCGGCGCGTAGCCGGGCGTATAATGCAGCGGACGCGGCAGGCCCGCGGAGAAACGACCATGGCCAAACTGCTGAACGATGAGACCTACGCCGTGCGTGGCCGGCTTGTGGCGATTGACAACAGCGGGTTGATCGGCCCGATGTTCACTCTGCGTGTTCCGCCCAACACGTTCGACATGCAGCGGCCGGGCAGCTACATCGACCTGGTCCTGCTGGACATCAAGCGCAAGACGCTCCAGAAGCGCATCGGCGTGGAGGACGAATTGCAGGTGATCATTCACGCCGCGACGGCCGCCGCCGACGCCGGCACGCGAAACGAGCTGACGTTCCAGCTCATCCCGCGCGGCAAGTGCCAGCGGATAAGCCACTGCCGGCGAATCTTCGTCGCGTGCAGCCCGGTCAACGGCAAGGTTATCGCCAACGACGGGCATCATGCCATCGCCGTGGACGCCGGCGTGCCGGTCGTCGTCTCGCTGCTGGAACACAAGCCGTCCCAGACCAGGAAGATCAAGATCAATTCATGGGTTACGTTCTGGCCGGCCCCGCCGACGCACGGGATTATCCTGGGGAAGGTCTGAGATTTGCAATTGGACCGGTCGGCTCACGCCGGCTTCCACAGACAACGAGGTTTCAGTATTTGCCTACCAGATTCTCCGGCGTCCAGGACCTGTCATAATCGAATGGTATGTAGAGGTTTTTCATCTTCATTTCAGCGACATCGCCGTTCTTGTAGGCATTGGGCCTCAGGTAGTTGTTGATGATGACGTTGTCCGGAGCATAGGTGATGATGCCGATAAACTGGGTCTTGTCGGCCTGATCGTCGTAAATGGTGTTAAAGGCTATCGTGTTGGCCTTCATCTCAACGTGTACGCCGGCTCCGGCATCCACAAAATATTGATTGTTATTTTTGATAACGTTGCCGATTATGACGTTACGGCTTTCATCCGCAGGCCTGCCTTTCAAAATAAACTTGTCCAACGTTGTGCCGGCCTCAGACGGCGGGTTGTATCGAGAGTGCATCAACATCCCCCAGGCCCCGACGTAAATGCCCTCCAGACCGTTTTCGTAAATCTTGTTGTCGCTCACGAGAAGATAATAGCCGTAGACAATCTGGATGCCCTTGGTATTGCCGTATATTTCATTGCCCCTGATGATACTGTGGCCCACAACGGTAATCCAAATGCCATACTGCCCGTTGTCATAGCACTGGTTGTCCTCTATCACAATGTACTTAACGCCGTCTTCGAGATGAATGCCTGAAGCATGATTATTGCGGGCTATATTGCCCTTGATCAGCACGTTGTTGTTGTCCCAGGCAGTTACGTAGATGCCGTGGCCGTAGGGCGCATCCCTGTCGTTGGCGGGCTGGTTGCCCTCGACAATGCAGTTGACGATGTAGTTCCGGTAGGGGATTTTCTTCCTGGCCGCCATGTGGCAGGGGTTGGTATATATACCCGCGAAGCCCCGGCAGTTCATTATGCGTAGATTCTCCAGGCGGTAGTTGTAGCAGTTGGCCAGCAATACGCCCTCGCCAATCCACTTGTTACGGGAGGCATCGGCGTCGATGGTGAGGTCCTTGATGGCAATATCGTGATTTCCCTGTGGCGTCTTGTTCTCATTGTAGTTGGCGGTGCGAAAGACGGCGCCATCGACACACTCGTCTCTTTTGGGCCTGTTCGGCGCCAGGCGGATAATCGTTTTGTCTCTTGCGGCGCCCCGGACGGTTATATTGTCGCGCAAGACGATGCAATTATTGATAAGGTAAACCCTGGCTTCGAGTTGAACGGTCCCGCCTTTTTCGCCCAATGCGTCAACCTGCTTCTGAATAATTGTTTCGTCATCGAATCCCCGTGGTGATTGCACCGGCCCAGAACACCCGACGGGGACCGACGCGAACAATACGAGGCAGACGAGGGGAGCTGTGCGTGGGATGGCCATTTCTGGGTTAACCCCTGCGATTTCTAGTGGGCGGGAAGACGCCTGTCTTGCCGCTACGGCGACCAGACGTAATAGTTACCTAGCTGACCGCCCGGATCATACGTCACCAGCCCGGAAATCGCAAACCATTACCCCCGGCCTTGAAAGTTTTGTTTGCAGTAACGTCCAGAATGGTTCGCCCGCCTTCCGGCTTGTAGCGGAACGGCCGACCGGAACCGGCCACGACAGGCAGTTCGGCCAACAGCGACGGAAGGTCTCGCCCCGTTTT
>JAXIHJ010000155.1:0-8924 GCA_034189755.1 Planctomycetota bacterium
ACGGAACGCTTTTGCAGGCAACGGGTTAGCGAACCACTGCTCAAAAACCCCAATGTTTGAAAAATTTCAAAAAGGCGGTTTTTGGAACCCCAAAAATAGCTAAGTGTTTTGTGCTGTGCGGCTTACGCAAAAAACGGTTTGGGCGCAATTGGGCGCAACTGGGCGCAACTGGGCGCAATTGGGCGCAATTGGGCGCAACTGGGCGCAATTGGGCGCAACTGGGCGCAATCGGGTGGAATTGGGCGCGGGTCTTGCCCTGAGCAGGAAACCGCCGGCCACTATTTGGGCATGCCAACGGGTATCAGGTACAGCGGCGCCTGGTCGGCGGGAAGCGAAAGTGCCTTGGCGATCTCTTTGTCCTGAAAGGCTCCTACGGGCACAGCCCCGAGTTTCATGGCGGTGGCCTGGAGAAGCAGGTTTTGCGCCGCGTGGCCGACCTCTATCCAGACGTATCGCTCAGCCCGTTGGCCATATTTGCGCTGCGTGCGTGATACGACGGCGGTAAAGACAAACGTTGCAGGGGCCTGGCCCACGCAGGACTGCCCCATCGCCGCGGCTTGCAAATCGCGGCGCAGGTCGCCGTCGAGGTGCTTTTCCGTCACGTGGCGATCGGGGATGTAATGTTCGACGCCCGCTGCGGTAACGATGTAGAGTTCCAGCGGGTACAGCGCCCCGGCCGACGGGCAGGTCCGATAGCCTCGTTCGGGGTCGCTGACACCCTGGGCGGCCCAGCACAACTGGGCGATCTGCTGACGGCTGAGTGCTCCGGGACTAAAACGGCGAACGGAGCGACGCTTATTAAGAGACTGCTCAAGTGACATTTTTCCTTCCCCTTTCGGCGCCGGCAGCGGAGAGCGTTTCGACGAATCGTTCGCCATGAGACACGCCGCAGCCGCCAGGCCGGCGGTAACGGCGACGGCAAACCACAATCTCGGACAGTTCATGTCGCACCTTCTTCCCGGGGTGTTATTTTAACGGGCGGACCAACCAGTATCATGCCTGGAACGTATGGCGCGTGCAAGTATTTGAAGTGGACTTACCGGCGACGGTTCCTTAGAGTCCCTGACAGAATGCCGTTCAATTGCCCGTAACTTTTACGTCCACAGTGCCCGTCGGCGCGAGAGAAAGTCCAGAGTTACTTTGAATACGGATGACGACAAATCGACACCGGTCGCGGATCCTGCCAACAATTGCCTGGCGACGAACATTTTCTATCTGCTCATAGCCATCGTGGTTTCAAATTTTTGCATGTTTCTGCGAAACTTGATCGTAATCCGGTCTTATGGCGCCGCTGCCCACGGCGGCTTTGTTCTGGTGGTCTCGATTGCGGCTGTAACGATTGCCGTTAGCGACCTGGGTTTGGCCAGCAAGGTGGGCGTCCGGCTCATTGCCCGCCAACGTGCCATCGAACCGGAAAGGCTGGGGCAGGTCATCTCCGGGCTGGTAACCGTACAACTGCTTTTCGCGGTTGTCCTTGTCCTTGGCATGATGGCGTTTGCCGGGCCGCTGGCGTCGGCTTTTGACGACATCAGCGCAACGGCCGTGCGTGTCGCCGGAGCATGGGTTTTATTACACGCGATCATACGCATCTGCATCATGATCTACGTGGGCTTCGAGCGGATGGGGGCAATAGCGCTGTTTATGCCCGCGGCGGAAGCAGCCAAGCTGGTCTGGCTGCTGATTTGCGCAGCAACAGGCAAGGATGTAATCTGGATTTTTGTCGGATGGATCGGCGCTTACGGCCTGGCGGCGATTTTGGCTGTTGCATACACGCGCCGAATCGGAAGGGCGTTTTCCTTTCGCGTGCGGATCCAGCCACAGGCAATCCGGCGGTCCCTGCATATCATCGCCGAGGCCGTTCCTTACCACGTTCCCTTCATGGCCATGTTCGCCCTGCCGTTCGTCACTCAGTTTTGTCTGGGCGTATGGCAAGTTCCGGAGCAGGTGAGTTTTTTTCAGGTCTGCTACTCACTGGCGTTTGTTTCTCGCCTGGTCTCGATCGCTACGGCTACTGCTATTTTCCCGCGCCTGGCACATATCGACGCCTCGGCCGGTGCTGATTCAAACGAGGCAACGGCCATGCTGAAACAGGTAACGCGATGTGTGGGAATGATCGCGACCTTTGTCTTTGCGTTCTACTGCACGACGGGTTCGGTTCTGCTGCAATGGATGTACGGAGCGGAATACGTTTCCGCGTTGCCGGTGCTGCTGGTGCTTGCTGTTGGCGTCGGGCTGGAGAACTACACCCAGCAGCTTCACCAGGTTCTTATGGCGATGCGTAAGGTCCGTGTCATTTCGCTGCTGGAACTTCTGCGATATATATTGCTCGCGGCGCTGGCGGCCTGGGCTATCAGGATACACGGAGCGCAGGGGGCCGCATGGACGGTTTGTGCAGCCATTATAGTCAACGCCGTACTCGTGATGTGTGTATCGCGCCGGTTGGTCGGAGACATCGCAGCCGGTTCGTTTGTGCGTACGCTGGCGGTGTTTGCGGTGGTGGCTGTCGTGGCCTGGCTGCCTTATGGCCGGTGTTTCGCGGTTCCGGCCTGGCTGCTGGCGGCATCGTCGCTGGGACTTTTTAGACTGCGCCAGTTGCGTCAGTGGTCGGCCCTGCTGACCTCGGCGTTCCGCTCCAGGTCGTAGGAGCTTATTGCATGATAGATGTGTGGATGTCCTTATACCGGTCCCGGTCGAACCACCTGGACGGTTTCCAAACCAGGTTGTTATAGGCGGCGCTTCCGCCGAGACGCATGAGTTCGAGAAAGCCCATTCTCCGCGGCCGGCATTGTTCGGCAGCATCCTCTTTCAGTTTCTTCTGGCCGTACTTCGCCGCCTGCTCCGGCCAAATTTCCCTTACAGCGAAATCGTACAGCTCCATGTCCAGGCGGTTCATCTCAATCACCTCGTCGCGGAACTCATCGAAGTTCGCCATGACATCATGCTGCAGGCTTCCCTTTCGGCGGGCCGACGTATTCATGGGCCGAGGATAAGAAACATTGAACTCCTCAAGCTCCAGCACGTGCCGCATCAAGACCAGTGACTCATTAAACTTTTCCGTTAGACCCACGAATTTGACCTTCCCGGCCAATGTTTCCTTTGCCCGTTCCAGGTCTTCGCAACCGGCCATGAAACGGACCATGAGATTGCTTTTGGCTTCGGTCCGCATCCACGTCCGGAAGTCCGTCAGCTTGCGTAGCCGCTCGACGGTGTAAGTGTACTGAGAAACGAACCGCTTAATCGGATCGCGCAAGACGGTGTACCAGGCCAAGCGATCCTCGAACTCCTCGAAGTTCACGTAAGGTCGAAGATGATGACCGGCAAGACTTTCTACGAAAGGATAAACCTTGATGTCCACTCGCAGGTCTCTTGGAAAATACTCCCGCCGTGGTGCATGTCTGGGGTCATACAGGCAAGCGTGCCGGATGCCGAAATGTCTGCACAGAAGATACCGCAGAGTTGAACCGGCGACTTTGGGTATGTGGCAAAAGGCAATGATCCTGTTGGCCATGGTCCTGCTTCCGGCTTTGGAACGACGACACCAATCGCCGCCCGGGGCTTTTGCCGCTTTCCTATCGAATCAGAACGTCCCGGGTGATTCTAAAGCATCCGCCGGCCCCCGACAAGTTCTTCCGGCCGGTTTCCGGATTGCCTTGGTAAGGCTCACCTCTTGGCGCGAGCCTCCCTCGCCAGCTTTTGAACCATTTGAATGTGTTCGGGGTGCTTGCGGGCGTAGGCTTCGCGGTTGGCACGGATGCGAGCCAGGTGAGATGCGATGTTCGCCGGTGTGAGCTTTACTCCGAAGTCGTCCGGCATTTCCCCGCCCGGCGGCGCCTGCGCGAGGATTCGACAGATAGCCAGGTCGCCCAGCTTTTTCTTGAAATGAGACGATTCCCAGAACCATTTCATCCTGACGGTGGTTTGGCCCTTGGCCGGCACGGGCTCGGCGACGATGCCGGAATATCCGGTGAAGTCCCACAGCACGAACGGCTTGGCCCGCCGGTGGGCGTCGGCATCGTCAGCCAGGCTGTTGACCATGTCGGTCTTCCACGTCTCGAACGTTTCCCACAGCCCGGCTGCCCGGATGGCCTCCAATTGCAGGGCGTGCACCGGCAGGATCACGACCATCAGTTCGACGCCTCGGTCGCGGCACCGCCGGACCATTTCGCCGAACAGACTAATCCGACTAGGCCCGTACACATAGCTGCCGTAAGTTTGAGGATCCGCCAGGAAACGCCCGATGACCTTCTCCATGGCGGCTTGGTGATCGACGGCTTTCATCGCCCGGCTGATGATGATGTTCCCGTGGGGCCTCATCTGAGTGCGTTTACCTTGCGCGCAATCTTTCAAGGCCCGGAACGAACACTTCGTAGCGTACATGCTCAGGACATTATCGAGATGGTACTCAACGACATTGCGTTCGGGGTTGAATCGCGACTTTTCAAAATCGCCGCCGACGGTGCGCGACTCGGTGAACATAAGGAAATCGGCAAACAAGATGACCTTCTTCACCTCGCCGCTGCGCAGTGCGTAGCGAAGCACGTATGTGGTCTCGTACAGGTTTGTACCTTCCAGGGCCAGGTTGTAAACCCGCCTCGCGCCCCAGTCGGGCAGCAGAGGGTCAACGCCCATCTCCGCCCGGCTGCTGCCCAGCAGCAGCACGTTACAGGCGTCGTGCTGCAGCAACTCCGCCTTGGCGGTGCGCGTATTCATTTTCGACTTATAAGCGTCAAGCCGACCGCCGAAGGCAAGCCGATACGCCCTGAACGGATCGACGGCGAGATTGAACAGCCCGACCGCCGACAGCGCCACGGCCGTCAGCGACAACCAGGTCTTCAGGTAAGGCCTGAACGGGTTTCGCCCCTGGGAAACTTTCATGCTGAGGCCGGTCTCCTTATTCGGCGCCGTCCCGAACGGACTTTCGCTGCTCTATAAGGCGTCGGACCAGTGCGACCTGCCGCCGATGGCTGGCGGCGTAGGCCTCGCGGTCCGCGCGAATTTTGAAGAGGCGCCGCTCGATGTTAGCTGCCGTAAGGGCCACGCCGAAGTCATCGCGGACTTTCTCGCCCCGCAGGTTGAATATCCGATGCAGCATCTTGCTGCCGAGTTCGCTCTTGAAGTGTGAACATTCCCAGTACCACTTCATGTCGGCTTCCGTAGAGGATGTCTCCGGTATCGTCTCGGCTGCGTAGCCGACGTAGCCGGTGAAGTCCCACAAGGGAATCGGCTGGGCGTCTTCGGCCAGCACGCCGACAAGGTCGCGCTTCCAGTCCTCGAAGAGGTCCCAAAGCCCAAGCTCGCCGATAGCCTCCAGCATCGTGCAGTGGACCGGGCCGATGGCGACAATCAACTCGATGTTCCGCTGCCGGCAGGCGGCCACAATCTGACGAAAGGCGTCTACGGCCTCGGGGTCATATACATAGTCGCCGTACAGTGATGAGTCTTTGATGAAGAACTTGAGCGTTTTCTCAAAAGCGACTTTGGGGCTGACTTTCAGGAGCATCTTCCGGCGATCCTGGAAGCCGAGCAACGTGAACTTGCTGCGTCGCCCGCGGATGCGGTATTTAACGGCCCGCCAGGAAGATTCGGTGGAGTAGACGCTGAGCAAATTCTCCATGTGGTATCGAAAGATATTGCCGCCTGGGTTGAACCTCGAGCGCCCAAAGTCCTGACTGTTGTGGGCTGTCTTGTTGAACATGTAAAGATCGACCAGCAGGAATATCTTTTTAGGGCTGGTGTTCTCTAGGGCGAAACGGAGCACCTTCTGCGTTTCGAGCATATTCACGGCCGGCAGGCCCAGGTTCAGCACTTTCGCGCCATTCCAGGCCGGATGCTCCGGATCAATGCCTACCTCCACGCGCGAACTGCCAAGCAGAAGCACGTTGCAGTCTTCGTGATACAGCATTTCCGCCTTGGCTATTCGGCTGTCGAGCCGGCTCTTGTAAGGATCAAGCTGCTCCCCCAGCACAAGCCGGTAGACCCGGAACGGATCGACGGTGAAATTGAACAGCGCCAAGGCGACCAACGTGGCGGACGCCAGGAACGACCAGGTCTTCAAGTATTTTTTGAACGGATTGCGCATCGGTTTAGAACTGCCAATAGATAAACTCGTTGACCTTGGTAAGGTTCAGCACGGTGATAACGGTCATCACCGCCAGGACGACGGCCAGGATCGTCATCGGGCGCCACTTCAGCCAGGCCGGGATGGGCCGTTCCGGCTTGAACGCCAGTGCCGGGCGGTAGCGGCTCATCAGCTCCTGGGTATTGGGCGCGAAGAAGCAGACCATCAGCAGAACGACAAGCCAGATGGCCAATTTCGCGGTCCTGAAAGGAGCGAGCGTGCTAAAACCGTCCACGCCGGCCATCGCCCGCAGTATGCGCGTGGCGGCATCGAAGCTCTCAGCCCGGAAGAACACCCACGCGACGGCTACCGCAAGGAACGTTATCACCATGGACAGGATTCGCCCCCATCGCGATTGCCGGTCGAGGTCTCGGCCGAGGTGTTTTAGGACCGACCGCCAGGCGTGGTTGACGACCAGGAAAAGCCCGTGCAATCCGCCCCAGAAGACGAACGTCCAGCCGGCCCCGTGCCACAGGCCGCCCAGCAGCATGGTAACTATCACGTTGATGTAGCGGCGAGGCTTGCCTTTGCGATTGCCGCCCAGCGCGATGTAAACATAATCTCGCAGGAAGCGGCTTAGCGTCATGTGCCATCGCCGCCAGAAACCGATGATGTTAACGGCCCTGTATGGCGAGTTGAAATTCATCGGCAGCTTGATGCCGAACATTCGCCCCAGGCCGATGGCCATGTCGGAATAGCCGGAGAAATCGAAGTACAACTGAAACGTGTACGCCAGCGTGCCCAGCCAGGCGCCGAGGAAGGCCGGAGAAGTGCCGGCGGCTGCACCGTCAAAAATGGGATCGGCGAAAAGCGAGAGGTTGTCGGCGATCATGACCTTCTTGAACAGGCCGATGAAGAAAATAGTAACGCCGACCGAAAGATTCCGAGCGCGGACGTGATATATATCGGTCCGGGCGAACTGGGGCAGCATTTCCTTGTGGTGTACGATCGGCCCGGCGATAAGTTGCGGAAAGAACGTTACGAACAGGCAATAGTCGAGGAAATTATACTCCCGCGTCAGGTGCCGGTGGGCGTCAACGAGGTAGGCAATCTGCTGGAACGTGAAGAATGAAATGCCCAGCGGCAGGATAATCTGCCCGGCGGTGAAGCCGCCGCCGAAGACCGCGTTGAACTGGTCGATGAAGAAGTTGGCGTATTTGAAATAGCCCAGCAGGCTGAGATTGACGGCCACGCCGGCGGCAAGGACGAGTTTTCTTACAGGCCGGCCGCCTTCGTCGCCTTCGCGCGAGCCGAGAAACACGCCGACCGCGTAGTTGAACAGCACCGAAAACAGCAGCAGCGACAGGTAGGTGAAGTTCCACCAGCCGTAGAAGAAAAACGAGCACGCCACCAGCCAGGCCAGGGCGATCCGCCGCCCGCCGCGCCGGCCGATGAGAAAAAAACCCGCCAGCGCAATCGGCAGAAAAACAAAGATGAAAATGTAGGAGTTAAAAAGCATCGGCGTTCCTTAGTTTGGGCGAACAGTCCAGCCGAAAAGCAAGTTGCTCCATTATCGCCATGCCTCCGGAACGTTCAAGAACCAAGCGTCGCCGGAGAGATGTGCCTTGAGGGGTTATTGGATGCCTTCTACTTACGCCACTCCCTCCGTCTGTACGCAAGATGAAAAAAGGAGGTCAGGAACTTACTTGTCCTTTCTGGTGATACGCTTTATAAAATCACGCCTGCCTACGGTGCCGAGGAGTAACGGTTGGGCCTGGAGCTTCGATCCGAAAACAAAAGAAAACACACAGATTTACCGCTTCATGGAGCAGTGAAATGATTCATAATAAAGAGACGTCCCGACGGGTTATGGCTGTGCTTTTGCTTATGGTTTGTATTTCAGCCTGTTCACTCGATGCCGCCGGCCTGGCGCCTGCCGGCCAGAAAGTTGAAATGAGACCTCGCATCCTGTTTGTTCACTCCGAGAGCACCTACTGGGGATGGGGCAGACTGGACAAGATAGACAAGCAGTACCACAAAAAGCTGACGGATGCCGGATACTGGGGCGAGCTTTGCCATTACGACGAGCTGAGCGAAGAGAAACTTTCCGATTACAACGTCGTGGCCCTTATACACCCGATCGTCAACTGCGGCCAAAGCCCCTTTACCGATAAAGTCAACCGCATGATTACGAAGTTTACAGCCGCCGGCGGTGGACTGCTCATTATGCCCGGTTCAAACGAGTACACCTACCCGGAGTTTCACAAGCACGTCAACAGTTTCCTGAAACTGCTTGGTGCGGAAATCTACAACGAGAGGATTGAGGACAAGGAACACCTTAAGACCATTCACCGGTTCTCCGACTTCAAATACTGCTGGACGAAAAACGTCAAACCCCATCCCGTAACCGAAGGCCTGGCGAAAATATGGTATCCCCTGAGTGAATACGACCACTGGGTAAGGACGTTTCCCATGAAGGTGGATGACAACTGGCGGATTATCATCCGTGGTGAAAAGACGGCCTGCTCGTATCAATTCGAGCCGCTGGGGCGGGGCAAGAAGATAGCCGGCGTTTATACTTCCGAGCCGCCGCTTCTGGCGGTAAGAAATTTCAGGGCCGGGAGAATAGTCCTGTTCACCACCGACGCCCGCTACTTCATAACGGACGGCTATCATAATCTCTACGCCAAGGGTTTTATTCTCGAAGCCGGCGGCTTTCGCCTTTTGACCAACATCTACGACTGGCTGGCTGAACCGTCCCTGGCCGGCGGCAAGGCCGGGGTAACAGCGGAAAATATCGAAGCCATCAAGCATGAAATGGCCCAAGCCGAGCTGGCCCGGAAGAACCCCGATAAAACAAGCTGGG
>JAXIHJ010000016.1:0-12812 GCA_034189755.1 Planctomycetota bacterium
ACGGAACCCCATCGCCTCCAGTTCACCGGTCAGTTTTACTCGCGAGGCCTTGATTTTTTCAACACATGCGTTTTTGTGGTCCTGGTCGCGCATGGCTGCTGCGCCGACGGCTGCGGCGGGGGCGCTGACGTTGTAGATGGCCTTGGTCTTTAAAAACCCGCTTAGCAGCGACGGGCAGGCCACGCCGAAACCCAGCCTCAACCCGGCCAGCGAGTAACCCTTCGACAACGTCCGCAGCACGATGACGTTGTCGAACCGCCGCACCAGTTCCAGGGCGTTGTTGTCGGCAAAGTCCACGTAGGCCTCGTCGATGACCAGCACTCCGTCCAGGCCGGCGGCAAGCTGCTCGAGCTGCTCATTCGGGGCCGACGTGCCGGATGGGCTGTTCGGGCTGGCGACGAACGTTACCGCACCGCCGGCGGCCAGCAACTGCTCGACCGGCAGATTGAAATCATCGTCGAACGGCACCTCAACCAGCTCGGCGCCTTCTATGCGTCCCTGCGTGGGGTAGAACTCGAAGGTCGGCGCCGGATAGACGGCCTTCCGCCCCGGCGCGAGGCAGGCCCGCGCGATCATCGTGATGACGTCGTCGCTGCCGTTGCCCGGCAGGACCCAGTCAGCCGGCACGCCAAGCACCTCGCTTACCGCCAGGCGGAACTCGCCGGCTGTGGGGTCGGGGTACGGGCGCAGGCCGTCGGCTGTTAAACCTCGCAGCACTCGAATCGCCTTGAGCGAAGGCGGATAGGGGTTCTCGTTGGTGTTCAGCTTGATCAGCTTCGCACCGGGCGCCGGCTGCTCGCCGGGAACGTACGCCGTCATGGCATCGATATTTTTGCGAAAATATGACATTGTTTTCACTTAAGTCTCAGCCGCGAATTACACGAAGAAAACCCGGCAATTTTCATTCCCAAGCCTCTGCCTCATTGCGGATTCAAAGCATCACGCTTTGTGTAAACGACCCGTTCAAACTGTAAAGACTCCTTGCCGAAGTTAACCAGAAAACCAAGCGGCAAACCGGCAGCCTTGAGGTAGTTGATCAGTTGTGCCTTATAGAGTGGCTGGTCTCGCTCTGTAGCCTTTATTTCGATAACGAACTTGTCATCAACAAGAAGGTCCACTACAAAATCACCAACCAGCAACCTGTCATAAAACACCTGCAGTGACGCCTGTTTCTGTACCACAAACCCATGCTTACGAAGCTCGTGTGCGAGAGAATTTTCATAAACTTTCTCGAGAAAGCCGCAGCCAAGCGCATTGTGGACTTTGATACAAACACCTTTGATCTCGTAGTTTTCCTTCGGATAAAGTAAATCCTTTCGCCTGAGTCTGGAAGCCGGATTTTCCACAATCAACGCTCCCTTGGAATTTGCTCTGTTGTCTTATTTCGCGTAATTCGCGGCTAATCATCCTGCCGAATCCTAACCGAAGCGGCGTGGGCGGTAAGCCCTTCGCGCGTGGCGAAGTCGATTACATCGCCGGCGTCGGCGGCCAAGGCGTCGGCGTCGTAGCGGATTACGCTGGAGGCCTTCAGGAAGTCGTTGCAGCTAAGCGCCCCGAAGAACCTCGCCGTGCCTCCGGTCGGCAGCACGTGCGACGGTCCGGCCAGGTAGTCGCCCAGCGGCACCGGTGTCTGCGCACCTAGGAAAATAGCGCCGGCGCTGCGAACCTTGGCCAACACCGCCTCATCGTCGGCTGTGATAATCTGCAAGTGCTCCGGCGCGAAGTCGTTGGCTAAATCGCAGGCGGCGTCGATATCCGGCACGACGACAATTGCGCTGTAGGCCTTCAACGCCGGGGCGATCTCGGCGTTCCGACTGAGTTCGGGCAGTTGTTCGTCGATGGCGGCGTTTACCTCCTCCGCCAGCTTTTTCGACGCCGTAACCAGGATGGCCGAGCCGGGGTCGTGCTCGGCCTGGGCGAGCATGTCGGCGGCCAGCCAGTCCGCCCGTGCCGTTTCGTCGGCTATGATGAGCACCTCGGACGGCCCGGCGATGGAATCGATGCCGACCCGCCCGAAGAGCTGCCGCTTGGCCTCGGCGACGAATGCGTTGCCCGGTCCGACTATCTTATCGACTGCCTTGACGCTGTCTGTCCCGAAGGCGAGGGCTGCAATCGCCACCGCGCCACCGAGGCGATAGACCTCGGTGATGCCCAGTTCGCCCGCCAGCGCAAGCACCATCGGGCTGACCTGGCCGTTGGTCGTCGGCGGGCTGGCCAGGGCGATCTCGCCCACGCCGGCCACCTGGGCAGGCACGACCGTCATCAGGACCGTCGAAGGATACATCGCCCGCCCGCCCGGCACGTACACGCCGACGCGGTCGATGGGTGTGTAGCGAACGGACAGCTCCCGGCCGGATCGCTTTAACGACGGCGGCGCTTTTATGAGTATCCGCTGCTGATATTCGCGGACGTTTGCGGCTGCGCGGCGAATAAGTTCCGTGAACTCCGGCTCGGCTGCTGCACAGGCCTTTTTAATCTGCTCCGGCTGAACGCGCAGCGTCTGGGGTGTCAGGTCGGCCTGGTCGAGTTTCTTCTCCAGCTCAACAAGCGCCTTATCGCCTCGTTCCGAGACCTTGGTAAGGATATCCAGCACGATGGCCGGCACGTTGAGTTCGATGTAGTCTAAAGAGACAACCCCGCCGGCGCGTAGTATATCCCTCAGGCCCGTTACGGCCGAATCGTTCAGCGGGTCGTTTGTTTCGATAATCTTGACACCCATGGCGCGCACCAATCTACGCTCCGCGGCACGATTTTGCAACGGGCGCGTAAACGTGGCCGCTGCCGCCTTCACGCAAAACGGCGTGCGGCCTAAAAAGTCTCGAGATTGTCTGGACTGGCTTTCAAAATTGAGTAGTATCACAAAGCAAGGAGAGGGAGCGGCAAAGGAATGCCCTGCGGGGCGGCTACCAGTCGCCCCGCTTTTTTTTGGCGTGATGCTGCCGAAACTAATGCCCTTCGACTCGCGTTGCTCGCTCAGGACAGTACCGAGGCGAGTTTAAGATCGCCTCGGCACTGGGCGCGGCAGGACTCGAACCTACGACTTCTTCCTTGTAAGGGAAGCGCTCTAGCCAACTGAGCTACGCGCCCTCAACACCGGCGGAGTATACCGCACAAGGCGTCAATTGCAATGCGCTGCGGCCGATTGGTACAAAGACAAGATGTTCCCCCATGGAAAAAGCCCACAGAAAGCTTTCCGTGGGCTTGATGGAGCAACGTGGGCATCCCTTCTTCGGCCTGTTTACCTTTGCCGAAATTTACCGAATATCCGCCGGAATAGTATCTCCTCACCGGAGCGATTTCCTTCTATGAAGTGGCCGAGCAGTTGCAGGGCGTATCCTCCGACGAAGCACACAGCTGCCGCTGCCGGCTGCCGGTATAGAAGAAGCACCGGCGCAGCGATAAAGCACGCCGGAATACCGACCGCGTGCAGGACGAAGCTCACCGGATGTCGATGGCGCCGTCGCCAGCGAAGATAGACCTGGATAATCGGGAATGTTTTGGGCATCTCCTGCCGCCACCTCGTGCGATACGGTTAGAGAACGATCTTCAAGCCGAAGTACATTTCGTAGAGACTGTTTAGTAACATGCCGAGGAAGAAATCCAGCGCAAGGATGCTCATGCAGCTTGCGACGAATGCCTGCGTGCACGCCCTGCCTACGCCGGCGGCCCCCGGCGCACAGTTGAAGCCCTTGTAGCAGCAGATCAAGCTCATGGCCGCTCCAAAGAAGACGCTCTTAATCGGCCCGTAGAAAATATCGAAATACTCGACCGTCCTGGCCGCGTGCCTCCAGAACTCCGCGCTGTTGATGCCGTAGATGTGGACGCTAACGACATAGCCGCCGAGGATGCCCATAAAGTCGGTGTACAGCACCAGGATGGGAATCAGCAGCACGCAGGCCAAAAATCGCGGCACGACCAGCACGCGGAGCGGGTCGGCGCCCATGGCCCGCAGGGCGTCGATCTGCTCGGTTACGCGCATGGTGCCGAGTTCGGCGGTCAGCCCGCCGCCGACGCGCCCGGCCAGCATCACGCCGGCCAGAACCGGCCCCAGCTCCCGCAGGACCGACAGGTTCACAATCGTACCCATCTGCGCGACCATGCCTATCGCCCGGAACTGCATCACCGTCTGAACGGCCAGGACCATGCCAACGAACACGCCGGTAATCATCACCACCGGGATGCTGCGCGTACCGATATCATACATCTGGTCGAACAGCAGGCGCAGGTTCTTCCATCGCCGGGCGCTGCTGGTCAGCCAACGCATCGTCTGGCCGCAGAAAATGCAGAAATCGCCGAAGCCGGCGGTGTTTCGAATTGTCCTCTGCCCCAGGGCTGCAATCGCACCCATAATCGCTCTGTCCTCATGAATGTTTCTATCGCCCCGCAGGGCTGAAATCAAGCCCGCGAAGCGACGGGGCGCTTCAAATACCTCAGGCGTCGCTGAATTTGATATGGAGAACGCGGCGTGTGGACGGGCGGACCTTGACGCGGTCGTCGATCCGCAGGGGGGCAAAGTACACCACGCCGATCTCGTCGCAGATGCATCGGACCCGCTCGCGCTGCTGCGGGGGGAGTTTCAGATTGGTCAGAAAATCGCTGACGGTCTGCCTGCCCGGCGCACCTAAGGGCACGAAGGCGTCGCCGTCGCGGCGGGGCCGGCAGATTAGTTGCCCGGAAACCAGGTCGGCATCCAGCATTTCCACGCCGGACGGGTGGTTGCGGCAGTGGCTCTCGAAGGCGGCCCGGTCGAGCGGCTCGATGCGGCAGGAGACTTCTCGCCCGTCGGCCAGGCTACTTGAGCCGGGGCAGTTTATGGCAATGACGGCCTCCGGCAGGGGCGAATGTTGGCGGCCGGCTGATTCGATAATTACCTCCTCGCCGTCACGGCGCGCGATGAAGCCTGCCGGCAGCGTAACGGCTGAAGAACCTTCGGCCTCGGCCAGATCAGCCAGTTCGGCGAGCCGATCGGCGCCGATCATGCGCAGGGCTGCGCCGAGCCGCTCCAGGGCGGACCGCATCGCGTACTGACGCAGCAGGGGCGCACCTTCGGCAAGGACGGCCGCCTCCAGCACAATGCGATTCTCGCCCTGTCGGCGGGTAGCCTCGGCCAGCAGTTTGTCGGCAAGTTCGCTGACGAAGCCGTCAGCCTGTTTCGCCGCAGCCGCCAGGCGGATAAGTGCCTCGTCGGTCCGCGGATTAAGCCGGTCGCGCAGCGTCGGCAGCAGCTTGTGGCGGATAAAGTTCCGGCGATAGCCGGTATCGGCGTTGGTCGGATCCGTCCGCCAATTCAGACCCAGCCGCAGACAGTACGCCTGAAGCTCGCTCCGTCGGCACTCCAGCAGCGGGCGGACCAGCAGAACATCGGAGTCGCCCAGCCGGCGGCTGACCGGCATGCCGGCCAGGCCGCGAAGGTGAGTCCCTCGGACAATCCGGAATAGAATTGTCTCGACGTTGTCATCGGCGTGATGGCCGGTGGCTACGTACGAGGCCTTTACCCGTTCGGCCGCCTCCCGCAAAAATTTATACCGCAGCATCCTGGCCGCCTGCTCGATACCCTGGCCGGTGCGTTGCGACTCGCCGGCTACGTCGCATCGTTCGATGATGCACGGCAGGGAAAATCGCTCGGCCAGGCCGGCGACAAATTCCGCATCCGCATCAGACCCGTCGCGCAGCGTGTGGTTCAGGTGTGCCACCGTCAGCCGGTACGCCCGCCCCGACTCGGCGGCAAGCTCGCGCATCGCCGCCAGCATCGCAACGCTGTCGGCCCCGCCCGAGACAGCCGCCACGATACCCGATTTCGGGGCGATAAGGTTTTTGCGGTCGATAAACCGGCCCGCAGCCTCGACGAATGCGTCCAAATTATGGGGTGTTCCGGCCATCGGCTTGTCCTTGCCAATTGCGTCCGTATTGTTATAGTATCACGATAAGCCCTTCCCGGAAACGTATCGTATGAGACCGATTCCTCGATCGCGACACTTGTTGGCGGTGATGATACTGGCTGCCGTTGCGGCGGGCAGCGGATACCTGGCGATGCACGACAGCCGCCTCAGCGATGCGCAAATACATGTCGCCAGCGCCGCCGTCAAGAGCCATCGCCCGGACCTGTACACCGGCGACGCCGTGTTGGGTGGCCGAGGCCTGTGGCGAATCCACTCGCCGCTGCTGCTGGGCGCGATGAACCTGCTGCTGGTACCCACCGCCTACGAGGACCTGACGCTGCCATTTCGGGCCGTTGCAGGCGTGGCGGTGATGGTGTACCTCTGCGGGATGTACTGCCTGCTGTACCGCCAGTGCCGTAGCTGGTCGATTTCCGTACTGGTGGCGGTGCTCAGCGTCAGGGTAACTGAGACACTGGCAGGGGGCTTCTGGGGCGTTGGATCGCTGGCGTCGCTTACACCGGCCGGCCTGTGCCTGTCCGTATCGCCACTGGTAGTGCTGGCCTTGCTGCGATACTCGGCGCAATGGCGGGTGCTGCTGGTCTTTGCCTTTGTCGGACTTCTTGGCAACCTGCACATGCCGACGGCGATGAATTTGGCAATCGTGCTGCTGATTGTGTACCTGGGCCGCTGCCGCTTTGCTGCCTCGGCCTGGCCGACTGCGGCCGGGTGCGTGCTCTGCGCGATTCTGGCGGCGCTGCCATATGTGGGCTATTTCTTCTGGCTGCGCAATTCGATGGCCGAGGCAGGGACACAGACGACGTGGCAGGTAGTCTGTCAGACATTTCAGGCCGCCGAGCTGTCGGTGCTGTACCCGACGGTGCTTGAATCGGCTCTGCCGTGGGGGATCGTGGCTGTGGTGTTGGTGGTTCCGGCCATCGCGGTGCTCAGCCAAGTCGAACGGTTCCGTGTTCGCGACCTGCGGGTGTGGATATGGTTTATCATCGCAGGGCTGCTTGTCTCATTTGGGCTTCACGCTCTGAGCCAAAGGATAGGCTTTGTTCTGAAAAAAGGTCCGCCTGTTATCGATTTCGTCCGGGCATCGAGCCTGGTGATGCTGCCGCTTTACATTCTGTTCGCCCAGGCGTTGACGAACCTGTTTCGTCTGGTGCGCCAGCACGGCGCCTGGCTGCGGTGGGCCTGCGCAGCGCTGGCTGTGGCGTGGCTGGGGCCTTCGGACAACTTCCGCGTGGCGCGCTATGCGATGGAGGATGCCGCCACTATGTTCATCGCGGAAAACAACAAACCACGTTACGTGCAGCGGCATCATGAGCGGAACGACCGCCGCAGCGAGATTGCCGCCATCGCACGCTGGGCCAGGCGGCACAGCGATGAGAAGTCGGTGTTTATCGCCGACAGCAGCCGGTTCCGCATGCTGGCCAGGAGGGCTGTTTTTGCAAGCCGTGACGACGTGGAGACCATCTATTATCTGACGCCCTGGAACCTCAAGAACTGGAAAGACAGCCGTCTGGAGCGACAGGCTGCCTTGCTCGGCGGGGGTTCGACTGAGGCCTTACAGCGCTTCGCCGACGAACAGGCCAAACAGGCGGAGTTCAAGAACGTCCGGCAGTGGTACGCAATTGTTGAAACCGACCTGGCCGACCCAAAGGCCGCTGCAACCCAGCCGGTCGCCAAGGAAAGCTGGGGGAAATACTATACCGTCTACCGTCTGAGATAATTGCACTGTTGCGGCTACGGGGGAAAACCTCAAGTCGGCGGTGGTGCCTCGACGATAAGTGTATTCAGACTTTCGACGAGCCTCAGGAGAGTGGTTATGTGCCCGTTCTTGGATAAGTCCGATGTGAGGTGTGCGGCGCACCTGACGCTCGCGAACCTCGCTACGGCTTTTGCATACTGCGCCGATCGCTTTGCTGACTGTCCGGTCTATCAGGCACTGGTCCAGGAACGGATCACCAATGATCCGACGTACAAGCACGCCAACAGCCGACTCGCAGCCGCTTCTTGAAGCACGATCGCACCTGGTGGATTTTCTGGATTACCTCCAGGCGGAGTGCGGGTTGAGCCTCAATACCCGAAAGGCATACCAGCGGGACCTTCGGGATTTTCTGGTGCATCTGTCGCAAGCCGGCGTGAAAAACCTCGTCCGACTAAGCCCGCGTCACATCGAGCAGTTCCTCCGCTTCTGCAAACAGCGTGAGCTGGCGGTCTCGTCGATTGCCCGCAAACTGGCGGCCGTCAAAACCTTCTGCCGCTATCTTGTTCTGCAACAGGTCCTCGCCGACGACGTATCCACCCTCGTCGAGACACCGAAGAAGTGGCACTGCCTGCCTACCGTTCTGGACGAGCAAGCCGTCCGGCAACTGCTGGAGGCGCCGGCCCCGGGGCAGGATACCCATGTACTGCGAGACCGCGCGATACTATCATTGTTGTACGCCACGGGCATGAGGGCTAGCGAGCTGGTCGGCCTGAAACTTGGCGACGTCAACTTCAACCTCGCCGTGGTGCGCCTGTTAGGCAAGGGCGCCAAGGAGCGAATTGTTCCTGTGGCCGACGATGCACTCGCTGCGGTACGCCGCTACATCGATGCCCGCCGCGGCGACAGCCTGGCACAAGACAAACCGGAAAAGACACTAATGCTTTCTAGGACCGGCAGGCCACTAAGCCGGGAGGATGTCTTCCGTATCGTTCGAAAGTACGTCCGCCGGGCCGCCTTGCGAGGCAACGTAACGCCACATACGCTAAGGCACTGCTTCGCTACGCAATTGCTCGCCCACGGCGCAGACTTGCGCAGCGTTCAGGAAATGCTCGGCCATGCGGACATCTCAACCACGCAGGTATACACGCATGTGGATGCAGCCCGCCTAAAGGCCATCCACAAGAAGTTCCACCCACGGGGATAGTGCACATGCCGGCACGGCTACAGTGATTAAACACCCTCCCCCTTAGTCCCGGATAAATGAAAGATTCTCCCGGTATACAACCGGAACCCACAACGTCCCTGGAGGTTGTTCAGCCTACATCTTTGTTACGATCGGCCTTCAGACCTCCAAAACCTCGTTCACGACCAGGCGTTCTGGGACAAAATTGCTGACGGCTGCAATGTAGCCGCGAATGGCCTCGTCGAGCTTTTCGCACGCTTCAGCTCGCGTTTGGCCGTGGCTTATGCAGCCTGGCAGCGACGGGCACCGGGCCGTATACCCGCCTCTGCTGTCCTGTAATATCCTGACGCAAACCTTCATGCCTGTACGCCTCACCCGGATTGGGGCCAACTTGCCCCAACGCCTATTTCTGTCCTGCAGATGCCCTTGGTACTGATTCGGGCGTCGCCCCGGAACAAATCCGGGGATATAAAGCCTTTTTCCTTGTTACGAAAAATGTTCTTCAGTCGCGAGTCCACAAAGCCCCTCTTCGGGCCTGGTCCGAACCGGTCCCGCGTGCTGAACAGATGTATTAGTCCGTATCGAATCCAAAAAGAAATTGGTCGGACGTGGCCTTACCTTGCGAATTATAAAGACCGGTGATACGCAATGCAAGCTATCGGCAACTTCAAAATGGTCTGTAGCTTCATCTGCGTGCAGTTATGTGTTTAATCACCTGCGTATGTCATTCTCAACCGGCCACTTCCGAAAAGGTTCAACCGCGTAACTTTTTGTCGTAAATTTTACCCAAGATATGAAAAGACTCCCATCTGTCACATGCGGAGAGCTTTCCTTGGGGAAATCGGATTGGCACGGAGAAATCTTGATACCTGTTTTAAGAGCATTTTTCATAATGGTTGTCGCATCAGGGTATAGCGAGATGTAAGTGTCCAGCCATAGCTCACCTAGACTGCTTGACTTACACGCGCTGCTGCCGTAAAACCGCAAAGCAGCTCGACCGCCGGAAGATATGAGGTAATCATGGCCGGATATGACTTTGCGGCAATCGAAACGAAATGGCAGGCGTACTGGCAACAGCACGAAACCTTCCGCCAGCCCAACCCCGGCGATGCAGACTTCGTCGAACGCCCCAAGTTTTACGTGCTGGACATGTTCCCTTATCCTTCCGGTGCGGGCCTGCACGTGGGGCATCCGTCCGGCTACACCGCTACGGACATAGTCGCCCGCTACCGGCGGATGAGAGGCTGCAACGTTCTGCATCCGATGGGCTACGACGCATTCGGCCTGCCCGCCGAGCAGTACGCCGTCGAGCACGGTGTCCATCCACGCCAAACCACCGCAAAAAACGTCGCGAACATCGAGCGACAGATTAAAAAATTCGGCTTTTCCTACGATTGGTCTCGCCGTCTGGCTACTACTGACGTGAATTACTATCGCTGGACACAGTGGATTTTCCTGAAGATGTACAACAGTTGGTACGATCCAGCCGCCGACGCCGCCAGGCCTATCAGCGAACTAATCGGGAGGCTTGAAAGTGGCGAATACCTTATCGGCATCGGCGGCGACATTGTGTTCGAGCCGCCATCGGCAACCATTGAGGCCCTGGCGGGCATGCCGGCTGGATATACAAAGTTCACCGAGCTTGACGGCCAGCAGCAGCGCCGCCTTATCGACGAATACCGCCTGGCCTACCAGGCCGAGGTGCCCGTAAATTGGTGCCCCAAGCTCGGCACGGTGCTGGCCAATGAGGAAGTTACCAACGAAGGTAAGTCCGAACGAGGCGACTATCCGGTTTATCGCCGTGCAATGCGGCAGTGGATGCTCTGCATCACCGCCTACGCCGAGCGCCTGCTGGCCGACCTGGAACGGCTGGACTGGCCCGAACCAATCAAAATCATGCAGCGAAACTGGATTGGAAAGTCCACCGGCGCGGAGGTTCTCTTTCGGGTCAAAAATTCCGAAGAGACCATCGAAGTCTACACCACACGCCCCGATACTTTGTTTGGCGCGACGTACATGGTCCTCGCGCCGGAGCATCCGCTCGTCGAGCAAATCACGACCGATGAGCAGCGTGACGCGGTCCGTGCGTACGTCGAGGAGGCGTTGAAAAAAACCGAACTCGAACGGGTCGCGGAAACCAGGGAAAAAACCGGCGTCTTCACCGGGGCGTTAGCAATCAATCCGGTCAACGAGGAAAAAATCCCGATCTGGGTGGCCGACTACGTCATGATGGGCTACGGAACGGGCGCAATCATGGCTGTGCCCGCACACGACACGCGCGACCTGGAATTCGCCCGGCAATTCAACTTGCCGATTGTCCAGGTCGTCCAGCCGCCGGAGGGAATCGACTGGCAAGGCTATGTCGACGACGGCGTTGCCGTCAATTCCGGCTCCTACGACGGCCTTTCCACCGCCGAGTTCAAGACCAAAATCACCGAATGGCTGGAAGAGCAGGGCCTCGGCAAGGCCGCCGTCAATTACAAGCTTCGCGACTGGCTGTTCAGCCGGCAGCGGTACTGGGGTGAGCCGTTCCCGATAGTCCACTGCGAAAGATGCGGCATGGTCGCGCTTCCGGAAGACGCACTACCGCTTGAGTTGCCGGAGATGGTCGACTTCACACCGGCTGCCAGCGACGACCCCGAAGCCCCGCCAAGCCCGCCGCTGGGCAAGCTGACCGATTGGGTCGCTGCGACCTGTCCAAACTGCAGCGGACCGGCGAACCGCGAGCTGAATACCATGCCACAGTGGGCCGGAAGCTGCTGGTACTACCTGCGATTCCTCGACCCGAAAAACGATGAACAGTTTTGCAGTCCGGATATTGAACGTTATTGGATGGGACCGGCCCGCTCCCTTCCGGTCGCGGCTAGCAAAAAATCCGAAATCGGCGGTGTTGACCTATACGTCGGTGGGGCCGAGCACGCCGTGCTTCACCTGCTTTATTCGCGGTTCTGGCACAAGGTGCTCTATGACCTCGGCTGCGTCTCGTCGCCGGAACCGTTCGGGAAACTGTTCAACCAGGGCATGATCCGCAGCTTCGCCTACCGTGACGGCCGGGGCGTCTGCGTCGGCTATGAGGACGTAGACTTAACCGGCGATAAGCCCAGACACAAAGCCACCGGAGAAGAACTGGCCGAGTCGGTCGAGAAGATGTCCAAGAGCCTCAAAAACGTCGTAAACCCGGACGACGTAATTGCACAGTACGGAGCGGACACGTTTCGGCTGTACGAGATGTTCATGGGCCCGCTGGAGGCGTCCAAGCCGTGGAATACCCGCGACGTGCCGGGCGTGCACCGCTTCCTGCATCGCGTCTGGCGGATGCTTTTCGGAGGCGGCGATGATGACAACCGGCCGCTGCTGGCCGACGGCGAAGACGACGCGGACATCGAACGCGTCCTGCACCGGCTCATCAAGAAAGCTGGCGAGGACATCGAGGCGATGAAGTTCAACACAGCCATCGCTGTGATGATGGAGTTCGTCAACGCCGTCTATAAAACCGGAAGAATTTCCCAAGGCCAGGCTGAGCGGTTCACGTTGGTCCTGGCGCCGTTCGCTCCGCATCTCGCCGAGGAGCTTTGGCAGCGGCTCGGCCACGATGAATCGCTGGCCTACAAGCCCTGGCCGGGTTTTGACGAGAAGATGATCGTCGAAGAGGTTGTCGAGTTGGCCGTGCAGGTCAACGGCAAGGTTCGCGGTCGTATTTCCGTCGCCGCCGATTCCGCGGAGGACGAAGTCCTCGCCGCCGCACTGACCGAGCCTAAAGTTGCGTCAGCAGTGGAAGGCAAAACCATCGTCAAGAAAGTTGTCGTGCCTCAACGCCTGGTAAACCTGGTGGTCAAGTGATATAAGCGCCACCGGTTAATAAGAAATAGAAAACGAATCCCGCTCGCTTCCGCCCCGCCTACCTACCGGAGGTGGTCAGGTCGCGGCTAGCAAGCATGTGGACACATCGGGCGATTGGCTAGCCGCGACCGGCAGGGAGCGGGATCAGCGTCTTCGGTGTTTACGGGCGTTGTTCCACCCGTGCAGAATATGTAGC
>JAXIHJ010000017.1:0-7767 GCA_034189755.1 Planctomycetota bacterium
GCCGTGACAGCCAGGATGTTGGCTTAGAAGCAGCCACCATTTAAAGAGTGCGTAACAGCTCACTGGTCGAGGAATCCTGCGCCGATAATGATCGGGAATAAGGCTTGTGCCGAAACTGCGGACCCGCTTTGCGGGTGGTAGAGGAGCGTTCCTGTCAGCTGCGAAGCTGCTCCGTAAGGGGCGGTGGAGCGTCAGGAAGTGAATATGTCGGCTTAAGTAACGATAAAGGGAGTGAGAATCTCCCTCGCCGAAAGCCTAAGGTTTCCTGGGGAAGGTAATTCCGCCCAGGGTTAGGCGGGACCTAAGGCGAGGCCGAAAGGCGTAGTCGATGGACAGCCGGTTAATATTCCGGCCCTCCCATGTGCGGTTGAACCGGCGTGACGGATCGTGAAGCTTGGCGGGACAGTGAAGCGTCCAGGCCCTTGAGGCCGGAGTCAGGTGGATCGGTTCCAAGAAAAGCCGTCCGGTGACAAGCATGGGACCCGTACTAAAACTGACACAGGTAGGCGTGGCGAATAGCCTCAGGCGCTCGAGAAAACGGTTGTGAAGGAACTAGGCAAATTGACCCCGTAAGTTCGCAATAAGGGGGCCCTACTGGAAACAGAGGGCGCAGAGAATAGGCTCTGGCGACTGTTTATCAAAAACACAGCACTGTGCCAACTCGCAAGAGGACGTATACAGTGTGACGCCTGCTCGGTGCCGGAATGTCAAGGAAGCAGGTTAGCCTTCGGGCGAAGCTTGCGACCGAAGCACCGGTAAACAGCGGCCGTAACTATGACGGTCCTAAGGTAGCGAAGTTCCTTGTCGGGTAAGTTCCGACGCGCATGAATGGCGTAACGACTGGAGCACTGTCTCCACAACCGACTCGGTGAAATAGTAGTGGCGGTGAAGATGCCGCCTACCCGCGGCAAGACGGAAAGACCCCGTGGACCTTCACTGCAGGCTTATATTGGTCACGGACCTGTGATGCGTAGGATAGGTGGGAGGCGCTGAAGCCGGGATTTCGGTCCTGGTGGAGCCAGCCTTGAAATACCACCCTTTGCATGTTTGTGACCTAACCTCGATTCCCGTGAAGCCGGGCGAGGGACCGTGTATGCTGGGCAGTTTGACTGGGGCGGTCTCCTCCTAAAGAGTAACGGAGGAGCGCAAAGGTCGGTTCAGCACGGTTGGAAACCGTGTTTCGAGTGTAAGAGCACAAGCCGGCTTTACTGCAAGACCGACAAGTCGAGCAGTCACGAAAGTGGGCTCTAATGATCCTGCGGTTCCGAGTGGAAGGGCCGTAGCTCATCGGATAAAAGGTACCCCGGGGATAACAGGCTGATCGCTCCCGAGCGTCCATAGCGGCGGAGCGGTTTGGCACCTCGATGTCGGCTCATCACATCCTGGGGCTGAAGGCGGTCCCAAGGGTTCGGCTGTTCGCCGATTAAAGTGGTACGCGAGCTGGGTTCAGACCGGCGTGAGCCAGGTCGGTCCCTATCTGCCGTGGGCGCAGGAATCTTGAGAGGATTCTTCTTCAGTACGAGAGGACCTGGAAGGACCAACCTCTGGTGTACCAGTTGTCCCGCTAGGGGCATGGCTGGATAGCTACGTTGGGAAAGGATAACCGCTGAAAGCATCTAAGCGGGAAGCCCACCTCAAGACTAGGATTCCATTTCCCTTCGGGGAAGAGAGCCCCCATGTAGACTACGTGGTTGATAGGCCGGCGGTGTAAGGGCAGAGATGTCCTAAGCCAACCGGTACTAACGGGCGAGTGCTTGGTCGCATTCGTCATTGGCCTTTGGCCGTGGCGAAAAAAGCCGCCTCCGCTCTTTTCAGTGAGCCGGAAGCTGAGCTATCCCTATACGATACATTTGGTTGACTGGTTGACTGGTTCATTCAGCGGCGGCAGGGATATCATCCGGCGAAGTCGCTTCCCAGTTAACCAAGTAACTGATTGACCGCTTCATGCAGCCGACAGGCTGCATGAAGCCTTGGCGGTGTCGATACGTTGCGGGCCATACCTGTTCCCATACCGAACACAGAAGTCAAGCCGCAGCGGCCGATGGTACTGCTTGCGCGGGAGAGTAGGTCAACGCCGCCTTTTTTGACATTTATGCAAAAGGCCTCCGAAAAAGGAGGCCTTTGCTTTGCGCCAATATCGGGTCATGCGCCGCCTTGGCCCTTGGCCTGCCGGCCTCA
The DNA here is from genome assembly GCA_034189755.1 of Planctomycetota bacterium. Taxonomy (GTDB): domain Bacteria; phylum Planctomycetota; class Phycisphaerae; order SM23-33; family SM23-33; genus JAXIHJ01. The sequence continues at coordinate 2,179 of JAXIHJ010000017.1, forward strand.
GCGGGGCAGGGCGTTAACGAACGCATCCAGGTCGGCGGTGTGCTCGTCGCGCTTGACGTGCTTCTGGCGGAAGCTCGCCGTCGCAGCAGTTTCGCAGCCGGCCAGCTCCTGCATCGCGGCGAGCGTCTTTTCGATGCCGGACGTGTGCGTCGTGCAGAAAAATGCGCCCCGTTTGATTTCCTTGCCGTAATCGGTCAGGTACATCCGCACGGCCGAGCATATCGTATCGGCCCAGACGGGCGTGCCCACCACGACCAGCTCGTAGTCGGCCGGGTCTTTCTGAGGCGCGGCGATGGGGATAAGCTTCTTCATCGCGGCGTCCTTGACGGCAACGGCGAAGCCGAGCGCGCCGCCGCGCTTCTTCGTGTCGATAAGCTGCTCGATGTCCGCACCGAGCGCCTCAGCCAGCGCTTCGGCGACCTTCCGCGTTACACCCGTCCTGGAATAATAAACCACAAGCGTTTTCATGGTGTATGCTCCTTATTTTATCCATACTAAGGCTATGCCGCCCCGGCCCGCCGGTCAAGGCCCAGGTTGACACCTTCGGCACGAAGTTCTAGCATGGCGGGCTTGAGGCAAAGGTCTCGCAATGGCGTCGGAAAGAATGACATTCAGACGATACGGGCGGTCGGTGCATCTTGTAATCAGGACGGCCGAGGACCTGCGGCTCGCCGCCGCACTCGACGAGGCGCACTGGGTGGCGGTCTCGGCGCCCGTCGAGACTATCCGCTGCGACGAGACGTTCCTGCGGCTCGTGGACCGCGACGGCGACGGTCGCATACTGGCCTGCGACGTCAAGGCGGCGATTCGCTGGGCCTGCGACGTGCTGCGCGACCGCGTCGGCCTGGCTGAACAATCCGCGACGCTCAGCCTGGGCGCCCTGAACGACGAATCGGGCGATGGCCGAAAGGTCCGCGCCTCGGCTGAAAAGGTGCTCGAAAAACTCAACCGCCCCGGCGCGGCCGAAATCACGCTGGACGATGTCCGCCGGCTCAAGGTTCAGGTCCGGGCCAGGCCTGTCAGCGAAGCCGGCGTAGTGCTGCCCGCCGCCGGCGGGCCGGCCGAGGCCATGAACGAAATCCGCCTGGTCGAAAAACTGCTGCTGTACCAGGTACACCTGATGGACCTGGCGAACAACTTCGTGAGCTTTCCGCACCTGTACAACCCGGCCCGGCAGGCGATGTTCGAGATGGGCCGGCTGGTAATGGACGGGCGGCGGTTCAATTTTGCCATGAAGGTGAACAACCGCGAGCAGCATGCCGCTGTCGCCGCCGGCAGCAACATGTTCGTTTTATACGTGGCCGTAACGCCCGGCGCCGGGCAAGCCTACGAGGTGGCCGTGCCGGTAACGAGCGGCAGCAGGGGCAACCTGTGCGTGCACAAGCGCGGGATATTCCAGGACGTCGCCGGCCGACAATGTCCCGCCCAGGTCGTGCACATTATCGAGAACCCCGTCAGCATCACCGAGGCGATGGTCTCGCCGTTTAAGCGGATGGGCAGGCTGCTGACCGGAAAGATCGAATCCATAGCCGCCACCGCAGAAGAAAAAGTAACGGGCCAGGCGTCTACGACGGCGCAGGCGACAGACGCCCCGGCCTCAAAACCTCCCACCGGCCTGCACGTCGGCGGGCTCTTAGTCGGCGGCGGGGTGGCCGTGGCGGCCCTTGGCTCGGCGGCGGCCTACATAACAAAGACACTCGGCGGGCTTGAATGGTGGAAAATCCTCATCGGCCTGGCCGCAGCCGTGCTCGCCGTTATGCTGCCGACTTCCATCGTGGCGTTCCTGAAACTCCGCAGACGCGACCTGAGCGCCATCCTGGAAGGTTCAGGCTGGGCCGTCAACGCGCAAATGTGCCTCACCGGCAGGCAAAGCCGCTACTTTACGCAAAGGCCTGACTATCCCCAAGGCGCCAGGGGCACAAACAGCAGACTTTGGGCATTTGTTGTGGTAATCGTAGTCCTGGCCGCCGTTGTGGCCGCGGTTGCGTATTTGCTTCTGTAGACAGGCCGAGCCCGGCTCGAAAGGCCGACGCCGGAAAAGATAAAAGATAAAAACATCTTTGGTGGATTTTAGATTGACAGGGTACCGCCTCAATTAGTGAAATGCCCCACCTTGGCGAAACGGACCGGCCGGAGTGTTTGAACAACACCGGCCCGGAGGCCGGAATCGCCTTTGCCATTTACAGGAGCCGAAAAACATGTTGCCGAGAGAGCGAGTTTTCGCCGCACTTGAACACCGTGAGCCTGACCGCATCCCGTGGGGTGAGCACTCCATCAACTACAACGTCTACGAGGACATTCTCGGGCGCGAGAGCTTCGTCCAGGCGCAGTTCAAAGAGACGCAGGCCTACTGGTCCGGCCGGCGCGACGAGGTGGTTGCTTCGTACAAGCGGGATATCCCCGACCTGACCCGCGCGCTGGAGTTCGACGTGGTCAAGGCCCATGTCGTGCCGGCCGGGGACTATCGACCCAAACCGATGGAAAAGGTGGACGAGGAAACCTACCGCGACGAGGAAGGCAGCCTGTTTCGCGTCTCGGCCACCACCGAAGACCTGATGCCCTACAAGCCCAATACCGACAACTACGTCGCCCCGACGCTCGAAAGCGTCCAGGCCGAAATCGACCGGCTCGACGACCTGCCGGAGCAGGACCCGAACGACTCGCAATGGGAACTGGTCCACCACGTCGTCAACGAGATGAAGGATACGCATTTTGTCATGCTGATGTGCGGCGATTTGGAGTTTCCGGGCTTCGGGCCGAGCGAGGAGGACCGCTGGATGAGCCTGGTATTGCAGCCTGACGTCTGCCGCAAGATCGGCGAGCTGCAAGGCAGGCGGATGCTGCGCGATGTAAAGCTGTTCGCCCAGTTCGGCGTGGACGGGATCATGCCGTGCGGCGACCTTGGCAGCAGCACGGGCCTGATGGCCAGCCCGGAAATCTACCGCGACATGGTCTATCCGTGGCACAAGGCGCACGTCGAGGAGGCCCACCGGCTGGGCCTGAAGGTGCTGAAGCACTGCTGCGGACACGTCTGGCCGGTCATCGACGAACTGGCTGAGGTCTACGACGCCTACGAGGGCATCCAGGCGTCGGCCGGCATGGATATCAAGAAACTGAAAGAGCGCGTCGGCGATAAGCTGTGCCTCTGGGGCGGCATATGGCACGAGCACATAATACTCGGCGACGTTAATGACATCCGCGAAGACGCGCGATACTCCTTTACCCACGCCGCGCCGGGCGGCGGATACATCATGGGTTCCACGCACTCGCTGGCCGTGGGTGCAAAGGCTCAAAACGTTCTCGAAATGAAACGGTGCCGCGACGAATGGGGCGCCTACCCGATTAAACCGGCCTGTTTCAAGGCCTGACCTGGAGGCAGTGATTTATGAACGATTCAAATGGCCTGACTTCGCGCCAGCGCGTCGCCGCGGCGCTTCGCCACGAATGCACCGACCGCGTGCCGCTGGAAATATGGTGGACCGACGAAACCGGCGCCAAGCTGCATGATGCACTTGGAATCGGCGATGAGCAGGAACTTAGGGACAAACTGGGGCTGGACGGCATCTGGATATGGCCCGAATACACCGGCCGGCCGCTGGCCGACATGGGGCCTGACGTCGTCGTTTCGTACTGGGGCTACGCCAACCGAGGGGTGAAATACGACGGCGGGGTATACATGGAGTTCTGCCATCACCCGCTGGCCGGCGTAGAAAGCGTTCAGCAGGTGGACGACTACGCCTGGCCCGACCCGCAGGCCTTCGATTACGAAACGCTTCCCGCCAAGATTGCCGCCGGCGAGGTCCGCAGCGAGAAGTGGGTCACTACCGGCACCAGCTCCATATTCGAGCGGTCATGGGCGATGGTGGGCTTGCAGGAGTTTCTGGAGAAGCTGGTCATCGATACGGAAGTGGCCGTCCGCATAATGGAGCACGTCAACGATTTCTACATCGAGCATACGCTGGACATCCTGCGGGCCTGCGGCGGGCGGGCCGACATGATCTACACCGCCGACGACATCGGCTCGCAGAACGGCATGCTGTTAAGCCCCGACCTGTGGCGGCAGACAATCAAGCCGCTCCAGAAAAAGTTCAACGACGCCATACGCGCGGAATTTCCGGGAATCCGCATTCATTACCATTCCTGCGGTTCGATCCTGCCGGTTATCGACGACCTGATAGAAGTCGGCGTGGACCTGCTTAACCCGCTTCAGCCCAAGGCCGCCGGCATGGACCCGCAGGTCCTGGCCGAGAAGTGGGGCGAGCGGCTTAGCTTCTGCGGCGGCGTGGACATTCAGGAACTGATGCCGAGGGGAACCGCCGAGCAGGTCAGCCAAAAATGCAGCGAGTTGATTAAGACGCTCGGCAGGTCGGGCGGATACGTATTGGCGCCGGCACACGCCATCCAGGTGGATACGCCCGTGGAGAACATTCTTGCCCTCAGCCGGGCGCCCGGGCAAACCCCGCCGCCGCAGGCCTGAACCTGTCGGCGTATCGGACGCGATGCATAAAAAGTAACGAAATAAACTATTGTGCAACGCACCCCTTTTTAGTATACTGCCACCTTTCTATGCCGGGCGAGGCCCCAAAGCAGCCCGGCCGAAGGCGGACGGTTAAAATGGCGGTGGCGGTCAAGCAGCGAATACAGTCTTTGGACCGGGGTTTGCGGATCCTGGAATACATAGCCGGCCGGGAGAAGCCGGTCCGACTGGGCGAATTGGCGGCGCTTCTGAAAGTGGAAAAAAGCAGCGCCCATCGCCTTGCGGGCACGCTTGCCGACCGGGGCTATATCAGGCGGGACGCCGAATCGTTAGGCTACGTTTTGCACGATAAGGTTTTCGCGTTGGCCGGCAAGTCGGCCTCCCAGCGCCACCTGCACGGGCTGGCCCGCAAGTATCTGCGAAAGCTGGCCCGCCAGACCGGAGAGATGGCCCACCTGGCGGTGCGGGGTGGCGACAGGGCGGTTTTGGTGGATCACGAGTTCGGCAGCAATCCCGTCGGTGTTACGACGCAGTGGGGCGCCAGTGAGCCGCTGCATTGCACGGCGATAGGCAAGGCCCTGCTGGCCGGAATGGACAAGGCGGAACTGAAGGAAATTCTGACGGCTTCACCGCTGAAACGATATACCGCTACGACTGTTACCACTATAAATAAGCTTGCCGAACAATGTCGGCAGGTGGGGCAGCGCCGACTGGCGTTCGATTACGCCGAGTTCCGCGAAAACATGAACTGTGTCGCTTCTCCCGTTTATGGTTTTCGAGGCTGCGTGGTGGCAGCCATTGGCATATCCGGGCCGGTGGAACAACTTAACAAAACAGCGACGAGGAAAGCGGGAAATTTTGTCAGGGATTGTGCGATGAAGCTTTCGGTCGAGTTGGGATATCGCCCTGAGACCGGCTGACCAGGTCAGGAGTCTAAAATGGCGACAAAAGATTATCACGGATGGGTCAAGGATCGGATCAAGAGGGCTGCAGCTATCGCCAAGGCCGGCGGATTCGAGCAGGCTCTGGCATCCGGCGCGCTGCCTAAACGCGCGGACATTACACTTTCGGAGGCCGTCGTGCTGGGCCTGATTCGTCAGGACGTGCGTCTG
>JAXIHJ010000018.1:0-12233 GCA_034189755.1 Planctomycetota bacterium
GAGCGGCCTGCTGCGTCGGCTCGCCGCCCGCCCCCGTCGCCACCACAGCCATCGAATAGCCGGCCAGCCGGAACCGTTCGGCCATCGGCGCCGGGTCGAATGTCTCGGTCAGCAGGTCGCTGAGCAGCAGTACAAGCCCGTCGGCCCCGGCCGGCGGCGACTGGTCCGTTGCCAGCCGAAGCGCATCCGCCACGCGGGTAGGCCCGCCGGGCTGAATGCGGGCCAGCGCATCTCTTAAGGCTGCAAAGTCGGGGCGGGACGCGCCGCTGTCGTAGACCACCTTTGCGCAATCGGAGAACGCAATCACCGCCAGTGCGTCGGCCGGCGTAAGGTGCCGCTGCAAAGCCGAAACGGCTTCGGCGGCGATGTCAAACCTGGCCCGGCGTCCGGCCTGCCCGTCGCCGCTGCGGGCGGGGCGGACCATGGAGCCTGAGGCGTCCAGCACGACGGCAAGCTTCAGCGGACGGCGCTCGTGGGGATTAGCCACAAGCGCCGCGATGCGATTGAGTGGGTCGTCGCGGTGAGCATACGTTTCGTACGGGCCGGCGCCGATGAGCACCAGACCGCCGCCGCTGCGGACGTATTCGGCCAGCCCGGCCCGCTGCTGTGCCGACAGGAGCATGCCTGTCGAATCCACCTCGACCACGGCGGCGTAATCGAGCCAGCGAAACTGACGCCCTGCCAAGTCGGCCGGCGAAACCTGCTCCACGGGCAACGAAGTGTTTCGGGCCAGTTGCTTCGCCAGGCTGTCGTTGCGGCGCGAGACAAGCGCCACGCGCCGCCGGGCCGGAAGCACCACGGCGACGGCTGCGTCGTTTTCGGCAAAGGTATCCGGCTCTTGCAGCCTGGCCTCGTATACTGCCGCCCGGTCGGCGGGCGGGCGGTCCTGAATGCGGATTGTGGCCGCATCTCCGGCCGGCATCTCCAGCGTCCGGGTCAGCAGTACGGCTGCTTGCCGGTTGCGGCGGGCTATGGTGAGCGTGCGACGCTGCATCGCATTCGAGCGGACGGTAACTTTCAGCTCGGCGGCGCCGTCTGCGGCGAGGCAGGCCGAAAAGTCCGCAATCCGTGCGTCGGGTGGCGGCGATTCGGCCGGCACAACGGCAACGGCTGCGCCCGTGCGCCCGAGTGCAGCGGCGGCGGCAGGCCAGTCGGTGTCCTGGAACTGGCCGTCGGTCAGAATCACCACGCCCGCAATATCGTCATATTGCGCCGCCGCCAGCCTAAGTGCCGGACCCGCACGGGTCGCTTCCAACCCGCCCCGCCTGACCCGGCCGGGACGAAAAATCGTTTCGGCAAAGTGAACCTCCCGGCAAGGCATCTCAGCCGGCAGATTGAGAAGTATGTCCATCTGGCCTCGGGTCGAAGCGGACGTGTCTCGCAGGATCATGGTGGCCCTGGCGGCGCGTTCGGACAGGCCAATTCGAGGGCGACCAAGCGCTGCGCCCGCTGCAAGCACAGCCAGGCACTGAACGATCACACTCAGCGTCGCTATGTGCCGCCCGCGCCTTCGCGCTCGCCGAGCCAGCAGCAGTGGAACTATCGCCGCCACCGTCGCAAGCAGCCACCACGGCTGGAAAAACCTCACCGGCAGAATTATCGTCGCGCATATCGGAAAGGTCATGGTGTTCTCGATTACCAGCGATATATTGTATAGTGCGGCGGGACTTCTGTCCCGCTGCGAAAGCCATTGTTCCATCGCTTCGAAGGAGCATTAGGGATGCAGGACCAACAGATTCGCGTGGTGTTCGAGCCGCACGGACGGGCCGTGTTCGTTCTGCCCGGCACGAAGATTATCGAGGCCGCCGCCCGCGCGGGGCTGACTGTGGAGACCCCCTGCGGCGGGCAGGGAACCTGCGGCAAGTGCCGCGTCCAGATTACCCAGGGCGCCTGCGAGCCGTGCAAGCCCGCACGAGAAATCTTCGACGAGCGGCAACTTGCCGAAGGCTGGCGGCTGGCCTGCCAGGCGGCAATCTGCGACACCGCCGTGGTTCACATCCCGCAGGGGTCGCTCTTCGCAGGCAGGCACCAGATTCTCGCCGAGCGGCAGGCGGGCGCAGCCGAGGAGGTCCAGCCGGCCGTCCGGAAGGTGTACGTAGAACTGCCCGCCGCGACACTGCAAGACTCCGCCGCGGACCTGCAACGCCTGGCCGCCGCAACCGGCGAATTGAAGGCGGACCTCAGCCTGCTCCGCCGGCTGCCGGAACTACTTCGCGCCGCCGACTTCAAGGGCACGGCCGTGCTGACTGACCGCCGGCTGATCGACTTCGAGGCCGGCGACACAAGCTCGCAGTGCTACGGCGTGGCGTTCGATGTCGGCACGACGACGGTCGTCGGGTCGCTCCTGGATTTGTGCAGCGGCGAGGAGCTTGCCCTGGCCGCGAGGATGAACCCGCAGGTGAGCTTCGGCGACGACGTGCTAAGCCGCATCAAGCACACCTCCGAAGCGCCGGCGAAACTCGCGGAGATGAACCACACCATCATCCGGGCCGTCGAGGAAATGATCGACACCATGTGCGCCGAGGCCAAAATTCAACGCAAGTGCATCTACGAAGTCGCCTTCTCCGGCAACACGACGATGGAGCATCTGCTGTGCGGGCTGGACCCCGCCCAGCTAGGGCAGGTGCCGTTCGTGCCGGTGCACGCGCGCGGGCTTATCGTGCCGGCTGCGGAACTCGGCATCGCCATTCACCCGCGCGGGGCGGCGTATATATTCCCGGTAATCGGCGGGTTCGTCGGCGGGGACACGGTCGCCGGAATGCTGGCGACCCGGCTGGACGAACAGGACGGCGCTGTCCTGATGGTCGATATCGGCACCAACGGGGAGATTGTCCTGGCGTATGACGGAAAGATTCTCGCCGCATCCACAGCCGCGGGGCCGGCGTTCGAAGGTGCACGGATATCCTGCGGCATGAGGGCGACCACCGGGGCGATCGAGAAGGTCCTGCTCAAGGACGGCGTGCATTGCAGCGTCATCGGCAACGCCGATCCGGTCGGCCTGTGCGGCAGCGCGTTGGTGGACGTGGCGGCCGATCTGCTGAGGCAGGGCATCGTCTCGCCGACAGGCCGGCTGCTGAAGCCGGATGATCTGCCCGACTCGCTGCCGGATGCGCTCCGCGACCGCGTGTTTCTCGATGAGCAGGGCCAGCCGGAGTTCCTGCTGGCCGGCGGTGCGCCGGGCAAAAACCAGCCGCGACTCAGCATCAAGCAGCGCGACATCCGTGAGCTTCAACTGGCCACCGGCGCAATCCGCGCGGGCATTTCGATTCTGCTGCGTCAGGCGGGCGTCCGAACAGCCGATCTGCAGCGCGTGCTGATTGCCGGCGGGTTCGGCAGTTTTATTCGTCGTAGCAACGCCCAGCGGATCGGCCTGCTGCCGGCCGAGGTGGACCATCAGAAGATTCTCTACGTCGGCAACGCATCGCTGAACGGCGCCAAGTGGGCTTTGCTGTCCACAGCCGCCAGGAAGCAGGCTGAACAACTCGCCCGAAAGGCCGAGCACGTCCAACTTTCCAACGACCCGCAGTTCCAGACGGAATTCGCCGAAGCGATGATCTTCCCGGAAAAATAACACGCGAAACGACGGGGACCCCGGCTAGTCTTGCGCAAACTGTACAAGTGGTTGTCCGGATGTTCCGGCGAGCTTTTATCTTAGTCAGGGACTCTTAGGTTTTTTTCTTCTGCGGCGTCTTCTGGAGCTGCTGCTCCGACCTTGGCCTTGCTGGGAAGGCCCGGCCCCGGACTGGGGTTGCGGGGCGCCGTCGCCGGTTTTTTTCTTTCTGCGCGATCGGCGACGACGTTTCTTTTTCGCCTGACGGGCGGGTTGGCCTTCGCCGGCAGGTTCGTGTCTCTGCCGAAGTCCCCGTTCGGCCTCGGCCGTGGCGGCCGTTTCGGCTTCGTCTGCCGGCGCATCTGTCGCCGCTGCGACCGGTATGACGGGTCGAGGGGCGGGTTCGGCCGGCTGTGGCCTGGCGGCGTTTCTGGGCCTAGAGGTCTCCTGCTCGGCCACGGCCGGCGGTTCGACGTCCCGCTCGACAATCTCCTCGTTGCAGACCACCGCATGCGTGTTGTTCGGCAAGGCGAGGCGGACCAGCTGCGTTAGAATCTGCGTATCGACAACCTTTCCGGTCAGCTTTTCGGTGCGGACCCACTTGCCTTTTTTAGGCAGCTTTTTTCGCAGTTCTTCGTATGTGCTGTCTTCGTACCGCAGGCAGCACATCAGCCGGCCGCACCGGCCGGAAATCTTCGACGGATCCAGTGTGGCCTTTTGCGTCTTGGCCATACGCATGGAGATGGGCTTGAGTTTCTTCAGGAACCCCTGGCAGCAGCAAGGCTGTCCACATCGCTCGTAGTCGCCCACCAGCCTGGCCTCGTCTCGCGCACCGACCTGGCACATCTCGATTCGCGTGCGGTACTGCCTGGCGAGGCGGCGGACCAGGTCCCTAAAATCCACTCGCGACTCGGCGGCGAAATAGAAGATAATCCGCTCACCGCCGAGAAGATGCTCGACCGTTACCAGTTTCATGTCCAGCTTGAGCTCCTGGATCTGCCGGCGGCAGTAGGCGCCTTCTTCGCGAGCGGAGCTTTCCAGGTGGCGATGGTCGATAATGTCCTGGTGATTGGCCAGCCGAAGCACCCTGCCATCGCGCCGGAAGGGATAGTCCGGTCCGCTGGCTGCCAGAAAATCGTCAAGGCGCTGCGGCGTCAGACATACTCGGCAAGGCTCCCGGCCAACACTCGCGACGACCTGACCCAGCTCCACACCCCGCTCGCTGCGGACGACCACCTTCGTGCCGGGCGAGAGTGTCTTCTCATTATTGTGGTGGAACTGTCCGATCTGCCTCATCAGCCCGTATCGAACGACGACGAACGCGCCGGTCTCCGTTGTTTCAGACTCCTGAGGGGCGTCGGGGTTTGCGACGGTCTGGTCTTGTGCGGGTTCGGGTTGCGTCTGGCCCGCTTCTGGCGTAGGGTCCGACATGCGCAGAGCTCCACCGGCTTCTCTGCCGCGGCGGCCCGCGGAGTGAGTCTTAAAGGTTCCAGTGCCCGGTCCGTCGCCGGGGTCCATACGCCAATGAATACGTGGGCCGATTGCTGTAAGCCACACGCCGCCACTTTCCGCCGAATTCCTGCCGCGGCAACAGCGACGCAGCAATTATTATAGGCCCCAGCCTGCCGTTACGCCACCCATATCCGTCCCGGCCAAAAATCGCTTGCAAGGGCTTGGAGCGGTTCTATAATCAACCGGTTGGCGCCAACAAGCATTGCCCTAATAAGGTTAGGATATCATGGCCGGGACGACACCTCATAGTCCGCACAGTTTACGAAGACCGGCGGCAAGATGGCTGGTGGTCATATTTCTAGCGGTAATCGCCACATGCCTGCTGGTAGAGTTGGGTTTTACCAGCTCTGCGGCCCGAGGGCAGATAGCCGGTGGAGTTCAACAATCCGCCGCAGGTCGCGACGGCGGGAAAAGGCTGTTCGCCGTGGCGGGGCAGGTAACCAAAGATACCTACGGCCTCTACCTCGTGGACCTGGAAAACGATACGATATGCATGTACCAGTACCTTCCGGGCACCAGGCGTCTTCGCCTGATGGCGGCACGCACGTTTATTTACGATTGCCAGTTGGATGAGTACAACACTGAACCGTTGCCCCGTGAAATAAAGAGCCTCGTGGAACAGCACAGGCGCCTCAAAGGCGTCGCGCCTCGCTCCGAAGGCACCCCGGAGTAGCAGCGACCAAGGAGTTGAAGCGGCATGGCGAAAAAGATGTACTACACGGACGAAGAAGCAGCAGCCAAGCTCGACGTCACCACAGAGCAGTTGGCCGACTACATCCGCGACGACAAGCTTCGCGTCTTCCAGGACGGCGACAGGAAGATGTTCCAGGTTGAAGAAGTGAATGCGTTAGCCGGCGACAGTGATGAAGCAATCGAGCTTGCCCCCACCGACGAACCCGCTGAACCCGAAGCCGGCGACGCCGCAAGTCTCGCCGAGGCCGACGAAGCCAAGGATGTCGGAAAGGAAGATACCGTCATCACGGCCGACGGCATCAGCATCTTCGACGACGAGGACCTGGAGATCGAAGCAGCCGACCCGATGGCCAAAACACAGATTGCACCCAGCCTGGAAGACCAGATCGCGATAGAAGGGGTCGGCAGCGGCTCGGGCCTGCTGGACCTGACACGTGAAAGCGACGACACCTCGCTCGGCGAGGTGCTCGATCATATTGACATGGAAGCGGCAGTCGGATCAGGTTCGGGCATCGCCGGCGAGGTGGAGTCGGAGCCGTACCCCCCCCCGCCGGAGGCAGTCGCCGCCGCCCAGCCTGCCTACGTCGAGGCCATCGATCCCGGTGCCGGACTGTTCGGCGGGATGATAGTCGGCTGCGCGATTGTGATGCTGGTGATGGGCGCTATCGTGCTGGCGGTAATGACCAACATGGTGCCCGGGTATCTGGAAACGATGAAACAGAACGTGCCCCTGGTTCTGGTCGGTGCCGTGTTGCTGGTGGCGGCGCTGGGGGTGGTCGGCTTGTTGATTGGCAAATCGGCCGCAGGCAGGCCAAGAGGCAGGACCTGACCTTCGGCAGTCGCAAATGGAAGAAAGTAACTAAGAGTCTCTAACTCGCAAGGGCTTAAAGAAAGGATCGATCCCCATGAAAAGACCTCTGCTGACCGCGTTAGCGGCAATTCTGCTGGTCGGGACGGCCATGACCGGCGGATGCGTATCGAGGGCCGAGTATGACAAGGCGTTGGCTGCCTGCCGGAACGCAAACGAGCAACTGGCAAGTTCCCAGCAGACCCTGCAGGCCGTTAGGGCGGAGAACCAGAAGCTCAACGAGGAACTCCAGGCCCGCGATGCAATTATCGCATCGCGCAAGGAGGAAATCTCGCTTCTGGAAGCCGCCAAGGGCGATTTGCAAAACGATTTCGACAACCTGAACGCCCTGTATAAAAAGCTGCTGGACCAGCGCCAGGTGCCGCCTTCGGTCGGGTCGATTACGGTCCTGCCGGCCTTGGTGGACAAGTCATTGCGCGAGTTCGCCAAGGCGAATCCCGATCTGCTGGAGTACCTGCCTCAGTACGGCATGGTGAAGTTCAAGTCCGACCTGACATTCGAGCCGGGCAGCGACTTCGTCAAGCCGGGCGCTCAGGACGCCCTGCAAGAGTTCGTAGAGATCATCAACTCTCAGGCGGCCAAGACATTCAACATCTATATTGCCGGGCATACCGACGACATGCCCATCGGCAAACCGGGCACACGGCGCCGCCATCCCAACAACTGGTACCTCTCGGCGCACCGCGCGATAGCCGTCCAGGGCGTGCTTTCCAAGGCCGGGCTGACACCGGCACGCATCGGCGCGATGGGCTTCGGCGAGTACCACCCGGTAGCCCCCAACGCACCCGGCAAGAAAGGCAACAGGCTCAACCGCCGCGTGGAAATCTGGATCGTCCCGCCGGATCGGTTCCTGACCGAATCGGGGACTGAAGAAGCCGCACCGGAGAAGTAAGCAGTTAATTTATTTCACCAATTACACTACAGCCCACGGCTACCTTGCCGTGGGCTGTTTCTGTTGGTGCCGATAAACGCTGCGGCAAACCACCCTTAATCACTTTTGCCGCCGCTGCCGGAAGATCAGGCGGACAGGCACCTCTGCAAAGTCCAGCCTCTCGCGCATCTGGTTCAACAGGAACCGCTGGTAGCCGGTATCGAAGCTGCGAACGTCGTTGACAAAGAAGACGATTGTCGGCGGTGCCGTCGAGACCTGTGAGGCGTAGAGGATTTTCGGCGGCCTGGTGCCGGCCTTGTGGCTGGGGCCTCGCAGCTTGAGTATCTCCCCAATGGCGACATTAAGCTGACTGGTCGGAACCCGCCTCCGGGACTGGGTGAACAACTGTTCCGCCAGCCGAATCGTCTGGGGAAGGTTCGTACCTTCGGTCGCGCTGGCAAGGCTGATAGGCGCGTAGGCAAGTGACGGGAACATCTTGGTGAGATATTCGGCATAGTCCTCGCCGTCGGCGACCTCGCGGGCCAGGTCCCACTTGTTAACGAGGAACAGGACCGGCTTGAACTGTTCGGCGATTTCGCCGGCCAGTTCCTTGTCCACCTGTGAGACGGGCACCGATGCGTCGAGCATCAGCGCGACCACGTCGGCCCGGCGGATGCTTCGCAGGGCGCGGTGGCGGCTGTAGTACTCGACGTCATCTGCGAGTTTCCGCTTTTTGCGAACGCCGGCGGTGTCGATCAGCACGAAAGGCCGGCCTGCCAGTTCGACCTGCACGTCTATGCTGTCTCGCGTCGTGCCGGGCGTCTCGGAAACGATGACCCTCGGCTGACCGGCCAGGGCGTTGATGAACGTGCTCTTGCCGGCGTTGCGCTTGCCGACGACGGCCAGCTTCATAATCGGCTCGACAGGCTCGTCCCGGGCCGCCTCACCGAGGCGCTCGCGGACGGCCTCAAGCAAATCGTCCGTCCCCAGCGCGTGCGTCGCCGATATGCAAACAGGCTCGCCGAAGCCCAGGCTATGCAGCTCGCCGACCTCCGCTGCAAGGTTCGGCCTGTCTACCTTATTGGCCACCAGGATTACAGGCCGCTCCTGCCGTCTTAAGCGACGGGCCACCTGGCGGTCCAGCGGCGTAGCGCCCTGGCGGGCGTCGACGAGAAAAATAATCAAAGCCGCAGCGCCTATTGCATAGGCAATCTGCGATTCGACGTGCTCAGTGAGATTGTCGACATCCTCGATGCCGATCCCGCCGGTATCGACAAGCTCGACGTAGCGGCCGGACTCGCCGGACTCGTTAAGCGCCAAGGGCGCAGAGATGCGATCCCGCGTAACGCCCGGCGTGGCATCCACAATCGCAATCCGTTTGCCGGTCAGGCAGTTCAGCAGGCTGCTCTTTCCGACGTTAGGCCGACCCACAATGGCGGCAACAGGTAAACTCATAGTGAGCATCTTAACGTCAAATGCGGTTTCCTCAAAGCCCAACGGATAACTGCTTAAGACGCGGGAATAATAAAAACCTTCAAACAATTTTCGTTGCAACGTAAAATGCGTTTTCCACAGGGAACGTTCATATGGAATATTTCATTGGGTTTATTATCGGCGTTGTTGTCGGGGCCGTGATTTCGCTGCTGGCCTCGTACATCCGCGGGCGGTCAGGCGAGCGACAAATGCGCGAGGCCTTCAAGGCCCTTGCCGCCGAGGCGCTCGACGCCAACTCGCGCCGGCTCACCGACCAGAGCGCAGCCGCCCTGGACGGCAAGAAGGCCCTCATCGACCAGTCAGTCAAGGCCGTCAACGAACGCCTCGAACAGGTGCGAAAATACCTACAGCAGGTTGAACTAGAGCGGAAAGGGGCCTTCGAGACACTCAGCAGTTCGGTAAGCTCGCTTTCGACGACGACCGGCGAGCTGCACAAGATACTCGCCAGCACACAGCGGCGCGGGGCATGGGGCGAGCGGATGGCCGGGGATATCCTCCGCCTGGCCGGGCTTAAAGAAGGAGTAAACTTCACCAAGCAGTCCGGCAGGGATGTCGAATCAGGCCGGCCTGACTTTACATTCTTTCTGCCTAATGACCTGAAGGTCAACATGGACGTAAAATTCCCGCTGGGAAGTTATAAGGCCTACCTCGACGCCGAGAGCAACGAAGCTCGCGATACCGCGATCGGGCAACTTGCCCGCGACGTGCGCAGCCACGTCCGTGACGTCGCCAGCCGGGACTACATCAATCCAAAGTCGCCGACTGTAAACTACGCGATTGTCTTTATTGCCTCCGAGCAAATTTTCGCACTCGCACTGGCCAAAGAGCCCGACCTTATCGACGCCGCGCTTGGCAGAAAGATTGTGCTGGCCAGCCCGCTGACGCTGTACGCAATGCTGGCTGTGATTCGCCAGGCGGCAGAGAACGCCAATATCATGAAGACCGCAGATGAGGTCATCATGCTTCTCAGCGCGTTCAACAAACAGTGGCTAAAGTACAACGAAGCCGTTGACACGCTCGGCAACCAGTTGGCGACGGCCGGCAAGACCTACGAGAACCTCCGCACAACGCGTACGAACATGCTCCAGAAGCCGCTGGATAAAATCGAAGACCTCCGCACCGCTCGCGCCCTGCCGGAAGAATAACGAACGCCCGGTATATAATAAGGATTAAAAAGAAAAGCCGAACACCGTCGCCCTCTGTCGTCATAGAACCATAACAAAGACAACTTCTTGAAAGGTAGATAAAATGACACAGTATTCCGCAAGCCCCGCCGGTGAAAAGTTCAAGATTCCCGCCCAGAGCGAGCATGCCAAGGAGTTGCAGCGCCTCAAGAAACTGGTTCAAAAAGCCCGCAAAGATGGCAAGGAGATTGTCGTCGTGATGGGCGTCGGGTTTGTCGGGGCGGTCATGGCGGCGATTATCGCCGATACGACCGACAAGAAGGGCAAATCCCGCAAGTTCGTCATCGGCTGCCAGAGGCCAAGCACGCGAAGCTACTGGAAAATCCCGCTGCTGAATCGCGGTGAATCTCCCGTCAAGGCCGAAGACCCCGAAGTGGACCCGATGATCGCCCGATGCGTGAAGGACAAGAAGACGCTGACGGCCACGTACAACAGCGACTGCCTGAAACTGGCCGACGTCGTCGTGGTGGACGTCCAGTGCGACTACACCAAGCACGACCTCGGCGACATGCGGACGGGCGAGGCCGAGATGACCGCCCTCGAGGCCACCATGAGGACCATCGGCCGGAAGATTCCGCCTAAGTGCCTGACGCTTATCGAGACGACCGTAGCGCCGGGCACGACGGAGTTCGTCGCCTGGCCGATTATGAAGAAGGCCTTCGCCTCCCGCGGCATCAAGTCCGAGCCGCTGCTGGCGCACAGCTTCGAGCGGGTCATGCCGGGCAAGGAGTATGTCTCCAGTATCCGCGATTTCTGGCGCGTCTGCTCCGGCTGCAACGCACAGGCGCGCAACCGCGTCGTGAAATTCCTCAAACAGGTGCTCAATACCGACGACTTCCCGCTGACGGTAATGGACCGGCCGATTGAATCAGAGACGACCAAGATAGTCGAAAACTCCTACCGCGCGACGATCCTGGCGTTCCTGAACGAGTGGAGCCTGTTCGCCGAGCGCAACGGCGTGGACCTGACCAAGGTCATCGGCGCGATCAAGATGCGCCCGACGCACAGCAACATTATTTTCCCCGGCCCGGGCATCGGCGGCTATTGCCTGCCTAAGGACGGCGGGCTGGGCTACTGGGCATACAAACACATCCTGGGCTTCGAAGACGGCGACGAGATTTTCCGCATCACGCCGGAGGCTATCGACACCAACGACACTCGCGGCCTGCATGCAGCCGAACTGACGCGAGACGCGCTGCGAAACATGGGCCGCTACATCGCCGGTGCGGACGTGCTCATCTGCGGGGCCAGCTACCGCCAGGACGTCGGCGATACGCGCTACAGTGGCTCGGAAATGGTCGCCCGCAAGCTTACCGAAATGGGCGCCGAGATGCGCGTGCACGACCCGTACGTCGAGCACTGGTACGAACTGGAGTCTCAGGATGTTTATCCGGCCCCCGGCCACTCATGGGCAAGGTTCTTCCGCAACCAGGAAGGCCTCAAAGATATCCGTGTGCACCAAGACCTGTCCAAGGCCCTGAAAGGCGCCGAGGCGATTATCCTGGCTGTGCCCCATGCGCCGTACCTGGAGCTGGAGCCGAAGGACGTAATCAAGTGGGCCGGCCAGCCCCTGGCCGTGGTCGACTGCTTCGGCATACTCACGGATGAGAATATCCGCCGCTACTTCGAGCTGGGCTGCGAGGTAAAGGCCCTCGGCCGCGGGCACGTCCAGCGAATCAAGGAACAGGTGCGCTCCAGGAAAAAATAGCACCTGTCGAAAACACACGAAATTAAGATAATTTAGCCTTGACAGGTGTCTGTCGGCGTGGTATGCTGGTCGGCTAGAATGGCAAGGAGCCAGCACGAGGGAAAGCTAGTGCCCGGTGTAGCGTTAAAATCCAGCGCGGCGGGAACAATACTGATCGACAAGTCCGCGCCCGTACATAGATACCATCAGGTCAAGGAAGTTATCCGGCAGCAGGTGCGGCAGAGGAAACTTCAGCCTGGCAGGAGGATCGGCTCGGTTACGGAGATGGCCAAATCGTTCCAGGTAAGTAGGGCTACTATAGTCAAGGCCACCGCTGAGCTTATCGATGAGGGCGTGTTGTACTCGGAAGTCGG
>JAXIHJ010000019.1:0-15188 GCA_034189755.1 Planctomycetota bacterium
GCGATGAAATCTTCACGCACCGCCTTATCGTCGGGCAGTTTGCCTTCTAGCAGCGTGTCATCTTCCAACGGAATAATCGCCTGGGCGCCCGATGAAAACTCGATGCCCCAGATGTCGCGCCCCTGGACGGCCAGAGAGCCTATTCCCATCGCCATGAAGATTATCGTCAGACCCCAGAAAAAGTGCCGCTTGGACATCCAGTTGATCTTCGGTATGCCGACGAGCTTCAACATAAAGACCGACTTTTTCAGCAGGCGCATCTCCAGCAGGAGTTGGAAAATCCACCGCGTGACCACCAGCGAGGTGAACATACTGAACGCCACGCCCAGGCCAAGCGTGATTGCAAAGCCTCGGACCTCTTCGGTGCCGACCCAGCCGAGAATCAAACAGACCAGCATCGTGGTTATGTTCGCGTCGACGATCGCGCTGAACGCGCGTTCGTAGGCGTTTTTCAGGGCCATGCGAATCGAGATGCCCTTGGCCTGCTCTTCGCGCAGTCGTTCGAAGATAAGCACATTGGCATCCACGGCCATGCCGATGGTCAGTATGAGGCCGGCGATACCCGGCAGCGTGAAGACCGCGTTCAGCAGGCTCATAGTGCCCAGCACAAAAATCATGTTCAGCAGCAGCGCCACGTCGGCGATCAGGCCGGCCTTCTGGTAGTAAATCAGCATGAACACAGCAACAGCAATCAGGCCCCATACCGCCGCACGGATGCCCAGTTCCTTGTTGACCGCGCCGATCGCCGGGCCGAACGTGTTCACGGCCACCGGCTTGGGGTTCAGCTTGGCCGGGAGAGAACCGGCGTCCAGAATACGGACCAGCTCGTTGACCTCCTCCGGCGTAAATGTTCCGGTGATAGTGCCCCGCTTGGAAATTGCCGTCCGGATGACGGGCGCCGAGTAGACCTCGTCGTCCAGCAGCACGGCCAAAACGTGTCCTTTATGCGCAGTGGTGAGGTTGTGGAATCGCTTCGCGCCGGCCTCGTCGAAATCGAACCCGACTGCCGGGCGCATCCGCTCGTCCCGGGTGGGCTGCGCCCGCGCCAGGGACCATCCGCCGAGGCCTGTCTCGCGGAGCATGGTGAAACCGGGCTGGTTGTACAGCAGCACGTATTGCTTGCCGGCGTAATCGGCCGTCACCAGGCTGCCGTAGCCCTCGCGCTCACCGTGGATGGGGAACCACAACAGCCGCTCATTGCGCCTGCGCAGGCCTTCCGGGCCTTCCTCCAACAGGTTCTTGACGTACCGGTCGCGCTCGGAAGCCGTAAGCTTAAAGTCCGGGGCGTCGCTTTCGGGCGAATACGGCGCGATGCGATATTCCAGCACGCCCGCCTTGGCAATCAGGCGTTCCAGGTCGGCAGGGTCATCCAGCTCCTGGCGGGTCCTGGCCCAGTCCTTGTACGCGGCTACGACCTGGTCGATATCGCCGCGCCGCGCCGAATACCGGCTGCGCAGCTTCTCTATAGCCGAGGTGAAAAGCTCCATCCGACGGGCCACTTCCTTCCGGTTGTCGATGGCGTCGGCCTCCTGCCTGGAAACGTAGTTTTCCAGTATCCTCTGGAGCCTTTGGGCGCTTACGTTGCCGTCGCGCACCGCACGGAGATGCTTTTCATAGTCCACCGTCAGGTCATCCAGCTTCGCCTGCGCCTTTTCCAGGGTTTGCTGAAGCGATTCGGTTTTCTTGCCGGCAAGCTGGGCGGCGTTCAATTTTTCCTCAGCCTGGCGGACGTCGCGGCGGGCCTGGTTCATGGCGTCACTGGCGGCGGCAAGTACGGCGAGGCGCTGGGCGGATGAATCGTCGGCGGCGAGTTTGGCAATTTCGTCGGACCGCTGTTGGCCGGTGGCCTGGATTACGCGTCGGATCTGACTTTGCCGAACATTGCCGGCCTCCAGCCGCTCCAGGGCGAGCTGGTATGCGTTCTTGGCATCTTGAGACTCCTGGCTGCCGGCGGGCATGCGGACCTCGATGCGGTTGCCCAGCGGCCTCCACTCCAGACTGCGCAAGCCTTGCGGGTCCACACGGTTCTTCAGCGTTGCGATCATCCGCCTGGCCAGGTCGGATACCTCGACACTGTCCTGCTCGTATCGACGCAGGTCGGCCTTGATGCGCAAAATGTGGTCTTGAAGCTGTTTTTTCTCTTGTTTGTCGGTTGCGGCCTGGAGTGCCTTTTCCAGTTCGGCCTGGTCGGCCTGGAGGCGCTTGATCTCCGCATGGTGAGTGCGTATCTCGAAGATCAAACTGTGTCCGCCTCGCAGGTCGATGCCCTGGCGAAGACCTCGGCTCCAGAGCGACCATAGGCAAAACACGACGAGCAAGGCGACAACAGCAAACTTCAACGGTAGATTCTTCGCATTCATATTTGCCTCAGGTCAATGCGTTTACTGGTCGGTTAATGGTTAAAGTGCCTTGCTCCCGTGAAGATCATGGCAAGGTTCAATTCGTCCGCCCTGGCGATGACGTCATCGTCTTTCTTGGCGCCGCCCGGTTCGATGACGGCCGTGGCGCCTACTTCGACGGCCCAGTCCAGACTGTCGGGAAACGGGAAGAACGCATCTGAGGCCAGCACGCAGCCGGTGGTATCCGCTGCACTGCCGCCGCCGTACTGCTTGGCGATGATGCCGGCCAGCCGGGCGGAGTTGACCCGGCTCATCTGGCCCGCACCGGCGCCCAGCAGGGCCTGGTCTTTGGCCAGCACGATCGCGTTGGACTTGACGTGCTTGCACACCAGCCAGGCAAATCGCATGTCCTGCATCTGGCGCTCGGAGGGTTTTGTCTTGCTGACGACCTTCCAGTCGTCCGTGTTCAGCCCCAGCAGGTCGCGGTCCTGAATAATCGCACCGCCGACGACGTACTTGAAGAATTTTTCCGTGTTGCGCCTGCCTGTCAACTCACCGACCGCTAGCAGACGGACGTCTTTGCCCCAGCCCGCGCGGGCCTGGATAATCTCCAGCGCCTCATCGTCGAAGGCCGGCGCGGCGATAATTTCGGCGAAGAAGCCACCAGCCCCCGCGTCTTTGCCCCATCGCTGATAGGTCTCTGTAATAGCCCTGGCCAGCTCGCTCGTTACGGGTCGATTGACTGCGACGATGCCGCCCATGGCCGCGTTGACGTCGCCGAAATAGGCTTTGCGATAGGCCTCGACGAGACAGTCGTCTATAGCGCAGCCGGCCGGGTTGGCATGCTTGATAATCGCCACAGCCGGGTCGTCGAATTCCTTGACCAGCTCAAGTGCGCCGTTGGCGTCGAAGTAGTTGTTGTAGGAGATGGCCTTGCCGCCCAGCAGTTTCGCACGGGCGATGCACGGCTCGGAATCGTCGCTGCCGACGTAGAAGGCGCCCTTTTGGTGTGGGTTCTCGCCATATCGCAGGTCGCAGGCCTTGCGGTAGCTGAAGGTTAGCCGCTCGGGAAACTTCTCGCCGAGCTGCCCTGCCAGATAGCCTGAAATAACGGTATCGTAGTGCGCGGTCAGCGCGAATGCCTGCCGGGCCAGCTTCTGGCGAAGCTCAAACGTGGTCGCGGCTTTGTTGTCCCGCATCTGTTGGAGGACCTGCTCATACTGAGAGGCGTCGGTAACGACGGTAACGTATTTATGGTTCTTCGCCGCCGACCGGACCATGGTAGGCCCGCCGATGTCGATCATCTCCACCGCATCGTCAAGCGTGCAGGAGTCTTTGCTGATAGCCTGCTCGAACGGGTACAGCCCCACGCAGACCAGGTCCACCGGCTCGATATCGTACTTGGCCATATCCGCCTGGTGGTCCGCATTGTCGCGGATAGCAAGTATGCCGCCGTGGACCTTCGGGTGCAGCGTTACTACACGATGGCCCAACATCTCCGGAAAGCCCGTCCACTGCTGAACGTAGCGAACGGCAACGCCGGCGGATTCGATCTTCTTGGCCGTGCCGCCGGATGAGATAATCTCAACTCCCATCTCCACAAGCGCGGCGGCGAAGGCCTCGATGCCGGTTTTGTCATATACGCTGATCAGTGCGCGACGAATGGGGTGTTCCATGGGTGCTCCTTTGACTGTCTTCGATGTCAATGCGAGGTTCCTGATTTCTTAACGCCCCCTTTTGGCTGCCGAAGGCTATTCTTCATCTTCTTCGGCCATTTTCTCCAATGTCAAATATCCTGCGCTGCGGAGGCGGATACAGACCACCGTGCCGCCTCGCGTGGCGGCGTAGATTGCCTTGGCCCCCGTGCTGCTTACAAAGCGGTCGTAACCGAGCATGGGTAGTGACATCTCAACCTCTCCAAGCATTTCATCCACTACCAACAGGTTACGCCGCTGGTCCAGGAGGTAGACGTTTCCATTCATCACGGCCAGAACTTTTCGCGCGGCGGGCATTTTCCATCGCACCCGGCCTGTGGCCAGGTCGATCGCGTAGAACGTGTCGCGCCTGGCAAACTGGAAGACTGTATTCTCACCCACCTGAACAGGGTCGCGAAGCGGGCCTTGGCAAACTACCGGGTCCCAAAGCAGCCTGCCCGAAATCGCGTCATAGGCGTAGAGGCGATTGTCCTCGCTGGGCACGAACGCGCCGCGGCGATCGACGCAGAAGGCGGCCGTGATCGGCCCGTCGGTCTTCTGGTTCCAGAGCAGTGAGCCTTTCCTGCCGGTCTGTGTGGCGTAGAAGGCTCCGTCCGTGCTTCCTACGTACAGGCGGCCGCCAAAGCACTCAAGAGGCGCAGTGAGTATATCGCCGGTGGACCGCGTCCATGTAGGGACGGCTTCCTGAAGCAAAAAAGCGTGGTAGGTTCCGTCGGTCGCGCCCACGCAGAAGTTGACACCGTCGCAGTCGCCGCCCGTGTTGGCGGCAAAATCAAAAACGATCTTTCGCAAGACCTTGCCGTCGGCACGGTCCATCACCAATACATAGCTAAGCGAGTTTATCACTACGACATTGAATGACTTGGACCCGGCGATTTTCTCCGGGGCCAGGATCTCTGCAACGCCCGAAACCTTCTCGCTCAGGAACACATCATCGGCGTGCGCCGGGCGAAAAACCATCCGGCCAGGCTTGGCGACCCGGCGGCTCCACTGAGGCACGCCCCTGGCGGCATCGGTGGCGATAAGACGATTCTGTGTGGTCAGACAGTAGAGTTTCTCGTCCAGTTGGTAGAGGCGATCGATTGCCTCGCCGGGCTTGAGATGGACGTCCATGCGCCAGTAGTACTCCAGGTTCGCTTTCGCCAACACGTCGGGGTGCACAAGGTCCACCCAGTTATCGGCCGGAGCGGTTCGAGACCCACCACAGCCGGTCAGCAGCGCGCACGTTATTGCCGCCAGACCAATCTTAACTAAACCGCGCATACGGTTCTCCTCAAGGCCCCAAGTAATCGAATCGCAGCAACCATACGACTCTAAGTCTTGCAGCCGCCGCTTACTCGTCCAGTTCGACGTAGTCGTTCAAATCCGTGCCGCTTTGCTGCTCGAACTGACGCAGCCTCTCTATACGCGCCAAGTCATCCGCGATGCGATGCGCCAGCTTGAAGATATAAGGGCCACCTGCCAAGCGGGCCTTCAGATCAGATGCCATCTCGTCCCAATCACCCTCATACAACTCACGTTTGAGCACGACCAGCAACCGTTCTTCACCGGTCAGGTTCTGCACGAACCGCCGCACCTGCTCTGTGGGCTTGACCGGGCTGAAGTTCACGTTGTGCACCTCTTGGCTAACCGGCCTGTAGGCATCCCGGCCTGACGGGAAGCTCATATCTTCAGGTGCATTACTCTATGGACGGGCCGAAAGAATTGCAACCGGTTTGTTAGGTTCCCGGCGCAGTGGATGGGTTTGGCGTGTTTAGGTTGCACCGAATGTGAGGTAAAGGCCTCGGCTCAAACGCCGGCTACTGCGCCGGCAGGCATGGCCCGGTGGCGATCGCCGGATTTTTCCGATCCGAGAACGTTCATTATTTCGTCGCCGAGCCTTGCAGCCACCACCAACATGGCATCGACAACGACCGGGTCGAATTGTGTGCAGGAGGCCTGCTTAAGCTCCTTCAGTGCCTCAGCTTGGGTCTTGGCGTCGCGGAACGTGCGTGAGGAGGTCATGGCGTCAAAGGCGTCGGCAACAGATATGATCCGAGCGGTCAGCGGTATAGCCGCCCCGGCGATGCCTTCGGGATACCCTCCGCCGTCATATCGCTCGTGGTGATAGCGGACGGCCGGTATCTCCTGTTCCAAAAATTCCATGCCTTCCATAATTCGCACGCTGAGTAGCGGGTGCCTCCTCATGATTCTGAGTTGCTCCTCGTTCAGGGCCGTCGGACAGAGCAGCACCGAATCCGGCAGGGCGATCATTCCGATATCGTGGAGCATCGCCGCCATCTCGATGCGTTTAATCACACGTTGCGACAGCTCCATCTCATGGGCAATCAGGCAGGCGTAATGCGCGACCTTGCGAGGGTGATCGACCTTGTGGGGATCGCGTTCGGCCAGTACCTCCACCAGTTCCTCAACGACCCGAATGAAGATGTTCTTGAACTGGTTGTCCAGCCCACCCAGCTTTTTGCTGAGCAAGTTCACCTTGTCGCTTTCCCTGCATTCGCCGAACCGGTCCAGCCCGTCCAGGTCATGTGCCTGCACCACCCGGTTGCGACCGAGCCTCTTGGCCGCGTAGAGCGCTTCATCCGCCATCGCCATCATGGCGCCGGGTGAGTTGATCTCGCCGGAGTTCAAGTCCGTAACGCCGATGGAGAGGGTCACGTTCAGCTTGAGTACGTCGGTGGCTACAACCTGGTGGGCAACTTCTTTTCGGACCCTTTCCGCCACTGCTGCGGCGTCCGAGGCGATGGTTTCAGGCAGGAGCACGCAGAATTCGTCCCCGCCAACGCGGGCCGGAAGGTCGGCCTTTCGGCAGATCCGCTCCAAGGCCCCGGCTACATCCTTCAGTACCTCATCGCCAAGCTGGTGGCCGCCGGTGTCGTTGACGACCTTGAAGAAATCAACATCGATCTCCATCAATGACAGTGGCCGATTATAACGCCGCGCTTGATGGTAAAACGCCGTCAGCACCTCATCGAAGTGCCTGCGGTTGGCCAGGTGAGTCAACTGGTCTGTCTTGGACAGCGTCGCCAGCTTGTCAAAGGCGGTCTCCAACTGCTGGGCCAGTATCAGCGGCTCGCCGTGAAGGTTGCGGCTAAGCTCCTGTGTGGCCGAGTCGCCGGCCTGGACCTGCTGAAGACGCCTCAACAGCCTAAAGACCGGCCCGACGATCAGGATGTGTATACCCATGATTATCAGCAGTGTCAGTCCGGACGAAAGTGTCAGGACGATCAATACCATTCTTCTGGCCGTAGCGACCTGGTTGCAGATGTTCGTTACGGACAAAACAATGCGAAGGGATCCCAGCACGTTGCCTGATGTGTCGCGGACCGGCCGCGTTACTATCAGGCCCTCTGTCGGACTGAGCCACAATGAGCAGGAGGCCGCGTCCGCATCGGTTTTATCATCAGGCAGAGCAATCGGGGGCAGCAGAGCAATGTGTCCGTCAATCGCCGAGCCGAGCCAGTTCATAACGCCTTTACCAAGAGAGCGGGCCAGCCAAAGCTCACCAAGCGTCCGGTCCGGATTCGCCTCGTCCGGGATCCGTTGGCGTGCAAATATTCCCACACCGTCGGGCAGAAGAATCACCCCCCCTTGCACCTGCGGGCGAACCTCATCGCCAAGGGACACGGATTGCATTTCGGACTGTTTGGCAGGTCGGCCCTTTGTCCATAAGCCCAATACCTGCTGATTTGGCCCCGTCAGCCAGGCCAGTTCTGCACCCGTCTCGGCCAGGGCTTGCGCGGCGAGATGTTCAAAAGGCTCCGCCGGCGGTTTGTCGGAAAGAAATCGCCGGACCTGGCCGCCTTTGATCCAGACCGAGCCCGCATTACGCAGACTGGCCTCTCTGTTGTAAAACGCCATTTGGACGACGTGTTCGGCCTTGGCGGCCCGGTCACGAAGGGCGATCCATTTCTGGTTCTCGACGTAAGGCCGGAGAAAAAACACGTCCAACAGTAATATGCCGCCGGCTGCGACAACCGCCGCAATCAGCAGGACACCAGGCGAGGTGATTCTTAGTGTTTTCACAGATGACCCGAAACCCCACTAAAGTTAATGTCCTCCTGGACAAACGGTTTTGTAACTATGCTCAATGTATCGGCAGTACAGGGCGCAACTTTAACTGTAACTTCGGAAATCGTTCCAGGCCAAGGGGGTTTGGGCGACAGGCTGCGGTGTAAATCATGGCCGGACAAGCCGGTATTTCTGCGGCCATGTGTGGCTTCGGGCCAAGGCGCCTCGCCGCGATAAGGGCTAGCAGGAAGCTAATCGGGTTACTTCAGGGCAACAATGCCCTTGCGAAGTGCATATTTGACCAGCGAGGTTTGATCGTGAATGCCCAGCTTTCGCATCAGGTGCAACCTGTGCGCGTCCACCGTCTTGACCGACAGGCCCAGATCGTCGGCGGCCTGGCGGTTTGTCTTGCCCTCGGCAACCAACTGAAGCACCTGGCGCTCCCGTGCGGTGAGCTTGTCATGCGGGTCTGTTTCACCGCGAGCGATGCGCACAAGGATATCCTTGGGAACATTTGGACCAAGGTACAACTGTCCTCCGGCGACCGTGCGCACCGCCTCGGCCAACTGTCCGGCGACTGCCTCTTTCAAGAGGTATCCCGACGCGCCGTTTTCCAGCGACTTGGTGATGAACTGCTCATCGTCGTGCATGGTCAGAATCAAAATGGCGGTGTTCTTGACCTTGTGCGACAGCTCCCAGCACAGGTCCAGGCCGTTTAGGCCCGGCATGGTAATATCCAGCACGACAACATTCGGCCGCAGCGCCGATACCTGCTCGACGACCTTCAGGCCATCCCCGCACTGGCCGACGACACGCAACTCAGTATCGCGTGCAATCAAGGCCGCCAGACCTTCCCGGACCATGGCGTGGTCATCCGCCAGAAAAACCGTGATCGTCCCGTTGTTTCCCATTCCGTCCCCCAACCCCGACACGAAGCCCGTCAACAGCCGCTACGGCAAACATCAGCCTGTTGCCCAGGCTCCGTCTCAATCTGAAGAAAGGGCGGTAGTTTATCTCTGGAACTGAATTTTATCTTTTGACGAGTAGGGCCGACAAGGAAAAAATAAAAAGCAAACGTCCTGCATGCGCAATGCGCACCTTTCTCTCCGCGTCGAAGCCCTGTTGGCCGGGAATCAACCGGGTAATCAAAAGACCTGACACGGCCACTTGTTTTGTTAAAATGGAGGCATCGTATTGATAAAACAATGTCGAACTCGCAGTTCGGGTGTTTTTGTCCTCAAAAGGGGCCTGTCATGGCAAAGAAACAAACCTCTCGAACCGGCCGGAAGGAGAAGGATCTGGAAACTCTCCGGCGCCGCGCGTCAGAGCTGGAATCACTCAGCCGGCGGCTCGAACAAACTCAAGCGGCCCTCAAGGCCAGCCAGGAAACCATTAGGGCCTTGCTCGACGCCACGCCTGACCGCGCTATGCTGCTGGATACTACCGGCAAGGTCCTGGCGATAAATGAGGCTGCCGCCACGAGCCTTGGCGGCCCGGCGTCCAGGTTCATCGGGAAGTCCGCGCTGGACCTGCTGCCGCCGGAGCTGGCCGGGCAAAGAAAAAAAATGTTCGATGAGGCCCGAAAAGATCTGGCCGCCGGAAAGCCTGTTCACCACGAAGACCAGCGGGACGGCAGATGGCTGGCCAGTACCCTCTACCCGGTCCACGACAAAAATGGCCGGATAAGACAGTTCGCCCTCTTCAGCCGGGATATCACCAAGCAGAAGCGAACGGAAGAAGCACTGCGGAAATCGGAACTGCTGTACCGCACAACCATCGATGCAATGGACGACCCCATCCATGTCGTCGAGCCAGACCTGCGGTTTACTTTATTCAACAGGACTTTCCAAAAATGGTGCAAGCAGTTGGGTCTGGAAACTGAGGCGATCGGTCGGCACGTCTTTGATTTTTTTCCCTTCCTGACGGACAAAGTGCACCAGGCATATCGCCGGGTTCTTGAGACCGGCCTGACCGTTAACATCGAGGAAACCGTTACCGTCGGCGACAAAGAGATCATCACCGAAGTACGAAAGACCCCTGTCATGGAAGGCGGGAAGGTCGCCCGGATTATCACCACCGTTCGCGACATCACCGAGCGCACGCGGACCCGGCAGGCTCTCCAGCAGACCAAGGAAAGGCTTCAGTCCACCATCGACAATACCTGGGACATAATTTTCCAGATCGACCTGAAGGGCAACTTCACATTTGCCAACAAGGCGGCTGAGATGATTACCGGCTATCCGGTGCGGCGCCTGTTGCACAGGAACGTGCGTGGCTTGATCGCACCGGAGTATCAGGAGACCGCTTCCAACAGGCTAAAGGACCGAATTGCCGAAAAGCCGCTCGGGCAGCCGTTCGTTTTGGAAATTATCCGTAGTGACGGCCGGCGTGTTCCTTTGGAGCTGACCACGACCGGCGTTTACCGCAACGGCAAGCTGGTTGCATCACAAGGCATCGCCCGCGACGTTACGGAGCGGAAACGCGCCGAAGAGAACCTCCGGGCCGCTCATCGAAAACTTATGACGATACGGGAAGATGAGCGCAAGCGGCTGGCGATCGAGCTGCACGACTCGATCGGTCAAAGTCTCGTGGCGATGCAGTTGGCCATCGACAACATCCTCGCCGAAAGCAGAGCCTCGAAGCTTGAGGGCCTAAGCAGCCATCTGGTCCGGGCCAGCGAAAAGTGCAATTCGCTTATCCGTGAGGTTCGGGGCATCTGCCACGGGCTGTACCCGCCGACACTGGAATCATTGGGACTCTACGCAGCCCTCAAGCAGCTTGCCGGCGATTGCCGGATACATACCAAAGTCAACGTAAAGTGCCCCAAAAAACTCATGGCTGTCCGGCTGGGCGACGAAGTGGAAATAGCCTTGTTCCGCATCGCGCAGGAAGCCTTGCAGAACGCGCTTCGGCACGGACAAGGCGATGAGGTTAAGATTCACCTGAGGCTCGATAAGGCCGACCTGCTGGAGTTATCACTCTGCGACAACGGGACGGGCTTCGAGCCGGAAGATGTCGCAGGCGACGGCCTCGGCCTAAACGCCATGACAGAACGTGCACAGGCTATCGGAGGGACGTTGAATATCTCCTCCAAGCCGGGCCGTACCTGCATAACCGTAAATGTTCCGGTTAAGGGCCTGAGCCGGTAGGCATGCGGCCGGTGCGGGGCTTGCCGAGGCGCCCGCATTAGGGTAAAACCACACGCTCTCCGTTAAGACGCCACTTACATCACGACAGGAAAAGGAGCCGCTTTGGACGCTTTGATCTTCGACTTTGACGGCGTGGTGGTGGATTCCGAGCCTATTCACCTGGCATGTTTTCGGCACGTGCTGGCCTCGCGCGGCCTGCAACTGACGCGAGAGGATTACTACGGCAAATATCTCGGCTACGACGATCACGACTGTTTTCTCGCGGCGCTGCACGACCAGGGCGCCTCATCCGGCGAGCAGGAAATTACAAAGATGATCGCTGAGAAGTCGGCGCTCGTTAAAGAGGCGCTCAGCAAATCCATAGAGCCAATGCCCGGTGCGGTGGAGTTGATCCGTTCGGCGGCGGACCAGGGGCTGCCCGTGGCGGTTTGCTCCGGCGCGCTGCGGCAGGAGATCGAGCTGGCCGCACAGGCCGTCGGCGTGCGGGACTGCTTCGCAACAATCATATCAGCCGAGGACGTCCCACGCGGCAAGCCCGACCCGGCAGGATATGTCCTGGCAGCCCGAAAACTCGCCGAGCTTCTCGGCCGGGCCGTCAGGCCGGGCCGCTGCGTCGTTATCGAGGACAGCCCGGCCGGCATCGACGCCGCACACGCCGCCGGCATGAAGGTGCTCGCCGTTACCAACTCCTACCCACGCGACGTACTTGCAGCAGCCGACAAAATCGTCGATTCGCTGGTGGGAACCACGGCTGCCTCGCTGGAAGAGCTTTTATAATTGTATAATTGATTTATCAACGGAGGATTCGTCGATACACCTGTTCGATCTGCTCGACCATGCGTTTGTGATCGAACTTCTCAAGGCAGCGTGTTCGTCCGGCTGCGCCGAGGCGCCGGCGGAGCTGCGCCGAATCGGCCAGTGTCTCGATGGCCAGCTTCAGGCCGGCGATATCCTTCGGCGGCAGCAGTATGCCAGTTTCCGAATCGACCACCTCGGCTGCCCCGTCCACGTCGAAGCTGACGACGCACTTGCCGGCTAGCATCGCCTGAGGCAGCGTGCGGGCCAGGCCCTCCCGCAGCGAACAATGCACCAATACGTCAGTGGCGTGCATGACCGCCGGTATCTTATCCGGCGGCAGCAGGCCCGTAAGGTGGCACCGCCCCCTCAGGCCTCGCTGAAATATCTCCGCCTCGATGTCCCGCCGCAGCCGGCCGTCGCCCACCAGACAAAAGTGTACGCGGTCGTTTTCGATTTGCCCGGCTGCGGCCAGCAGAAAATCGTGCCCTTTAAGCTCAGCCAGGCGTGAAACTTGCGTTACCAGCACGTCGTCGTCGGCAAGGTGCATTTCGGCCCGCAGCTCATCTGCCAGCGGCGGACGCTCCAGAAACGCCGAAACCTCCACGCCGCTGTAGATTGTAGTGAACTGTTCCGCCCTGCCCACGCCGGCGGCCAATGCCTGCCGCGTCATCGCGTCGGCTACGGATATAATCGCGTCGCTGCGATTCGTCGCCTGCCGCTCCAGCGATACGTACAGCCGGTTACGCCACCATCGCTCATACGGGTGAAACGGCAGGCCGTGGATGGTGTGCACGATCTTCATGCCGCCGACGGCCGCGGCGGCCTTGCGGGCGAGTATGCCCGCCTTGGACGAATGCGTATGGACCACGTCCGGCTTAAGCTCCCGCAGCAGCCTAACGAGCCGGCGGCAGGCCCGCCAATCCCGCAGCGGGTGAATCTCGCGCCGCATCGAAGCCAGCTCGACCACCCTGTAGCCGCCGGCTTCGGCCCGCGTCATCAGCTCGCCTTCAGGCCCGAGCGGCGGGCCTGTTATCAGCGTTACGTCGTGCCCACGGGCACGGAGGCCTGCACACGTCAGGATGGTGTTTTCCTGCGCCCCGCCGAGTATCAGCCGCGTGATAACGTGAACGATCTTCATCACCAACATCGTCCCCTTCACGGGTTTATCCGTCAAGTCCGAGGGTGTTAGCGCTTTGCGTTTTTCGCCCGTTGCGTCATAATCGCCTGCGTGAACCAGAAGGTCCATTCCGAGCGTGAGCACTTTTTCGGCGCTGCGAAGATCGTCGCCTCGCTGACCATGTTGTCCCGCGTATTGGGGCTGGTTCGCGACATGGTCATTGTGCCTCTTGGCTCGGCCGTGCTGGCCGACAGGTTCTGGACCGCCTTTTCCGTGCCGAACCTCTTTCGCCGCCTGTTCGGCGAGGGGGCCATATCTGCGGCGTTCGTGCCTGTTTTTACCGAAGTGGCCGAGTCTGAAGGTTGGGACCGTGCCCGGCTCGTCCTGGCCAATGTCGCCGGCATTCTCGCGGCGGTGCTGGGCGGGCTTGTCGTGTTGATCGAACTGGGCCTCTGGGCGGCGTGGACCGTATGGGGCGATGAGTGGACGCGACTGGTACTGCTGCAACTGACCGGGCTGATGCTGCCTTTCATGTTTACCGTTTGCCTGCTGGCGCTCGGCTCGGCGGCGCTGAACTGCCGCGGGCACTTCGCATATCCGGCCTTCGCGCCGATTATCCTGAACGTCGGGCTGATCGTTACCGCCGGCCTTTTCGCCCCGGCCCTGGCCCGGTACGACGCTCAGCAGTTTTACATCATCGCGCTGGGTCTTTTAGCTACGGGGCTGGTGCAGCTTGTCGGGGTCATATGGCTGTTGAGGCGTGCAGGCCTGGCGGCTGTGCCCAGGCTCCGGCCTGTACTGGCCGAGACAAAGAAGATTGCGAGGCTCATGGCCCCAATGGTCATACCGTTGAGCATACTGCAACTGTCGGCCTTTGCGGACCGGCTGCTGGCGCTGATCTTCACAGCGACGGCCCGGTATCCTTCCCTGCCGCTGCGCGACGGCATTGTCCGCTGCCTCTACGCAGCCAACCGCCTCTATCAACTGCCCCTGGGCGTGCTGGCGATTTCCATCGCCACGGTCGTTTTCCCGCTGTTCAGCCGTTACGCCGCCCGTAACGATACCGGCGCCCTGCGCAGCGCGACCAACCGCGCGTTGAGGCTGGGGGCGTTTCTGGGCATACCCGCTGGCACGGCGCTGATCCTGCTGGCCGGGCCGGCGACGGCGATGATCTTCCAGCGAAAGAACTTCACTGCGTTCGATACGGCCCGTGCAGCCTTCATATTACAGATGTACTGTCTGGGCATGTGGGCATACTTCTGGAACCACGTGCTGCTGCGGGCGTTCTTCGCCCAGAAGGATACCCGCACACCGCTGATCCTGTCGGTCATACTGGCGGGCGTTAACCTGCTGCTGGTCGTCGTCGGCATCTTTACGCCTTTACGGGGCGGCGCTATAGGCCTGGCGACGGCGGTAACGTCGTCGGTAAATGCGATCGTGCTGCTCGGTGTGCTTCACAGGCGATGGGGCGGCATCGGCGGCGGCGACCTGGTCGGCAGCGCAGCCCGTTCGCTGCTGGCGTGCATGGTGATGGCCGTGGTCCTGGTTCTGCTTCGATGGCAACTCGCCCAGGCCGCGGCGGCCGACTGGCTTATCCTTCTCGCCTGCGTGCCGGCTGGGGCAGCGGCGTTTCTGCTGGCCGCACGATTACTGCGAGCACCCGAGCTGGCTGAACTGTGGGGCGC
The DNA here is from genome assembly GCA_034189755.1 of Planctomycetota bacterium. GTDB lineage: Bacteria > Planctomycetota > Phycisphaerae > SM23-33 > SM23-33 > JAXIHJ01. The sequence continues at coordinate 14,815 of JAXIHJ010000019.1, forward strand.
ACTGCGCAAAGGCGCGGATGAAACTACACACCAGGCAGGCCGCAACGTATAACATATAGTCAGACAGAGTTGGAGTTGTGCAAAATGCTTACCCAGGCGCCCTTACCGCAAGAGTATATCGAGGCCAGCCCGGCTGATCTGCAAAACCGAATCGCCAAGCGCAAGGCCGAGATGGGCAAGTCGCTGGTTATCCTCGGCCATCATTATCAACGCGATGAGATTGTCCGGTTCGCCGATTTTACAGGCGACAGCCTGAAGCTCTCGCAGTTGGCCGCCGCACAGAAGGATGCCGGAACAATTGTCTTTTGCGGCGTGCACTTCATGGCCGAGTCGGCGGACATACTCTCGTCCGACGATCAGGTTGTCTGCCTGCC
>JAXIHJ010000002.1:0-28729 GCA_034189755.1 Planctomycetota bacterium
ATTAATACCGGAACACGGAACGCTTTTGAAGTCAACGAGTTAGCGAACTACTGTTCAAAAACCCCAATGTTTGAAAAATTTCAAAACCGCTCATTTATGGGGGTCTAAAACAGCTAACTGTTTGCTTACTCGCGACTTACGTAAAAAACGGTTTGGGCGCAATTGGGCGCAATTGGGCGCAACTGGGCGCAACTGGGCGCAATTGGGCGCAACTGGGCGCAACTGGGCGCAATTGGGCGCAACTGGGCGCAATTGGGCGCAATTGGGCGCAATCGGGTGGAATTGGGCGCGAAAGGCCGTTTCGTGGCGTTTTGGGGCGGCACACTTCGGCCTGCCGCGAATATCCGTTATACTGGTCCGGATGATGAGACTTCTTGGCCATAAGCCGCCGTGGTACGCCGCCGGGCTGGCGTTTGAATGTGTTCAGTGCGGCCGATGCTGCGCCGGGCCTGAAGAAGGATACGTCTGGGTAACGGCGGAACAAATCGAGGCCATCGCCCGGCAGTTGAGCATAGGCGCCGATGAGATGAAACGCCGATACCTCCGCCGCGTAGGCCGACGATGGTCTCTGCTCGAACAGCCGGGCAGCCGCGACTGCATCTTCCTGACAGATGACAACGAAGGCTGGCGGCGATGTAGAATCTATGATGTCCGCCCCGCCCAATGCCGGACCTGGCCGTTCTGGCCGGCGAATCTCGCCGGTCCGAAGGCCTGGGCCTCGGCCGGGCGGCGATGCAAAGGTATTAATCGAGGCCGGTTGTACAGCCTCGAAGAAATCGAGACGAGGCGAGATGCGACAAGAGGTTGACGTCAATCTTGCACCTTCCCGGTCGCTGGCTGAGGCCGTCAGACTATGCCGGGACAACGCGAACTTCCTGGCGTCCCTGCTGCACCTGTACGGCCGAGCCGACGCCGAGCTGGCCGGCACCGGCGTGGTTTGTCTGGCCGGCGGGGCGTGCTGCAAGTTCGACCTGACGGAGCATCGCTTGTACGTCTCAACTGGTGAGCTGGCGCTGCTGAGTACAATCCCGCCGCCACGGCCGAAACGATGCCTTCGGCAACGCTGCCCGTGGCAGATCGGCCCGCGATGCAACGCGAGAAACAACCGGCCACTGGGATGCAGAACATTTTTTTGCGACAAAAGGCAAAAAGATTTTCGCGACGATCTTTACGAGCGAACCTACCGTGAAATTCGCAGCCTCCACCAAAGGCATTGCCTGCCATACGCTTACATCGAACTGGCCGCTGCACTCCTGCAACTGACGCAAGAATCGTAAGTTACGACTATTTTTCAAGCGTCCGAACACACCTGTTTTTTCTTGACCAGCTCAAGGCTGAACTGCTAGCTTCTTCCTCGTGAGCTTGAGGTATTATTGAGTGAAAACCCTCAGAACAAGTCGGGGAGTAGGCGACATCGGAGTTGGAACTGCCCTGTTATTAATTATCCTCCAGCGACAAGCCGATTCTTCCTTCAGTGTGTGCATGCCCACTAGGGCTGTGGCAGGTCGACAGAGGTGATGATCGTTAGTTATTTTTTTGAAGGAGACTCTCGCCTTGACGAAAAAAGAGATTGTGCGTCAGATAGCGATGGAGCTCGACATCGACCAAACTTTGGCCAAGAAAGTAATCCAGCGATGCCTGGATGCCATCATCGACATCCTCGTAGAAACAGGACGCATTGAGCTGAGGAACTTCGGAGTCTTTGAGGTCAAGCTCAGAGCGCCCAGGAAGGCCCGGAATCCGAGGACCAACGAACCTGTTTACGTCCCTGCTAAACGTGTGGTTACATACCAGGCCGGCAAGAACGTCGCCAAGCGAGTCCAGCAAGCTCCAACACGCTAAGGCTAAACCATTCAGGATTTTGCATTGACAGCCCACATGGGGGCGGACTAGCATATCAAGGCAACGGGTTTCATGTAAAAAGGCTCGTCAGGCCGATGATCGCTGTAGCTGGTATTGAGGCATAAAGTGATGAAAACGCTATTGATGGTGATCGTACTCGCGGTGGGAAGTTTACTGGTGGCCGGCTGTACGCTGATGGACACGGCCGAGCAACGTAATCGTCGCGTCGGGCAAACCGCCGATTTCCAGAACCGCATGCTCGTGGAAGACTGGGATTACTTCTGGCTGTTCGAGAGGAACAGCCGACTGACACAATGGCACCCGCGTACGGGATACTAGCGCACTTCGCGACAAATTGCAGCGTCTCGCGCGGAACATCCGCCTCACGAATTACCCTAAGGCCCACAGGTCCGCCTGCATCGCGCCCGGTTGAATATCCATGGGGTCAATGGCATGAATAAACTTAAGACCCGACTTGCCGTGTTTCCCGGAACTTTCGACCCGGTCACCAACGGCCACCTGGACGTCATCCGTCGCGGCGCCAAGTTATTCGACGAACTCATATTGGCCATCGGGGATAACCCCGAGAAGGCCGCCCTGCTGGACCTGAAGCAGCGCGCGGGAATCTTACGCGAAGTCACCGCGGAGATATCGAACGTCCGCGTTGAGACGTACACCGGCCTGACGGTCGACTTCGCTGGAACAGTCGGCGCCGCGGCCATACTCCGCGGCATCCGCAACGGCTCAGACCTTCAATTCGAGTCCCAGATGGCGCTGACCAACCGCACGGTGGCAGGCGTGGAAACGGTGTTCATAATGACCAGTGCGGAACATGCGTTTACTTCCTCAAGCCTGATAAAGCAGATCGCCCGGATGGGCGGGGACGTCTCGGCCCTGGTCCCGCCACAGGTTCTGCCACACATCCTTGACCGGCGTCGCAAGCTTGAACCGCCGCAGTAAAGCAAGCTCTGGCTGAAGGCCCCGTCATAAAACCCCACAAGAGATATCACATCGAGAACCAACCCGCCGCGCAGATGGGGAGTTACTGAAACAGGAATATAAAAAATCGGCGTCAGGGGAGGGGAGCCTGACGCCGTTTCAAATAACTCGGTCAAAGGAGGGAGTCTGACCGAGGAGCCTCACAAACGCCAGTATGTATTTTCCACCAAAATCGAGTTTTGTCAAGGAAATACCAAAAAAATGTCTGAAAATTTTCGAGTCGATTCGCCGCCCTTCCATAACAACGCCACCCCTGACACGTGGGTGCGTAAGTGATTATTTTGCATAAGCTTGCCCCTGGGCGGCTGCGTAGAGCCGGTGCTGCCGGATGTATTGTTCAACCGCCTCCGGGACCAGAAACCGAATGGATTTACCGCCCCGGATACGGTCGCGTATGTCGGTGGAGGAAATATCGACAATCGGCGCTGGGGCCACGGACTGTCTCAGGCGGCTGAGTTGTTCGGAGCTGAAATGTTTTTCCAGGTCGGCGAAGAGACGCTCCAGCCGCTGCGGTGGCCGAGCAGCGATGATGATCGTCGCCATCTCCACCACCTCTGCTGCGCGGTGCCATTTGGGCAGGTCTTCCAGCATGTCCGCCCCGATGATCCAATCCAGCCTGACGTCCGGCCCGTGTTGTCGGCGCAACTCCGTCAGGGTCTCAAACGTATAGCTGGCCCCGGCCCGGGCCAGTTCCACCTGGCAGATGTCGAAAAGTTCCTCGTCGGCAGTCGCCAGGCGGAGCATGGTCAGGCGGTCTTCCCCGGATGCTTGTGCCGCCTGCTTATGAGGCGGATTGGCCGTCGGAACAAACGTAACCCGCTCAAAGCCACAGTGCTCGGCAACCGCTCGGGCAACAATCAGGTGCCCGTTGTGCACCGGGTCAAACGTCCCGCCGAACAGTGCGATGTAACGTAGCATGGCTCAGCCTATTACACGACTTGGCCCGGCATTTTGCAACTGATTCACAATCAACCCGCCGAATCTCCGTCGCGCGGGAGCCTTTGTATTGCCTGTTGTCGTACGGCGGCTATTTGTGTACAGTAGGCTGCATGCTGGCCAAGCGCATTATTCCCTGTCTGGACGTGGATAAAGGCCGAGTGGTCAAGGGGACGAACTTTCTGAATCTTCGTGACGCCGGCGACCCGGTTCAGGTTGCGCGTCGCTACGACGACGCCGGCGCCGACGAGCTGGTTTTTCTGGACATCACGGCCAGCCACGAAGAGCGTGACATACTCCTGGAAGTGGTTCGCAGTACGGCTGAGCAGGTGTTCATGCCTCTTACGGTCGGGGGCGGCATCCGCACACTCGAGGACTGTCGCAAGCTCCTGGCTGCCGGCGCCGACAAGGTATCGATAAACTCCGCTGCGGTACGCGACCCGGATTTTATCACGGCGGCATCGCGGCGATTCGGAGCACAGTGCATCGTGGTAGCCATCGACCCCAAGCGCACCGTAAAAAACGGGCGGGAACTCTGGGAAGTTCACATAAGCGGCGGGCGTATTGGAACCGGCCTGGAGGCTGAAGCCTGGGCCTGTGAGGTCGAGCGTCGCGGGGCCGGGGAAATTCTCCTAACCGTGATGAACGCCGACGGCACGCAGAGCGGCTACGACATTGAAATAACCCGCACGCTGGCCGAGGCCGTCAATATCCCGGTCATCGCCTCAGGCGGAGCCGGCTCGCCGGAGCATATTTTCCACGTCCTGACCGAAGGCAGGGCTGATGCCGCGCTGGCGGCCAGTATTTTTCATTTTGGCACGTACAGCGTCGCGGAGACGAAGCAGTATCTCGCCGAGCGCGGCGTGACGGTTCGGCCGGCGCCTCTTTCCAGTGGCAGTGGTGAGCCGGACAGTCGGGCAAAAGACCCGGGAGTCGGAAGTTGAAGCCTTCTTCAATACATCAACCCATCGACGAACATGACCAGCGGGCCGGCAGTCACGACGACAAAGCCCCCAAGCTGGCGCGATACTTTCAGGCCATGATTAAGGCCGGCGCGTCGGATTTGCATCTAAGGGCCGGTTCCCCCCCACACATCCGGACCAAGACAAAAATTCGCCCCTCGAAGTCGAAGCCGCTGACGGCCGACGAAGTCAGCGAGATGGCTTTGGAGCTGCTGACGCCTAAACAGAAGGCGTTTTTCGACGAGCACGGCAGCATCGACGTAGCCCACGAACTGGAAGGCGCAGACCGCTTTCGCATGAACATCTACCGCCAGCGCGGCAGCGTGGCCATCTCAGTCAGAAGGGTCACGCGGCAGATTCCGGACTTCGAGTCGCTGCACCTGCCGCCGGTCCTCGGAAAAATCGCCGAAGCCCGCCACGGGTTAATCCTGCTTTCCGGCGCGACCGGCAGCGGCAAGAGCACGACAATCGCGTCCATGCTGGAACACATCAACAAGACCCGCCCGTGTCATATTGTTACGCTCGAAGACCCCATCGAATATCTTTTCGAGGACAAAAAGTCGCTGGTCAGTCAGCGAGAAATCGGCATCGACGTCGACAGCTTCGCATCGGCCCTGAAGTACCTGATGCGTGAAGACCCCGATGTGGTGCTGATCGGCGAGATGCGCGACCACGAGACATTCCAGGCTGCCTTGCAGGCTTCAGAAACCGGGCACCTGGTATTCGGCACGGTACACGCCTCCAGCGCCCCGCAGACGATCGGGCGCATACTCGATTTGTTCCCGCCCGACAGTCGCGGCTTGATCCGCCAGTCCCTGGCGTTCAACCTGCGTGCCATTGTCTGCCAGAAACTGCTGCCCGGCATCGCCGAGGGTGTGGATCGCGTGCCGGCGGTTGAAATCCTCCTTCGCAACCCCAGCGTTTGCCAGCTCATCGCGGAAGGCCGCGAAACCGAATTGCACGATGTCATCCGCGCCAACGAGCAAGAAGGAATGAAAAGTTTTACCCAAAGCCTGCTGGAACTAATCGAAAAGGATTACGTTGATCCGAAAGTGGCCTACGCCGAAGCCCCCAATGCCGACGAGTTGAAGATGCTCATGAAGGGCATCGTCGCCGGCCAGCCGCGGATTTTAGGGCATTAAGAGCTGAAGTGGAGCCTTCAATGGCACAAAGCGTCGCAGACCTGCTGACTTTGCCGTGGCTTGCGCAGATCGCTGCGCCTACGGCACCGGTTGGCGGGTATTTGGCCCTGTGGAAGATAATAATCTCGCTTATCCTTATCACCCCCTGGCTGGCAGCGGCGCCCTGGGTGCACAAGGATGCCGAAAGGCTTAATCTTTCGCCGAAATGGAGCGCGGGCGTGCTGGCTGTCGGCGCGGCGGGTCTGCTGCTCTGGCTGCTGCTGCCGATATACCTGGTGGGACTGCTGGTTTATCTGGTGCTAACCGCCGCGGTGTATGCAGCCTATGCTGTTCAGCACGACGCAAAGGTCCCGCCGGAACAGAAACTCCTGACCGGCGCTGCCTTTTCGGCAGCGCTTTCGGGGAAAAAGAGACTCACCGAGCAGGTTCAAGCCATCTCTTATGTGAAGCTCTATGACTGTCACGCCAAGTCGACTCTCGCCCCGGATGAAACTTCGGACGTCGCGGTTCGTCAGGCATATAACACTACCCAAAGGTTCCTTCATAATGTCCTCTGGCGCCGCGCCAGCGAGGTTGACCTCTCACCCGCCGGCAACCAGACGCGCTTGCGGTATGTTATCGACGGGGTAGTGATGAACCGCCCTGCAATGGAATTGGCTGAAAGCGAAGCGATCATCCAGTACCTCAAGCCGCTGGCAGGAATGAATGCCGAAGAGAGACGCCGCCCACAGACCGGCCAAATATCCGCAGACCTGGGAAATGGGGTTAAAAACCTGGCCCTGACCACCGCGGGTACCACGGGCGGACAGAGAATGCAGTTCCGCATCATCCAGGAAGCCGTCCAGACAAAACTGGACTCACTCGGCATGAGCGAAGAAGTCCTTCAGAAGGTTCAGGCGTTCGGCAAGGCCGACCATGGCCTGATTATCGTTTCGGGCCGGTCCGGCAGCGGCGTTACAAGCACGCTTTATTCGCTCCTGCGAGACCAGGACGTGTTCATCAAGCGCGTTGTAACGCTGGAGTCCAAAGCCGTCGTGGACCTGGAGAACATCACCCAAAACAGCTACGAGCAGGATGCGAAGCTGCCGGAGATGCTGGCTTCGGTTCTGCGGCGTGAGCCCGACGTGGTGATGGTGGACCGCTGCGGCGACCCAAAGACCGCCCGACTTATCCGCCAGGCCGCAGCCAAAAAACTGACGCTGCTCGGCGTAACCGCTTCGGATGCGTTTGTGGCTCTGGCCAAATGGGTGCATCTCTGCGGCGAGCCTTCTTCCGAGGCCCTGGCCAATCTCCACGGCGTGCTGTGCCAGGTTCTGGTTCGCAAGCTGTGCCTAAGCTGCCGCCAGGCGTATCGTCCGGACCCGCAGTTTCTGGCCAAGGCGAACCTGCCGGCGGAAGGGATCGGGGATTTTTACCGCGCGCCGACCAAGCAATTAGTGGACGAAAAGGGTCAGCCCTTTACCTGCCCGGCCTGCCAGGGCAGCGGCTACGTCGGCAGGACCGGAGCCTTTGAACTGCTGGAGATAACCGACGAGATTCGCCAGCTTGTCGTCTCCGGCGCATCGGTCTCTCAAATAAAGGCCGCCGCCCGAAAAAATAAAATGCTCTACCTTCAGGAGCAGTCGCTGCGAAAGGTAATCAAGGGCGTAACAAGCATCCAGGAAGTAATTCGCGTTACGCAGACGAAGAAATAATAAAAGCATAGATGCCGTCAGCTCATTTGCAGAGGAGCGGAAAATGGTTTTGATTCTGCTGGCAACGGTTTTAATTCTGGCTGTTGCGTTTTATCAGGTTACCCAGGGGCTGTTCAGCGCGATGATTATGACCATCCTGACGGTCCTGTCGGCGGCAGCGGCGTTTAACTTCTATGAGCCGCTGGCGTCGATGCTCTATGCCCGCCAGCCGGCCTATGCCGACGCTGCGGCCCTGATAGCCGTATTCGTCGTGCCGCTGCTGGTGCTGCGAATCGGCTACGACAAGCTTATCGGTTCCAACGTGGTCTTCGGCATCTGGGCCGACCGCATCGGCGGCGGCTTACTTGGTCTTATCACCGGCATCATCCTCATAGGTGTGCTTGCAATCGCCTTGCAGATGTTGCCTTTCGGCGCCAAGGTCATGACCTACCAGCCGTTCGACGACGCCCTACAGCGCAAACAGCGGCTCCTGCCGTTCTGCCCCGACGAGTTGACGGCGGGCATGGCGAAGATGCTTTCAGCCGGGGCGTTCAGCAGCGACAGGGCCTACGGCACGTCGCACGACGACTTGCTGCTGGAGCTGTACTGCGCCCGGAATCGGTATCGCCAGCATCGCCGCGAGGAAGGCCAGAACATCGTCGAGCACGTCGGACGGGTTGACTCGCCTCCTGACGCGCTACAGGTGCTCAGCGTCCACCATGTGGACTTCAGTCTCGCCGGCTGGCTGGACGACCTGCCGAAAAATCCACTGCTGGACACCATCGAAACGACAAAGGCCATGGTGGTCCGCGTTTCAGTAGCCGCCTCCGCCCGTGACGACGACAACTGGTGGCGGCTGCCGGCGACCCACTTCCGCCTGGTCTGCCAGAGTGGACGAAGTTTCTACCCGCTGGGATATCTGACCTACGTTCGCACCGAGCGTCCGGCCTGGCAGCTTATCGCCGCCCCGGTCGAAAACAAACTGGCACAGATCGGGGCGCTTGCCGTGCCCAGGCCGTGGAAAAATGAAATGGAATCGCTGACGGTTGACTGGGTATACCGCGTGCCTACGGAGCAGGAACCGGCCTATGTCGTCTTCCGCCGAACGGCCAGGGCCGGCATTGCCAATGTCACCAAGACCGCACCCCCGGCGACAGGCGCTTTGGAACGGGGGCGCATGCTGAAACCGACAAGAAAACGTCGCCGGCGGTAAGTCTGCTTCCAAAGCCTTAAAGACGCCCGTGCTACCTGTGGTGCCGTTTCGGCAGGCGTCGGCGCCATTGCTGGTAGGCCACATCAGGTCTGCGGAGGTGCCCGCCTCGAATCTCCTTGCGGCGAACCCTAAAACACTGATGCTCCCGAAGGTAGCGAAACGCCTGCCAGCCCTGATTACGAATCGACTTCAGATCGTGTTTGCCCCAGAAGATCAAAACAGACAGATCGCGAGCCGCGTCTGTAAGTTCGACTTTCTCAAACAGATCGAGGCTGCTGTTGCAGCCCCGTGCAATAAGCATGTCAAACCGCTTCGGATTCCGCAGACCCGTGTAGTACAGCGGGTATCCACCCGCAGAGAAACCTGTCAGCAGGACCAGGCCCGGTTTGACGTTATATTCCCGGCTGACATCATCGACGACCGAAAGGATCATCCGTTCATCCTTCTTAAGGTCCTCAAACCAGAGGCCCTTGATAACCGGGAGAATGCCCTGCACGCTTCGCAACTGTGGCGATGCGACGATCAGACCCCTCTGCTCGGCCAGGTATTTCCATTCGTTGACCTGCCGCTTCGCGCCGTCCCAGCCGTACGTGCCGTGCAGCGTCACCACCAGCGGCCAGTCGCGCTCTTTGTCGTAGTAGCTCGGGACGTATAACCAATACTTCCCGCCGGTTTGAGTCTCGGTGAGGTGCATCGCCGAGACGGGGGTATCCTGGGACTGAGTAACCGGACAACCCGCCATGAAGGCAACCATCGGCAAGATGAACAGCAAATAACGCATTGTTTGGCCCATTTCGGTTTTTCGGCGCAGCGGCAATCCGCCTCAAGTATACCAAAATCAACTCATCGAGAAATCGTCTTTTGCAAACGGTTGATACAATGCTGTATGCTATCAGCTCTACGGTGGGCATGCTGGATGCAGCAGGAAAGGGTAATTCTCAAGGGAAGGGTCTTATACGATATGCACCGATGTGGAAAATCACTTGCGGTCATGATGCTATTAACGGCTGCCACTGTCGTCGGCAACGCTTACGCCCTTACGCCGCAGGAAGTCCTGGTTGTCGCAAACGCCAAAAGCCAGGAGTCCGTATCACTGGCGAACTTCTACGCCGAGCAGCGCCGGATCCCCAGGGAAAACATCTTCCTGGTCAACACAACTACGAAATACCACGTGCTGCGGGACGATTATGAAACCCAGATTCGCCGTCCTCTGATGGAATATCTGCGTGAAGGCGGACGGGCGAGAAAGATTCGCTGCATCTGCCTGATGTGGGGCGTGCCGGTCCGCGTAACTGGTATGCCCAAGGGCTTCGGCGGGCTGGGCGGCGCCTTCCGCATCGCGGCCCGAAAGGCGCATTACCGGCTGGCTGTCGATTACCAACTGCTTGGGACGGTAGGCGTAAAATTTCCGCCCCCCCAAACGGATCAGCTCACGCCCATTGGCAAACTCTTCGCCTCACCGATGCCCGAGCCTAAACGGCCGCTCATGAAGGCCAAGGCCCTGCTAAATGACATCAACCGCCTCTTGGCCGCCAAGCAAACCGCCCTCAGCAAAATAGAAGACCCGGCCAAGCGGCAGATTGCCTCACGGCAGCTTATGGCGCTTCGGCTCGATATCCACGGCTTGAAGGGTCTGATCAAGCATATCAGCGCAAACAAATCACCCGATGCGCCAAAGCTAGAGGACCTTCGCAAGCAACTGGACCAGGCCGAAGGCAAGTACAAGGAACTTCACAAGACCAAGGCCACTACAGCCGGCCTTAAAAAGCTGTTGAAACTGCTGGAGAAAATCAGCGGCGTCGCCGGCGCCTATTCCCACGCCCAAAAGTACGCCGAGCAGCTCGATCCAGCCAAGGCCAACGCCGCCGTCGACAGTGAGCTGGCGCTGTTGTGGTGGGGAAATTACCGGCTTCTAGGCCCGCTGCCCAACGTGCTGCACTGGCGTAAGGCGGCGGACTTGGCCGGCAAGACGCCTCCGGTGCTCATGACCGCCCGCATCGACGGGCCGAGCTGCGCCGAGGCTATGAGAATCATCAAAACATCCCTGGCCGTTGAAAAGGTGGGCCTTAAAGGCTCTTTTTACATCGACGCCGGCGGAAAGCATAAGGCCTACGACGCGCACCTGGCCAAACTCTACTCATTCGTCCAGGCTAACACCAAACTCAAGGTCAAGCTTGATGAAGGCCCCAAACTCTTCGCAGCCGGAAGCTGTCCGGACGCAGGTTTGTACGTCGGTTGGTACAGCCTGCGGAAATACGTCCCGGCGTTTAACTGGAACGACGGCGCGGTAGGCTGGCACATAGCCAGCATGGAAGCGATGAACCTGCGCAACCCAAACAGCCGGGAATGGTGTGTCAAGATGCTTCAGAACGGCGTAACAGCTACGATCGGCGCCGTGCAGGAACCGTATCTCGGCGCATTTCCCCTGCCGGAAGATTTCTTCGGGCTGCTGCTGACCGGCAAGTGGACGGTAGCCGAGTGCTACTGGCGGACCAACCCCATGACAAGCTGGCAGATGACGCTGATCGCCGACCCGCTGTATAATCCGTTTGCAGTGAATCCGCAAATCAGGGCCGACCTGCTGCCGAAGGGACTGGCCCCGCAAGATTCCGATGAGAGGCCGACCAGATGAGCAACAAGGGCAAAAAAGTGGAATTGTTCGTCCCGGGCCGAGTGTGCCTGTTCGGCGAACACAGCGACTGGGCCGCGGAGTATGGGTTTCACAGGGGCTTTTGCCTGGTAATCGGCACCGACCAGGGGCTGTCCGCCGTTGCATCGCCGTCGGATGAATTCGTGGTTGAGACGCTGCTGCCGGACAACCTCGGCCGGCCTTCCGGCAGGAGCCGGCGGATGAACTGCCGATGGGATGAAAAGACGCTGCTGGCCACCGCCAGGGATAACGACGAGTTCTTCCGTTACTGCGCCGGCACGGCGCATGAGATGAGCAAGCTGGCCGGTGTAACCGGCGGCATCGATTTGCAAATCACGGGCATGGACCTGCCGCTGAAAAAGGGCGTCTCCAGCTCCGCCGCCGTCTGCATCCTCGTAGCGGAGGCGTTCGACGCGGTTTACCGGCTGGGGCTGTTCCCGCACGAGTTGATGGAACTGGCCTATCTCGGCGAGAAGCTCACCGGCAGCCAGTGCGGGCGGATGGACCAGGCGTGCATCTACGGAAAAACGCCCGTGCTGCTGACGTTCGCCAAGAGCGCCGACATTCGCGTCGAGCCGCTCTTTCCACAAAAGGATATTTACATGTTCCTGGTGGACCTGGCCGGGCGGAAAGACACAGTCAGGATCCTCGCCGACCTTCAGTCGGCCCTGCCCAAGAACAAGCAGCTCCAGAAGGCGCTCGGCGAAAACAATGAACGGTTCGTCCGCCAGGCCTACCACTCACTCAGCGCCGGTGATGCCGCCAAACTGGGCAAATCGATGACGGCTGCACAGAAAAACTTCGACGAATCCGTAGCCCCGAACTCGCCGGAGCAGCTCGCCAGCCCGCTGCTGCACGAACTGCTGGGCATGGGCGAAATCGCCGAACACATCCACGGCGGCAAGGGCGTCGGCTCCCAGGGCGACGGCACCGCGCAGTTCGTCGCACGAGGCGCCGAAGACCGCGATGCGGCCATGAAAAAAATCTCAGCCGCACACCCCAAAATGCAGTGCTTCCCCCTGACGATTACCGCAGCGGTACAAAACCAGCGTGCCGCTCACCAGGAACAAGGAGAACGCACATGAGAAACTGGATTCCGATATTGATATTGCTGACAGCATCGATACTGGGCGGTTGTACAACGCATCACAAGATGGCCGAACCATACCGCAACTTTGGTAAGATGGGGCTATACATAGGTAAAAAACAGGCCGCCAAGACAAACCAGGCCATTACCGAGGGGGATATCTCCAATCTGCTTGACGCTGAGGTCAAGGCCGAGCTTCCGGCGACCATGGCCCTGGCAAAATTGAGAAGCTACTGGTGTGGGGGCAGGTCTTCTATCGACATCGTCAGTGCGGAAGAGATCAATCAGTGGGAAAAGGTTCTTAAGGATGTAAAGTCCGTCCGTGGAATTCAGACAATCCCCAGCCTGGTTCTGGAAAACTCCGGCCGCAAAGAGGGAATCTACCTTAAGGACTTGCGTTTGGCAGCCGCCAAACTCAAATGCGAATTGCTTCTGGCGTATGTCCAGTCAGAGAGCAGCATTGCCAACTTTAACGACGCCGCAGCGCTTTATTGGACGGTCATCGGCCTGTGGCTGGTCCCCGGTAGCGTCCTTGAACACCGAACGATTATGCAGGCGGTTCTGGTTGATTGCCGAACGGGTGCGATTCTGGGCACTGCAACGGGCGACTGCTATCTCAAACGCGCCACCCCGGCAGCCTTTGCTGACATAACCCGCGATAAGCTGCGGCAGGAAGCGGATACAAAGGCACTGGCCGACCTCCGTAAAGGCTGCCGAAAGCTGCTGGAAGAAATTGTGGAGGCGTCCGAAAAATAGATTCCGCCGGTGCCGTGGCCGAACTTACTCCAGCAGTTTCAGCATTCTGTTGAAGCGCGGCGATCTGGCGGTGGCGGGGCGCCTGTTGCGGTAACGACGATAGGAGTCGTCCTGCTCGATAATCTCTTTGACCTGTTCGATCCGCTTGCCGGTCCCCGGATGCGTCCGGAACATCTCGCCGAGCAGGCCTGGCTCTGAATCGTTAAGGCGCTGGAGCGTCTCCAGCAGTTCGACCATGCCCCATGGGTTGTGTCCGGCCCGGGTCATATACCTCAGGCCGTGCTTGTCGGCCTCGTATTCATCGGAGCGGCTGTAACGCAGATAGAACATGCTCGTGGTAATTTGTGCGGCTGCCTGGGCGGCTTTTTTCTTATCCTCTCCTGCGGCCCAGCCGGCCAACTCGACAAAAACGGCCGAACCCAACTGCCGCTGTATGCCCATAACGTTGTGCCTGGCCGCTACGTGCGTAACCTCGTGCGCCAGCACGGCCGCCAGTTGCCGTTCATGGGTCAACCGACGCATCAGCCCCGCCGTAACGTATATCTTGCCACCCGGCAGCGCAAAGGCGTTAGGAACATCAGACGCCAGCAGGGCAAATTCGTAGGGAACGCCCTTCCGCTCCGATTGGGCCGCGATCTTTCGGCCAAGACTGCTTACGTAATTTTGCAGCGTCCTGTTGGGCACTTTGCCGCCCAGCTGGTCCTCGAACTGCGGTGCGGCGTCGGCGCCCAGTGCGATTTCCTGCTGCGTGGAGATAAGAACGAGCTGCTTCTGGCCGGTAACCGGGTTCGGACTGCAACCGACCATGAGCGTAAAGAACAATACGCCCACCAGGAACGGATATAGATCTGTTTTCATTTTGCGTTCCTTCCCCGCCGGAGCCTTGGGCCGAAAGTTCATTATATTTTATGCAGACCGACGCTATTAATCCAAGCTGATGATCTTCCGCACGCTTCGTTCGCTGACCGGCTGGATGACGCCTCGGTCGGTGATGATGGCCGTGATAAGCTCGGCCGGGGTTACGTCGAAGGCAGGCGAGCAGGTCCTGACACCCTCGGGCGCGGTTCGCCGGCCGAAGCCGGCGGTTATCTCGTCGCCGTCACGCTGCTCGATGGGAATCTCGTCGCCGCTTGCCAAGCCCAGGTCGAACGTGCTGTACGGCGCGGCTACGTAAAAAGGAATGTCGTGCCTCGCAGCCAGGACTGCCAGGCTATACGTGCCGATTTTGTTTGCGGCGTCGCCGTTTGCAGCTATGCGGTCAGCGCCGGTGAAGACAGCCTGCACCCGGCCTTCGCGCATGACCTGGGCGGCCATGTTGTCGGTGATGACGACGGTGTCGATGCCGGCCTGCATAAGTTCCCACGCGGTCAGCCGGCTGCCCTGGAGCAGAGGGCGGGTCTCGTCGCAATAAACGGTGAACTCATGGCCGGCTGCGCTGGCGACGTACATGCCGGCCGTCGCCGTACCTATGCCCGCCGTCGCCAAAGCGCCGGCGTTGCAGTGCGTCAGCACGCCGGTGCACTTGCAAACCAGCGGCGCCGCAGCCTGGCCGATGGCCAGACACATCGCCTCGTCCTCGGCGTGTATGGCCTTTGCCTCGGCGAGCATCGCCTCCTGCGCCTCGGCCGGTGCGAGCTGTGCACGGCGGACATGCCCTAAAACACGCCGGATTGCCCATGCAAGGTTCACAGCCGTCGGGCGGGAGGCTTCCAGATACTCAGCCGCCTTCTCCAGGCCCGCGATAAAATCCTCGCCGCCGGGAATTTCCTGCCCGGCCAGCACCATGCCGTAGCCGGCCGCCACGCCGATCGCCGGGGCACCTCGCACTACCAGCCGGCTGATGGCATCCCGCAGCGATGCCGTGTCGCGGCAGTCTGCAAACTCCCGGCAGACAGGCAGTTTTGTCTGGTCCAGAAGGCGCAAATATCCCTTGCCTGCATCGCCGCGCCACTCGATTACCCTCACCGGAGGACGAACTGATACATCCCGCTCATTCATGGGAAACAACAGTATTGGAATTGGCGATTCGAGGCAAGGTTCAAACGCCGCCGGCCCATATTGCAGAAGCAGGTTCACCTTTTAGAGGGCATCTGGCCGATATAGTACCGAAAGACCTAAAGTAACAGGTTTGAGACCGGGCTGGGCCAAGGCCGTTTGCCTTTGCACCGTAAACCCGGCCAAAGCCGGCGATTCCAAGGAAGGAGCCGAGGATGCTGGTGCTGTCTAGACAACGCGACGAGACGATCATGATCGGCGATGACGTCGAGATTACCATCGTCGATATCCGGGGGGAAAAGGTCCGGCTGGGCATCACCGCCCCGCCGCACGTGCCGGTCCACCGCAAGGAAGTGTACGAGGCGATTAAGCGGGAGAAGAAGGCCTCCGGCCTGACCGGAGACCAAGCCGACCATGTGCAGTCCCTGGCCAATCGAAGGCGCCACAAGGAGCCTGGCCAACCCGACAAAGAACAATCCCGCTAGCCGTCGGCGACCATTGCTTCTTCGAGTTCCGGCAGGTTCGTTACCGCAGCCAGCGCGTTTACACAGGCCTCGTCGTATCCCGCCGGAGAACACCGCCGCATTTCCCGCATGGCCTCCAGTGGCGAGATGGCCTGCCGATAAGGGCGGTCGTGCGTCATGGCGTCATAGGCGTCCGCCGCCGCCAGTATCCTGGCCCCGACGGGAATTTCATCGCCCGCCAGGCCGAAAGGATACCCCGTACCGTTCATCCGCTCGTGGTGATATTGAATAGCCGGCAAAATCTCCCGAAGCGACTTCAGCGGCTTGAGAATCTCGTAAGACGCCTTGCTGTGCTTCTGCACGTCGCGAAATTCATGCACGCCCAGCCGGGAGGGTTTGCTGAGTATTTTTTCCGATATGGCCAGCAGGCCGATATCACGGAGTTGGCCCGCCAGGTTCAGCATTCTGCACTTTTCCTCAGGCAGGCTGAGCCTGCGTGCGATCTGCTCGGCCAGGTCTCCGACGCGCCGGCTTCGGCCTCGCGCATAGCCCTGGTGGCATTCGACAAACCGGATAATCCGCCGCAATACGTCCACGTAGTGGCGCTCGGCCTTCAGCGAAGCCCTGTGAATTACAACGGATTCCCGCCGCAGGTGCCCGACGGCCCGATGGACCTGAAATACCAGCACAACCGCGATGGCTACAATCACGCAGCCCAGTGCGAAACTCGCGCCGTGCCAGCCTACCATCGCCATCGCAAGCGACGCCACCGCAATGGCTATGACACTTAGGGAAACAGGTCGAACGACCTGGTAGGCTTCAGACAACAGCTTGATACGCTGCAACATGCCTACGAATCTCCTGTAGACCCCAACTCCTCGCCATACAGGTAACGTACGATTTGCTCAGAGGATATGCCTACCCCGGCTGAAATAAATCTCGGATTTCCTCTTACAATGCAGCGTTTTGCGGCTTTGCGGAGAAGTCTTCAGAGAAGCGGCTTTTGCCCGTGATTCTTTCGTAGCGCCTGTGCTGCGGCGAAGATGTGTCGCTCTGATTTCAGCAGTCCCGCGAGGTTGGAGGTTGTTATTCCGAGGTAGGCTGCGGCTTCGGCAAGCCGGCCCTCGCAGGCCTCCAGAACGTCCAGCAGGAAGGCGCCCACCTGCCAGAAGCGGCGGTCTTTTCTGCCTATCTCCAGCCGCCGCGGCGCCTGCGGCCCGCGCCCGCGAGGCTCGAAAATGCATTCGGCGACCACCGGCGGAAGTTCCGCCGAGTTAATGTCGATGGGCCGACGCAGCCGGCACGCCAGATTCATTCGCAGCCGGGCCAAGGCAGTGCGCCTGTTCTCATGCTGCGAGCGGCTGCCGTCGCCGTGGGCGGTGAGGCCGGTGGCACGATGCTTCAGACGGACAGCCGACGATACCTTGTTGCGGTGCTGCCCGCCCGGGCCGGATGACTTGTATATGTGTACGTCGCACCCGGCCAGCAGCATCTCATCAGCTAACGATAAATCGTCCCGCTTGTGGTCCGCCATGGGCAAATTGTACCATAATGCGTCAAAAACATGTCTCACGCGGCATTTTGCCGGGGACTGCTATATCTTGTCGCTATCCGCCCGACCGGGTACGATGTCCCAATGTGTTCATCATCCGGGCCACATTGGAAAATCGTCGTAACCGAACCAATGAACGACTCTTCGCTGGCGTATCTGTCTCAGCACGGGCAGGTTTGCCAGGCAACAGCTCAAACCGTCGCCGATGTCATCGCCGATGCCGACGCGCTTGTGGTGCGAACTTACACGCAGGTGGACGCGCTGCTGCTGGAGCGGGCGCCGGCCCTGAAGGTCGTAGGCCGGGCCGGCGTGGCGCTGGAAAACATCGACCTGCCGGCATGCCGCGACCGGGGCATCCGGGTGGTTTACACGCCCGAAGCAAATGCGCTTGCGGTAGTCGATTACACAATCGCCATGATCCTGCGGCTCAATCGCCGATTCTGGCCCATGACAGGCTGCGTGCCGCCCGATGAGTTCCATGCAATACGCAAAAACAGGTTCGGCCGGTTTCTTTCAGGCACAACGCTCGGCGTCGTCGGAGCGGGGCGAATCGGCAGCCGTGTCGGCCGGGCCGCCGTGGCTCTCGGCATGAAGGTGCTCTATAACGATATCAAAGACATTCAATTAGACTACCCCGCCGAGTCCGTAGACAAACCAACACTCTACGCCAACAGCGACATAGTAACAATCCACGTGCCCCTGACCGACCTGACGCGAAAGTTTATCAGCGCCGAGACGCTAAGGCAGTTCCGCAGCGGGTCGCAGTTTATCAACGCCGCCCGCGGACAGTGCGTGGACTACGCAGCCCTGGCCGACGCTGTCCGGTCAGGCAAGGTTGCCGCGACGGCCATCGATTGCCACGACCCCGAGCCGCCGCCGGCGGACTATCCCATGTTCGGCCTCGGCGAGAACGTCGTCCTCACCCCACACATCGCCGCTCGTGTGCCGGCAGCCTACAACGCCATGTGCGACGTCGTTTACGACATCGTCGCCGTCCTCGAAGGCCGACCGCCGAAATATCCGGCTCAGCTATAGTCCACGCATAGCCACTCGCAGGCTGTCCAATGCAACAGGCTGCCGGTGCGCCGTCTGCCCAAAGCCTGTCCTATTTTGTTGACACTTCTGGTGCATTTTCTATAATCGCCTGCAATAATTGCCTCGTGGCGCAAGGCTGGCTGATTCGACTCGTTAACAGCGCAGGAGACGTCATAGTGATAAACAGACGACCCCTTCTGGCGGCGATGATGGTATCGCTGGTTCTTCTGACCGCCTGGCAGGTCTTCGCCCAGGAAGTCCCGCCCGCGGAAAGCAAGCCAGCGGTTGTTGAAACCGACTCGAAGCAGAAAGACCAGAAGCTTTCCGATCTCTGGGACGACCTGCTGCACTACATCAAAATTGCCCGCGCGGACCTGGCCCGCAGCTACGGCCAGGCAATACTCGAATCCGGCGCCGAGCCGAGGGAGCTTTACCTGCTGGCGGCCAACACCGCCGCCTCGCAGACGATTCTCGCTCGCGGAGCACGCCTGGAAGGCATGAAGGAAATCGTAGCCAACCTCAGCAAGATGATCGAGCAAGGCTACGAAGTCGAACGGGCCTCGCCGGAACAGATCGCCAAGGCTATCAAATCACTCGGCGCCGGCGTTCGGTCGTACGAAATCGGCGCACGCCGACTGGAACGCAGCGGCGAGTACGCCCTGCCTCAGCTCGTCCACAAGCTGATGAACCCCAACACCTCGGCCACGCTCGTCGAATGCATCCTGACGTTCCTGCCGCGGCTGAGTAAGGAGGCGGTTCGCCCGCTTTCGGTCGCCCTGCAAACCAAAGATCCCAGGCTCCAGGAAATTTTCGCCAACGCCCTGGGCAGAATTGGGTATCCGATTGCTGCGCCGAGGCTGAAGGAACTAATGGAGCGCAAGGGCCTGTTGGATCGCACCAGGAGAATCGTCCAGGCGGCATTGATCGCCTGCGGCGATCGCGAGGTAATGGAAAAAAGTACCGCCTGGCTATACTACGACCTGGCGCTGAAGTATTACTACCAGGCCGAGTCGGTCGTGCCCGATGTTCGCTACGATAAAGCCAACGTATGGTACTGGCAGGAAGGCGTGGGTCTGACGTACAAGCAGGTTCCACGCGAGATTTTCTGTGATATTTACGCCATGCGTATGGCCCGCCTGGCGCTGGAGCATGATTCGAACTTCTATCCGGCCGTTTCGCTGTGGCTGGCTGCGAACCTGAAGAAACAGGCCGACCTGCCCGCCGGCGCCACCGACCCCACACGCGGTGAAAATCAGCCTTCAGCCCAATACTACGCCCTGGCCAGCAGCCCAAAGTATCTCCAGCACGTCTTGGCCCGAGCGCTGCGCGACCGCAATTCGGCGGTGGCAATCGGTGCAATCGAAGCGATGGTAAATACATCCGGCAGCAAAAGTCTCGTCAAGCCAGTTGCCGGCGGCGCCCAGCCGCTGGTCGAAGCGCTGTCGTATCCGGACCGCCAGGTGCGGTTCCTGGCGGCGGTCTCACTGGCCGACGCCATGCCGGAGAAGCACTTCAACGGCTACCAGATCGTAATGCCGGTCCTAGCCGAGGCGATGCGCCAGACAGGCCAAAAGACGGCCATGCTCGTCGTCGCCGATGAGCAGCAACGAAACATTCTAAAAGACGCCCTTCGGGCCGCCGGGTATACGGTGATCGATGAACCCAACTCGTCCAAGGCGTTGACCGCTGCACGCAGTTCAGCCGGCGTGGACGTGGCGGTCCTGGCAGCCAAGCCCGAAGCAGGCGAGGTCGTGGCGATGCTCCGAAGGGAGCCGAACTTCCTGGCATTGCCGGTCGTAATCGCCTCCGAAACCGCCACGTACACCAACCTGGCCAAGTTTGATAAACGCATCGTTCTGATGCCCGCCAAGGCCGGCGCCGACGCGGTAAGCGATGCACTAAAACGGGCGACGGGCCTCAGCGGAAAGCCTATGGCTGCCGAGCAGGCCACCCAATGGGTCGTCCGTGCCGCCGAGTCAATTCGCCAGCTTGGCCTGAGGGGCAACAGGGTCTACAACCTGGACCGTGCCCGCCCGACGTTGACGGCAGCCTTGAGCGACTCGCGCAACACCGTGCAGGTTGCGGCGGCCAGGGCGCTGGCTGTCCTGTCGTCACCCAAAGCCCAGCAGGCTATCTGCGCCCTTGGAGCCAAGGCCGACGCCGATGAAGCCGTCCGCATCGAGGCGTTGAAATCGCTGGGTGAGTCACTTCGCAGGTTCGGCATGCGGCTTCCCGACCGGCAGTCCGCGGATGTGCTGGAGATTGTTACGGGCGACGGGTCGGAAAACTTGCGAAAAGCCGCCGCCCAGGCGCTAGGCGCGATGAACCTGCCCAGTGATAAAATTCAATCGCTGATTCTCGGCACGGCCGGCAACGACTGAATCCGATGGAGGCAGAAGCTACTTCGTTTGGTCCGCCGTGGGTCCTTTCAAACCTGTAAAGCCTGATTCATCAGCATAGAGAAAGCCGACTATCATGAAAGCAGCGATACTGCGAGAGGTCCTCGACGGAGAGACAAGGGTCGCCTTGGTGCCGGAGACAGTACGGCGGCTTGAGAAGCTGGCTTTGGAAATCGTAGTGGAGGCCGGCGCCGGCGAAAAGGCGTACATCACCGACGCGGACTATCAGGCTGCCGGTGCACACGTCCAGGCCGACGCCGAAAAGCTGTTGGCCGAGGCAGACCTTGTTCTGAAAGTCAATCCACCTGCCGACGGCGGCTCCGCCGGTCGCAACGAACTGGCCATGCTGAAGGCCGGGACTATTCTGGTGGCCATCCTTCAGCCGTCAGTCAATCTGCCGCTTGTCCGGCGACTGGCCGAGGGCAATATCACGAGCTTTGCATTGGACGCCATCCCGCGTATTACACGTGGCCAGTCGATGGACGTCTTGAGCAGCATGAGCATGCTGGCCGGCTACAAGGCCGCCCTCCTGGCGGCTGGGACACTGAGCAAGATTACACCGATGATGATGACGGCGGCCGGAACATTCCCACCGGCCAAAGCGGTTGTCATCGGGGCGGGGGTGGCAGGGCTTCAGGCCATCGCAACGCTGCGGCGGCTTGGCGTTATTGTCAAGGCGGTGGACACACGCCCCGCCGTCAAGGAAGAGACTGAAACTCTGGGCGCCCAGTTTATCACCCTCGAGGTCGAACACACCCAGGCCCAGGACGCCGGCGGCTACGCCATGGACCTCGGCGAGGATTTTTACAAGCAGGAACAGGACATCCTTGCCCCCCACGTTCAGGAAGCCGACGTGGTTATTTCCACCGCCCTTATCCCGAACCGCCGTGCCCCGCTGCTGATTTCGGAGCAGATGGTCAGCCAGATGAAGCCCGGTGCGGTAATCGTGGACCTGGCCGCGGCGGGCGGCGGCAACTGCACGCTGTCACAGCCAGACCAGCGGGTCGTCCGCAACAACGTGACGATTATCGCGCCCCTGAACCTGTCGGCCAAACTTCCCGTCCATGCCAGCCAGATGTTCTCCCGCAACATCGCAACTTTCGTGGCCGAATTCGTCAAGGACGGGCAGGTCCAACTCGATATGGAGAACGAAATTATCGCCGGCTGTATGATTACCCACCAGGGAAAGATCACACACGAGGCGACACTGAAAGCCATAGAATCAGGCGAGGTGAAACCATGATGTTACCATTGGTAATCGCAGTAACGATTTTTGTCTTGGCGACGCTTCTTGGCCTGGAGGTTATCACCAAGGTTCCCACGCAGCTTCACACGCCGCTGATGAGCGGCTCGAACGCAATCAGCGGCATAACGATTATCGGTGCGATTCTCGCGGCGGGCGCGGGCGGCTGGCTGGGCGGCACGTTCGGTGTGCTGGCCGTCGCGGCGGCGATGATCAACGTGGTCGGCGGATACCTCGTAACCGACCGGATGCTTCGCATGTTCAAGAGAAAAAGGTAAACGCCGATGAGCACGGAACTGACGACTATTGCATATTTGATTGCTGCGGTGCTGTTCGTCTTTGCGCTGAAGCGGATGGCCTCGCCCAAGACCGCCCGGCTGGGCAATCTTTTCGGCGCCGTCGGCATGCTCATCGCCATCGTCGTAACGCTGCTTGCGAGCAAGCCCGGTATCCTCAGCGACGCCAGGGGCCTCATGCAGGACTGGGGCTGGTGGTTCATTATTGCCGGCGCTCTCATCGGCGCGGTCGTCGGTGGTTTTCTGGCTGTAACGGTCAAGATGACCGCTATGCCGCAGATGGTGGCCATGTTTAACGGCTTCGGCGGGCTGGCGTCGGGGCTGGTCGTTTTCGTGGAAATATGGAAGCGCCATCCTACGGGGAGCGACGATCTGTATCTCGTCATAACCGTCGCCATCAGCACGTTAATCGGCTGGGTAACGTTTACCGGCTCGCTGGTGGCGTTCGCCAAATTGCAGGAGTTCATCGTTTCGGGGCGGCCTACGGTCTTCCCGCTCCAGAAAATCGTAAACTTCGCCCTGCTGGCGCTGACGGTGGGGCTTATCGTACTTTGGGGGTTCCTGCCCGAACAGCGCGTGCTGATAATCCCGATTGCGGTGCTGGCTTCGGTGCTGGGCGTGCTGTTTACGATTCCCATCGGCGGCGCGGACATGCCGGTAGTCATCTCGCTGCTGAACAGTTACTCCGGCCTAGCTGCGTGCGCGACGGGGTTCGTGCTCGGCAATCCGGGTTTAATCATCGCAGGTTCACTGGTCGGTGCGTCGGGCATCGTTCTGACGCGGCTGATGTGCGTAGCGATGAACCGCTCTCTGGCCAACGTGCTGTTTGCAGCTGTGGGCACGGCCGTCGCCGGTAAGACCGGCGAGCAGCGGACCGTCAAGCGATATACGCCCGAGGACGCCGCGATGGTCCTGGACGGGGCCACCCAGGTAATGATTGTGCCGGGCTACGGCATGGCCGTCGCCCAAGCCCAGCACGCCGTCAAGGAACTGGCCGACCTGCTGACCGACCGCGGCGTAACCGTACGATACGCCATCCATCCCGTCGCCGGGCGGATGCCCGGACACATGAACGTCCTGCTGGCCGAGGCGGAAGTGCCCTACGAGCAGCTCTACGACCTGGACCAGGCCAACGCCGAATTCGAGCAGACCGACGTGGCGCTGGTGCTCGGCGCAAACGACGTTATCAACCCGGCTGCACGCACCGACGAAGGCTGCCCGATCTACGGCATGCCGATTCTCGATGTGGACAAGGCCCGAACGGTCTTCATATGCAAGCGAAGCCTCGGCCCCGGTTTCGCCGGAATCGACAACGAACTGTTCTACTCCGACAAGACGATGATGCTCTTCGGCGACGGCAAGGAGACGATAGTCTCGCTTGTCGCAGCGATGAAAGAGTAACACCTACCGGAATGCGACGTAAAAAGCTTGCTTGACTGATTTCGGCCTCCAATTGTAAAATGGCTTAGGCGCGGTCCATTGAGCTAAGGCCTTATGCCGGCAGGCAGTGTTGCGGCGGTTGATGTGTAAGCACTCATTCATACGTCATCCCGCTTCAGCCGGAACCATCCGCTACACCGCAGCGGCAGCGTTGAGGTCTTTTCCCCTCGGCGTGCTGCGCGGCCGGACCGCGGATCGGCACTCCCCGGCGATATCGCTATGTTGCTCTTTTATAAATGTTTACGGATATGGTATGGGACGCAGACAGCGACAAAAGCTTGGTGAGATTCTTGTAGAATGGGGCGTTGTAACCACTGCGGGAGTCTCCGAAGCTCTTGAACACGCACGCAAGGAGGGACTCAGGATCGGCGAAGCCCTGGTCGCGCTCGGGCTGGCCGAGGAGGAAGATGTTACCAAAGCCCTCGCAAGCCAATATGACATGGAGTACATCGACCTGGATCGAAACGTCGTTGTGCCCAGCGAGATGCACCTCATCCCGGAAGAAATTATCCGCAGGCACCTGATCCTGCCAATGGGCCGGGAGGGCAAGCGAATCAAAGTCATCATCACCGACCCGCTCGACCTGGAAACGCTGGACATGCTGCGCTTCCGTCTGGATGCCGAACTGGACCCTTGCCTGGCGTCCAAAACCAAGCTGCGGAAATTCATCGAACAGTTCGTCCGATCAGACGTCAGCGTAGATTCCGCCGTCCAGGAACTGGAGCGCAGAGTCGAAGACGGCCTCAATCACGACGACCCGGATCAGGAACTGAGCGAAGACGCCGCCCCCATTATCCGCCTGGTTACCATGCTTATCACCGAGGCCGTCAGAACGCGCGCCTCCGACATCCATATCGAACCTATGGTCAACCGCGTCCGCGTGCGATATCGGGTAGACGGTGTCTGCCAGGAACGAGACAACATTCCCAAGCGGCTTCAAGGCCCCGTGCTTAACAGATTCAAGATCATGGCCGGCATTGACCTGGCTGAAAAGCGACTCCCGCAAGACGGCCGAATCAAACTGCCCATCGGCGGCAGCGAAGTCGACTTCCGCGTCTCGACACTGCCTTCTTACCACGGTGAAAGTATCGTCTTGCGTATTCTCAGGCCTGAAAGCGTCCGTATCGGCATCCCCGCACTGGGGTTTGAGCAGGACGATTACAACCGCTTCCTTCAAATTATCAAGCGGCCCAACGGCATCTTCCTCGTCACTGGCCCCACCGGCTCCGGCAAGACCACAACGCTGTATTCAGCCATGAATGACCTGAACCGCCCCGACCGGAAGATTATCACGGCCGAGGATCCAGTAGAATACAACTTTACCGGCATCAATCAGGTTCAAGTTAATGAAGCCATCGGACTTACATTCGCCAGCATACTTCGTTCAATGTTGCGCCAAGCACCTAACATCATCTTAGTGGGCGAAATCCGCGATGTGGAGGTCGCAGAGGTTGCAATTCAAGCCGCATTGACTGGACACTTAGTTTTCAGTACACTTCACACCAACGATGCCCCGTCGGGAATTACCCGTTTAATTGACATAGGCGTAAAGCCTTTTCTCGTGGCAAGCAGCATCCAGGCCATTATGGCCCAGCGCCTGGTTCGAGTCATATGCCAGGAATGCAGGGAAGCCGACCCATCGCCCGACCAGAGAACCCTGCAAATACTCGGCTTTAGCGAGGAAGAGATCGAGACGCAAACCTTTTATAGAGGAAGGGGTTGCAACACTTGCAATGGGACGGGTTACCGAGGCCGCCAAGGTATTTTCGAGCTGATGGTCATGGACAATACCATCCGGGAGTTGGCGTTCAACCGCGCGACATTGGGTGAAATTCGCCAGGCGGCGCGAGCATCTGGTATGCGATCTCTCCTGGAGGACGGCAAGGTCAAGATTCGCAACGGTGTTACGACCCCTCAAGAACTGGTCCGGATTACACAGACAGCGGAGTTACTCGATGAGTAACTCCGGCGCGTTTTATTCCGTAACCTCTTTTCCGTAAATATGTTATGTGCATTCATTAAGCCGGAGGCCTCCGGGCGGTTATGCCCAGCCCTGTATTTATGCCAATAATAACACGGATGAGGACACACCATGGCAACAGTACACATTGACAGACTCTTGGAAACCTGCATTAAACGTGGTGCCAGTGACTTACATCTCCACGTGGATCGGCCGCCCACACTCAGGCTCCATGGCCGACTCCGGCCGCTGGAAACCAAGGTGCTGGAACCTGAAGATACCGTCTCGCTCATGAAACAAATCACTCCCGAGCGTAATCAGCAGGAACTTCAAGAGCAGGGAGGTACGGATTTTGGTTTTGAGTTCGGCAAGGCGGGCCGTTTCCGTACAGCCGTCTTTCACCAGCGAGGCTGCCTTTCCCTGACGTTGCGCCTGATTCCCAGCAAAATTTTCACCTTTGAGGAAATCGGCCTGCCGCCGATGATCCGGAACCTTTGCCGTCGGCCTCGTGGCCTGTTCCTCGTTACGGGCCCGACCGGTTCCGGCAAGACCACCACGCTGGCAACTATGATTCACTACATCAACGAGAACTTCGACAAGCACATCATTACGATTGAAGATCCGGTTGAGTATTACCACCCGCATCGCAAGTCGATCGTCTCGCAACGCGAGGTCGGCGGAGACGTGCCAAGCTTTTCCGAGGCGCTTCGTCGCGTGTTGCGCATGGACCCCGACGTAATTCTGGTGGGCGAGCTGCGCGATTTGGAAACCATCGAGTCGGCCTTGCGGGCTGCCGAAACCGGCCATCTGGTCTTCGCAACGCTTCATACCACGACCGCCCACCGCACGATCACGCGTATCGTGGACATGTTTCCCGTAAATCAGCAGGAACAAATTCGCGTCATGTTATCCGAGGCCTTGATCGCGGTTCTGTGCCAGGCATTGATTCCCCGAATTGATGTTCGCGGCATGGTCGCCGCGTTTGAGTTTCTGGTCGTTACCAACGCAATCTCCAATCTGATCCGCGAGAACAAGGTGTTCCGCATTCCTTCATCGATCCAGACCGGCAAGAAGCTGGGCATGCAACTGCTGGACGACCACCTGATGCGACTCTACGCCGAGGGAAAGATTTCCGAGGAAGACGCTATAGACTGCAGCCAGGTACCTGACGAGATGCGGGACAAGATTAAGGTATACGCCAGGAACATGTCCGCAAATGGCGCCGCTGTTCCGGCCGATGCGCAGGCCAAGACGCCAAAACAATCACCAACACAATGAGGAAGCACCAATGGCCGTCACCAACGCCAACATCAACATCGAAGAACTAAAGGGCCGCCCGCTGGGCCGGGTCCTGGTCAAGATGGGCATCATCACCCGTGACCAAGTTCATGAGGCGCTGGAGGTGCAGAAGAAGCGTAGCGGCCCCATTGGGCAGATCCTGGTCGACCTGGGCCATATCGATGAAAAGTCCCGCACGTTGTCGCTGGCCTACCAGGCGGGGATGGAATACATAGACCTTCAGTCCGTCGATGTTCCGGAGGACGTCATCAAGCAGATTCCATCGCAAATGGCGACGGCGTACAAGATCGTCCCCCTGGACTATGACGAGGCCACTAATCACGTGGTAGTGGCGCTGGCCTCGGCGGATAACTTCCGCGCGACCGACGACCTCCGGACACTGATGGGCTTCAATGTTACCGCCAAAATCGCCGACCCTGATCAACTGGATGCGGCACTGGTGAAGTATTACGACGTCGAGCCGGAGTCTATCGGCGAACTCATCAACGAAATCGCCGGCGATGAGCATCTGGCTGTCCTGGAAAACCGCCAGGAGAGCATCGACCTGGCAACAATCCGTGAGATGGCTGAGGCCAATCCGGTCAAGCGGCTGGTGAACATGGTGCTGCTGGAGGCAATTCGCAACCGCGCGTCGGACATTCACTTTGAACCGTTCGAGGACGAGTTCAAGATGCGCTATCGTATTGACGGCTTGTTGTACGAGATGCTTCCGCCGCCGAACTCGATTGCGGTGGCTATTGCCTCGCGTATCAAGGTCATGTCGAACCTTGACATCGCCGAACGCCGCCTGCCCCAGGACGGCCGAATCGAGCTGGTGGTCAACAGCGCGCCGGTGGACCTGCGTGTGTCGGTGCTTCCGACCATGTTCGGCGAGAGCGTCGTGATGCGTGTGCTGGACCGTTCACAGGTCCAGTTGGACTTAGACCGGCTGGGCTTTCGAGAAGACGACCTGCGGATGTTTCGTCAGCTCACCTCGCGCCCTAACGGTATCTGCATCGTTACGGGGCCGACCGGTTCCGGCAAGACTACCACGCTCTACTCGGCCTTGAGCGAGTTGAACAATGTAGCGGTGAAAATCCTCACCAGCGAGGACCCTGTCGAATACGACATCGACGGACTTGTCCAGGTGCAGATCAACGATGACATTGGACTGACGTTCGCCCGTTGTCTGAGACACTTTTTGCGACAGGACCCCGACGTTGTGCTGATCGGGGAAATTCGCGACCTGGAAACGGCGGAGATTGCCGTCCAGGCCTCGTTGACCGGGCACTTGGTGTTTTCCACGCTGCATACCAACGACGCGCCTTCTTCAATCGCCCGTCTGCTGGACCTGGGACTGGAACCGTTCCTGATCACCGCAACACTGGAGGGCATTGTGGCGCAGCGGCTGGTGCGGCGGGTTTGCCCGCGGTGCAGGGAACAGTTCACCCCCACCGAAGACATGCTCATGGAACTCAACCTGACGCTCGATGATGTAGCGGAAAAGCAGTTTTATCGCGGTACCGGATGTGACTATTGCCGGAACACGGGTTACAGCGGCCGGCTTGCCATTTTCGAGATCATGATACTGGACGATGAACTACGCGAGCTGATTATGAAACGCAGCAGCGCGAACGTGCTCCGTGAGGCCGCCCGCAAGCGCGGCATGCGAACGCTGCGAGAGGGCGGATTGTTGGCTATCTTCGACGGGCTGACCACGATTGAAGAGGTTGTCAGCCAGACAATTACCGAGGATATGGGGTAGGCGAAACTTTATGAATGCACTTGATGATTACCAGGAGCGAGT
>JAXIHJ010000020.1:0-5441 GCA_034189755.1 Planctomycetota bacterium
TAAGGGAGCGGTCATTAAGACTTTCGCACTGGCCTGACCGCTCCCTTACAGTCGCGGCTCGTGTATCTCCCACCATCGCATAAACTTCGTGCGCTCGGTCTGACACCACCGGCGTGTGGCGTGGCCTTCGTCATTGCCCGAAAGTGGTTTACCAGGCGGGAAATGGAACTATTATCTTGGAGCATTTTGGGGATTTTGGGGAGTTTTTAGGAGTTTTTGAGAGTATCTCTCTTGACAAATAAGGGTTTTTTCGGCTATGGTATACTATCTATGGTCACTGCGACCCGCTCCAAGGTATCGCGGAAGGTTTCCGGCCGAAAGAAGCCTCTCCGCACGTATGATTCGGCACTGAAGTATCTGTTCGCCCAGACCGACTACGAGCAGATGCTTCGCGTTCGCTATAACTGCGACACATTCAGCCTCGACCGGATGAAGCGGCTGTTGAAGCGGCTGAGCAACCCCCACCTGAAGCTTCGCAGCGTGCACATTGCCGGCACGAAGGGCAAGGGTTCGACGGCGACGATGCTGGCCGAGATGCTGACGGCCTGCGGGCACAAAGTCGGGCTGTACGTTTCCCCGCACATATGCGACATCCGCGAGCGGATCACCATTGGCGGAAATCTGATTTCTCAGGCGGCGATGACAAGGTTAATCTGCCGCGCCGAGCCTCACATTGAGAGGATGGCCGACGACAAACCGACATTCTTCGAAATTCTCACGGCGCTTGCTTTCTGCCATTTCGCCTCTGAAGGCGTTGACATCGCGATCATCGAGGCCGGTCTGGGCGGCCGGTTGGACAGCACCAACGTGCTTCAGCCGACGGTGTGCGGGCTTACAAGCATCTCGCTGGATCACACGCATCAGCTTGGCAACAGCCTGGGCGAGATCGCCGCGGAGAAGGCCGGCATCCTCAAGCGGAACGTTCCGGCTATCAGCGCACCGCAGGAGCCGGAGGCCAAGCGCATACTACTGAAGGCCGCCAAGCAATACCGCACCCGGGTGATGTTCACCGGTGATGACATCGAGTTCAGCTATCGGATTGAGTCGTCGCGCCACGACGGCTGCCACGCACGAGTGTGCCTGACAACGCCGCAAAGCAGATTCGAGCATCTACCCGTGCCGCTGCTGGGTAAACACCAGGCGTTAAACCTGGGTCTGGCGCTGGCGCTGCTGGACCAGCTCAAGAGCCAGGGCATGAAAATCGACGACGCCCAGGCAGCGCAGGGGCTGGAGGGCCTGGTACTGCCCGGGCGGATGGAGATGATCAGCCATGACCCGCGAATCCTAATCGACGGGGCGCATAACGCCGCCTCCGTCCAGGCGCTTATGCGGGGCATCGGGCAGCATATTCCGTATGACTCGATGGTCGTGATCTTCGCATGCGCCGCCGACAAGGACATACCCGGCATGATGGACCAGATCGCCACCGGCGCCGACAAGGTCATCTTCACCGAGACGGCGGACAATCCCCGCATAGCCGACGCCAAGGAGCTGATGGAAGTGTATCTGGACCGCAGCGGACGAGAGGCCCAGGTAGCCAAGAACCTCGACGAAGCGCTCGGCATTGCCCGCAGCGCCGTCAGCCGAGAAGACATCATCTGCATTTGCGGCTCGTTTTACCTCGTCGGCGAGGCCAAGAAGCTCCTGGGCAACTGAACGCCGTCGGCAAGTAATTATTGCGCTCACGGCTGGTTTAAGCCCAGCCATAGCTATGGCTGGACTTCTTGCATCAATCGCATTAATTAACTGCCAGCGGCATGACGTGCAACTTCCGGCCTAACGGACAAGGGCATCTCATCGAGGCCGCAGCCGGCGCCTGTAAACCGGGCGGGTCTATTCCAGTCGAGCCAGCTTTTTTGCGAAGGCCTTGTACCGGCGTGAAAAGGTCTCCAAGTCATCCGTAACGTAGTATCGAAACAGCGGCTCGGAGACGGTGCGGTTGTAGATTCTGCCGCGAAGCCGCAAGGTCGCCAGTGCCTCGGGCGGCACGTTCATCGCTTCGTTAAGCCGGCCCGCCGCCGCGTCAGCAAGCAAACTAAGCATACCCTTACGATATTCCGGCACCGACCGAATGTACCTGACCAGCGCCCAAAGCTGGCCGTAATAGCCCACCGCCCTTTCAGTGGGCTGGCCCGCCACAGCCTGGGCGGAGTCCATCGCCAACAGCCCGGGCAACTCGATCCAGCGGTCCTGAACAATCGCCGTTCGCAGGTCGCCGAACCTGATTATGTTGCGAAGCGGCGTAAACCGAACCGTCCCGTCGTGGATTTCATAGCCTTCCATCGTGGTGCACAGTCCTTCCTCCAGCCACATCGGAAGCCGATCCCGCAGGCGGTGATGGAAGAACTGATGAAGCCCCTCATGCGCGGCGACCGACAGCGTGCCCAGGCCGCCCATGTTCCAGAAAACGCAGATGCCCCGATGGCAATATCCTCCGGCTTCGATGGAAAGCGCGGCGCCCGACCGTCGGCCGAAGACCTTGCGGGTCAGAGCGGCCCATTCGGCCCGTGAGGCCATCATGTAAATCGTCATCCGCTCGGCCTTGGGCAAATCGGAAAGCCCCGTCAATTCAAGATAGTGGCTGTGGGCGGCCTCCATGAAGCCCGGCAGGTACCTCCGCAAGGATCGATTGGTTGTAGTGGTGTAAATTCGATAATGCTCGCTGCTCAGCTCCAGGCCGCTGGAATGGTCGCTGTTCCAGTTCCGCTGGCGGACGTCAATCGCCATGGCGTGGTCCGTACCGGATACAGCTTCGACCTTCGCCGAACGCCCACAGCCGGCAGCGGCCAGAGCAGCCACAAGTGCAATACCAGATACAAAATACCTCATGCGATTTATTGTACAGCCGGCGGCGCGATTTCATCGCAAAATCCCGGCCGGGCGGCGATACGGTGCGCGGAAAAATTATGGCATCGAGGGAAACGTTATCTTAGGATGATGCGGTAGACTGCAATTCGACAAGGCGATCATTGGCATTTTAGTCCTTCGGCCGCGAAACCCGAACGGGGCCGATTTTAAGGAGAAGCTAAATGAGACTTCACACAACCCTGGTGATGGTATGTCTGTGCGTATTTGCCATTTCCGCCGCCGCGGCCCAGCCGCTGGCAGAGCATCTGCCCGCCGGGACGCTTATCTATGCCGGCTGGGCCGGAAGAAACCTCACATTCGACGGGTCCATGATGGGCCGGCTGCTCGATGAGCCTGCGGTCATGCCCCTACTGACCACGGTGGAGCAGGCGATTAAGAGCAATCTGCCGGCCGGACAGTGTTCACGGCTGTTCACGCACGGCTGGGCGATGTGCGGCATCGCCTTGCAACACCCGCTGGCCGTCGCGCTGATCGACCTGCCAATAGGCGAGCGAGGGCCTTCGCCTGCCGCGGCCGTGTTAATCGACCTGGGGTCTGATCGCGAGGCCTTCGACAAGCACCTCCAGGCTATCCTGCAATCGCTGGCCGAGGAAACGACCGTAACCGAGGTTACCGTAGGCGCGGTAACGTACAAGCTCTACCAGCCGCAGGAAGGCCTGGAAGTGGCGATGGGCTACAAGGGCGACTTGTTTTTTGCGACACTCGGGCCGGGCGTGGCGAAGCGAGTAATCGAACTGACCCCGGCCGCCGCACTGAGCGCCGGCAAGAAGTTCACCGACAGCTTCAGCGGGGTTACCGGCGACAACGAACAGTTGTCGGTGTATGTGGACGTTGCGGCCCTTATAGACCGGCTGGAGCCGCTGTTACCCGGCAGCGCCCACAAGGCCGAGGCCGGGCAGGAACAAATCTCCGAATTGCGTCGCATCGTCAACGCGATTGGCCTGAGCAACGTTAAGGCGATTGCCGGCGCGATTCGGATTATCGATCGCGGCATGTACACGAAGATTCGTATCATCAGCCCTGCGCCGCACCGGGGAGTGCTGCACTTGTTCGCCGGTGAGCCGCTGACGGATACCGACCTGGCCGGCGTGCCCGAAGACGCCGACTTTGTCCTGGCCTGCAAACTATCGCCGGAGGCTGCCTACGCCGAACTGCGCCGAGTGGTCAAGGCTGTCAGCGCCGAAGCCGATGAAGAGCTGGCCGGCGGAATTGCCGAGGCTGAAAAAGACCTCGGCATCTCCATCCGGAAAGACCTGCTGGCGAACCTTGGCGAGGTATGCGTGCTGAGCAGCGCCGCTTCGCAGGGCGGGTTTCTTACCGGTACTGTGCTGAGCGTGCAGGTCAAGGATGCCGAAAAGCTCGCCGCCGCAGTCGCCAAAATCGAGGCGTTTTTACAAAGGGAATCCCCGGACGTCAAAATCGAGACGGTCCCGGCCGGGCGAACCGAAATCCACTATCTTCGTATCGGCGGCGGGTGCCCCCCGGTTCCTTTTGCGCCGGCGTGGGTGATTCATAAGGACAGGTTCTACCTGGCCGGCTGGCCTCAGGTCGTCCAGGCCGCTGTCGAGAATCACGGAAAGACTGCACTAACCGGCAGCGACGCCTTCGGCCGGGCGCGAGGCAGGATTACTGGCAATCCGTCGGCCATCTCCTATACCAACACGCCGCAGTTTGTCCGGCAGACGTATAACCTGACCCTGATAATATGGACAGCCGGGGTCAACTTCGCAGCCGGTAAGCTGGGCCAGTCCATCCGCCCCGACTGGCTGCCGGCGCTGCCGAAACTAGAGAGCTACCTATGGCCGCAGATTAACGCGGCTTCCTCCGACGCCGGCGGCGTCACCTTCGAGGGCTACGGTTCGCTGCCGACGACTGGCCTGGAGATGATACCGGCCGGAACAGCCATGCTCATGCCGGCACTGGGCCGGGCACGGGGAGAAGCGAAAAAGGCTGTCTCAGGCGCCAATCTCAACGGCATCGGCAAGGCCGTTTTTCTTTACGCGGCTGATCACAACGACCAGCCGCCGAAAGACCTCGCCCCGCTGGTGGAAGAGAACCTCATTTCGCCCAGGATGCTCATCAGCCCCGTATCGGGCAGAGAGCCGCCGATATATAAGGACGGCAAGCTAATCGGCGGGAGCGATTACGTTTATCTGGTTCTGCCGGCCGACGCCGACGGCAGATACATCCGCGCATACGAGCGCCCGGAGAATTACCGCGGAAAGGGAACGTGGGTATTGCGGGCCGATTCTTCCGTGCAATGGCTGGACATGGCCCAATTTAAGCAGGCACTGAAAGAAACGCGGGATTATTTAAAGAGCGCGGCGGTGCCGGAAGATTTTTAATCGCGAACTCTGCTCTGCGAATTTCAGATTTACTAGCCGCGATGGTTCGACAAAGCTCACCACAGGACGGAAGCGAGCGGGATTCGTCCCTAACCGTGTTTTGTCCAGAACGGTCCTTTGGGCTTTTTGGGTCTTGCGTTTCTGGCGGCCTTCCCGGGCATGTGAATAGTGGTTTCCATAGCAGCTTCGGCGGCCTCCCTGTTGCGGATGTGTCGGCGAATGACGAAC
>JAXIHJ010000021.1:0-3898 GCA_034189755.1 Planctomycetota bacterium
CAACAAGCCGGTGGTCGTATCAATGGGCGGCGTGGCCGCCAGCGGCGGCTACTACATCGCAGCGCCGGCTGAGAAAATTTACGCCGAACCGACCACCTCAACCGGCAGCATAGGGGTGGTGGCGGTTTGGCCGGTGCTGAAGGGCCTGATGGACGCCCACGGCGTGGAAATGGTAACGATCCGCTCGCCGCAGGCCAGACGATGGAAGGCTGCTGAAAACTTTTGGGAATCGCCCGAACAGCGCACACGCCGGAACGTAGCCGAGATGCTGGACAGGCTCCACGAACAGTTCGCCGACGTGGTCAGAGAAGGTCGCGGCGACAAGCTCACCACCCGCGAGATCAAATACACCACCAAAGGCGGCGACGGCGAAGACGTTGCCTTTACCGAAATCGAGCCTCTGAACGGCCGGGTGTATCTGGCCGATGAGGCCAGGCAGCTCGGACTCATCGACGAGGTCGGCTACCTCGACGACGCCGCAGCCGCAGCCGCGGAACTGGCCAGCCTTACCAAGCCAAAGACCGTCCGTTACGTCAGGGCCAAGACGCTACGCGAACACATGGGGTTTTCATCTTTGCCGGCCGGGCTGGACGTAAAACTGTTTGACCGGATGATGACGCCACGCATCATGATGGTGTGGAAGGCGGAATGAGCGCATGCGAGTTGTGGAATAATGATAAATGAGCAATGACGAATGCCGTGCAACAGATGCCTGCTCGCTGCCGCTCGCGGCTAGTTAAATCATCATAGGAATTCTCGACATGATTCGCCGCCCGCTGGCTGTTTCGACCGTGTTGCTTGGGATTGTCTGTTCCGCCGGTGGCGGCATGGCGAATCCCGGTGCGCCGGGGTTCCATAAGCGTGTGGATCGGGCCGTGGCACTGGCGATTAAGCACCTCAGCGAGCAGATCGGGCCGGACGGTATGGTCAAGAAGGAATACCCCGCCGATCACCCGCACAATCTCCACGGCGGCAAGACGGCCCTTTGCCTCTACGCCCTGCTGTCGGCCGGCGCCGACCAGAAGTCGAACCCCGCTGCCGACCGCGCGTTGAGGTGGCTGATGCAGGCCGAGCTGGACGGCACATACGCGGTGGCCATGCGAGTATGCGCCCTGGCCGGCGTCAAGGACCGCCGTATGGTAGCGCATCTGCTAAACAAAGACGTGCGGCGGCTGGTCAAGGCAGCGGCGGAGACGGGGTCATATACATACGACCTGAACGACAAACATAAGCCGTTATCTTTTGACAATTCCAACAGCCAGTTTGCCACACTCGGCGTATGGGCCGGCGCCGGCAGCGGCATAGAGGTGCCCCTGTCCTACTGGCGACATGTGGAAAAGCACTGGCTCAGCCAGCAGCAACCCGACGGCGGCTTCAACTACCACTGCAATCCGGGCGGCCGAAGCAGCAAATCCTACGGCTCGATGACGGCTGCCGGCGTGGCGACGCTGCTTATCTGCTTCGAGAACCTCCGCCGCTCGCAATTCATCCGCTGCACCGCCTCAACGGTGGACAAGCCTCTGCTGGACGGTATCGCTTGGCTGGAAAAGAATTTCTCCGCCGACTCCAATCCTCGAAAAAAGTCGACGTGGTACTACTACTGGCTGTACTGCCTGGAGCGCGTGGGCCTGGCCAGCGGGTACAAGTACTTCGGCAGGCACAACTGGTACGCCGAGTGCGCCAAGAGGCTGTTGGCGACCCAGAACAGTAACGGAAGCTGGGGGGCGGGCGGGCCTAACGTGGCCGTGAACACAGCCTTCGCACTGCTGTTTCTGGCGCGCGGGCGCAACCCTGTGCTCGTGAACAAACTCATCTACGACGGCAAGTGGAATGCCCGCCCGTCCGACACGGTCAATCTGACACGGTGGCTGACCCGCACGTTCGAGCGCCCGGTCAACTGGCAGATTGTTCGCATCGATTCACCGCTGGCAGACTGGCACGACGCACCAATTTTGTACATTTCCGGGGCCGGGCCGTTCGAAATAACCGCCGAGCAGGTCGAAAAGCTGCGCAACTTCGCCCTCCAGGGCGGGCTGATTCTCTCCGAGGCCGCCTGCAATAGCGCCGATTTCACGCTCGATATGCAGAAACTCTACAAGAGGCTGTTCCCGAACATCCCGCTGAAGCGCCTGCCGGACGATCATCCGATATATTCGCTGCATTTCTCGCCGGAAGGTCTGACCGGCCTGGCGGGCGTTTCCAACGGCGTTCGCCTGCTGGCGATCCATTCGGCGCGTGAGCTGTCACTGGCATTGCAGTTGGCCCGCGGCAGGCAGGACAGGCCATGGTTCGAGCTGCTGGCCAACATATATCTGCACGCCACCGACAAGGGCCAGCTCAGGCCAAGGGGCACAAATCCCTGGCCCGAAGCCAGGGCCTTTACGCCCGTTGCGACTATACGCCTGGCACGCCTGAAGCACGCCGGAAACTGCCTGCCCGAACCGCTGGCCTTTCAGCGGCTGGCGATACTCATGGGCAACCGCCACCACATCAGGCTCGAGGTCTCCGAGCCTATGAACATCGTCGAACTCGACGCGGAAAAGTTTCCGGTCGCGGCCATGACCGGAACCGAAACGTTCAGGCTGAGCGAGGCGGAGACCATCTCGCTTCAAAGGTTCCTGGCCTCCGGCGGGACGCTGGTCGTGGATGCAGCCGGCGGGTCCAAAGCGTTCATAGACGCCGTCGAAGCCCAACTCCCGCCGCTGGTGCCGAACGGGCGGAGCGGGCTCGTAGCCTCGGAGCACGTCATCTATCGCAGCCCCGAGCGGATCGACAAGATCAAGTATCGCCGCGCCTACAGCCTGGCTGCCGGCACGGGCCACGACCCTCGGATGCGCGGTGTGCTGCTCGGCGGCAGGTTCGCCATTCTCTACAGCGGCGAGGACATCACCACCGGGCTGCTGGGCCGGCCGGTGTATCGGCTGCGAGGCTACAGCCCGGAAACAGCCGTCAAGCTGATGACCAACATCCTATGCTACGCCGCAAACCGGCGCACAACAACGAAGCCTATTCGAATTCCCCGTTGACGAGTCGCCGAATGAATGCAGGCAGTCCGGCGTCGGCTACGCAATCGGCGGCTTCCAGGAGTTCCCGGCATGCGCCCGGCATGGCTGCTCCCAGGGCGGCGCCGCGAACCATCTCCACGTCGTTTATATCGTCGCCGACGGCTACGGTTTCACTCCGGCCAAGTCTCAGGCTCTGCGCGATGTACATCATCGCGGCAAACTTGTTCACCCTGGCGGCGAAGGCTTCGACGATGGTAACCCCGTAATTCGGCGCTAGGATCGGATGAATGGAAAGCTCGCCGTCGAACATGCCTTTAAGGTCGTCTGCGAGGCGCCGCCCCGCTGCCGGGGCCACCACGGCGCTGATTCGCAGCGGGTCGGGCATGTCGGCGGCGTCGGCGAGTCTGCCGACGCGTCGGACCTTGACGTCCATCTTGTCGAACCAGCCCTGCCGGGCATCTTCGGCGTCGAGCGATTCGGCCAGGTAGTAGTCCACGCCGTGGCGCCATGCGTCCACCAGGGCCATGGCCGAGTATCCCATATCGTTCAGCGCATCGGCGAACCGGCACGCCGAGCTGCGCGGGATGGTGCGCTGGTAGAGCGTCCTGCCGGTATCCGGCTCGGAGACCATCGCCCCCCCGACGAGGATCATCGGCTGCGGCGGCGTTTGCAGGCGAAGCTGCCGCCAGACGGGTATCGTCTCGATGTAGGACCGCCCGGTAGCCAGGCAGACGCGCAATTCGGCGGCGTCGGCGGCGGCGACGGCGTCGATGACTTCGGGCGGAACGACGTTGTCCGGCCCGATAAGCGTACCGTCCACGTCCAATGCCATCAGCTTGTACTTCATCTTCTCAAAGCTCTCACTCAGGCCACCTTGATTGCGACGATCGTTA
>JAXIHJ010000022.1:0-8344 GCA_034189755.1 Planctomycetota bacterium
CCATTAAGATAATTCACTCGCAACTATTTTTACAGCGTTTTGCAAGGGGCTTTACACAGGGAGACGGTGAATCAATGTTTTTTGCAAACAAACAAAAAAAGGTCCAGGACGACGTGGCTTTGTATTGCGAGAAGGTTTCAGACTGCCTCGATGCTTTTCATCGGTCAATAAGGCAGTACTGCGACGAGCCGGACAAAGAGGCGATAAAAAGCAACTTCACAGAGGTCCACAAAGCCGAAAGCCTGGCTGATAACATTCGTAGGCAAATCGAAGTTCTGATGTACAGCAAGGCGCTGTTTCCGGAGTCTCGCGGCGACATCCTGGGGCTGCTGGAAACGATGGACAGGGTGCCGAACCAGGCTGAATCGGTGGTGCGAATGATACGGAATCAATACGTGCCCGTGCCGGAGGCCTTGCGCCCGGGGATATTACGACTTGCCGAAGTGTGCCGCCGGAGCGTTGATGCGATGATCGACGCAGCCGATAAGATGTTCACCGATTACACCAACGCCACCGTCGCCGTGGGAAAAATCGACGAACTGGA
The DNA here is from genome assembly GCA_034189755.1 of Planctomycetota bacterium. Lineage (GTDB taxonomy): Bacteria > Planctomycetota > Phycisphaerae > SM23-33 > SM23-33 > JAXIHJ01. The sequence goes on from JAXIHJ010000022.1 coordinate 545, forward strand.
AAGCGAGGCGGACCGGATAGAGTCCGACCTCATAGAGCAGATTTTTTCCGGACAAATGGACGGCTTCAACAAGATAATTCTCCGCGATTTGGTTAAAAACATCTCCCAGATTGCCGATCGTGCCGAAAACGTCGGAGACCGCATACGCATCATGGTAGCCAAGAGGATTGTCTGACATGTGGCCGCTTGCAGGTGGGTTATATCTCGGCTGGGCGCTTGGCGCCAACGACGCAGCGAACGTGTTCGGTACGGCCGTAGCCTCGCGGATTATCAGTTTCAGGAAAGCGTGTATCCTCTGTTCATTGGGAGTTATTCTCGGGGCGGCGCTTCAGGGCACCGGCGGGATTCGCACACTCAGCGGACTGGCCGAGCAGACGCAGGCCAGCCTGATGATTGTCGCCGTCTCGGCCGCCTTAACCGCGACGCTTATGACAATTATGAGTCTGCCTGTCAGCACGTCCCAGGCCATAGTGGGGGCGATAACCGGCATAGGCCTGGCCTGCGGCTCTGTGTACTGGGCGGGCCTGGCGAAGGTGGTTACCTGCTGGATAGCCACGCCCGTCGGGGCGATGTTAATCGCGTGCGTTGTCTACAAATTGCTCGCTGTCTTGCTCCGGCGTGTTCCCATGAGCATATTGACCCGCGACAAGGTCTTGTGGGGAGGCCTGCTCGTCGTCGGCGTATACGGAGCCTATGCCCTAGGCGCGAACAACGTCGCCAACGCCACCGGTATTTTTTCCGGCCAGATTGAGGGCGTATCCGACAGCCAACTGGCCATTGGGGGCGGATTTGCAATTGCCGTGGGCGTTCTTACCTACAGCAGGCGCGTAATGATGGCCGTCGGAACGAAAGTGATGCCGTTGGATGCATTTACCGCATTTGTTGCCGTCGCTTCTATGGCGGTTACGGTTCACGTCTTTGCCGTTATCGGTGTTCCGGTCAGCACCAGCCAGGCAATCATCGGCTCGATACTGGGTATCGGGTTTCTTCAGGGCGCCCATGCAATTAAGTTCCGTACCTTGCGCAACATAGGTCTTGCCTGGCTCCTGACGCCCGCGATTTCGCTGATTCTGGCGGCTGCGGGCTATGCGGTCTTCTGTGGCGCTCATTAAGAGTCCCTGACAGAATGCCGCGCGAAACCCCACCGGGTTACACACCAATTGTTTAGTTTTCCTTGACGTACAATATCATGTAGCCTACACTAAATACTGTCCTATATCTGGGTTGGTTTGTGTGCCCAGAGGTGGTGATATCGCCATGCAATGCCCTTTTTGCGGCCAGGATGAAGATAAGGTCGTGGATTCTCGCAGCAGCGAAGGCGGGCGCGTAATTCGTCGGCGCCGCCAGTGCCTCGCCTGCCAGAGACGCTATACGACGTACGAACGCCCGGAAGCGGCACTGAAGATTACGGTGGTGAAAAAGGACAACTCCCGCCAGCCGTACGACAGGCAAAAGGTAATCGCGGGCCTTCAGAAGGCCTGCTACAAGAGGCCGGTTACGGACGAGCAGATCCGCAGCGTGGTGGAGGCGGCCGAAGAAGAGATATTCAGGCAATATGACAAGGAAGTCCCCTCCGGCTTCATCGGTGACGTGGTCGGCAGTTGCCTGCGCAACGTGGACAAGATCGCTTACGTTCGTTTTGCAAGCGTCTACCGGGAGTTTAAGGACGTGGGCGATTTAATCCACGAGGCACAGGCCATTCGCAACGCTCCGAAGGTGGGGCCGGAACAGAAGGATTTGTTCGACGACTAGGTGCTCCCGTTCGCCGCGGCGGGAAGGAGAATGCAGAAGCGTGGACGGATCACGGACGATCCGAGTTCGCAAGCGCGATGGAAGCGTTGAGGCCTTCGAGGCCCGCAAGCTTGCCGCATCGCTTCTGCGCGTAGTAGGGCAGGCGGGGGAAAACTCTTATTATGTCCGCCAGATCGCCGAGGCCGTCAAAATCTACTTGTTGCGTCGCCGGTGGGTGTGCATCTCCAGCGCCGCGATATTCGAGATGAGCGTCTCGGCCTTGCGCAGTATAGGCCGGTCCCTCGCCGCCGATGCGATGGAATGGCACCAGCTCTGGCGCAATACCCGTCGGGGCCGAATTCGCGTCCGCCACGACGACAGAAAGGAAACGCTCTGGGAGAAGGGCTGGCTGTGCAAACTGGCGGTCAAGTGCTGGTTCATTCGGCCGACTACGGCGCGCATCCTGGTCGGGCAGATCGAGCAGCAGTTGATTTCTGAGGGTGTTCGGCGGGTGAGCCGCGATGAACTTCTGGAGATGCTCAACAATCTCATGATGGCCTACGGCCTGGCCGATGCAGTGCCGGTCGGGCAGTAGGGGACCAGCGAAGAGGCTAGCATGGCGAAAAAAGATTCAGCCGTAATTACCAGGATATGCGACGAAGCGGAAAACGTCTATCGGAAGATTAGGCGTAAGCAGAAGCCGCAGATGAAACTGCCCATCCGCGCGCTGTCCAACGTGAAGTATCGCCCCAAGGCGGGCTACTTTCAGCTCCGGGGCCGAAACAAGGTCCGCACGCTGACGGTCGGCACGGTCAAGACCTTCGCCCAGACGCTGAAGATGCTTGCGATGAGCAAGGATCTGGTCCGCACCGGCCGGCACTGCACCAAGCGCGAGACTTACTACCAGGCCTACAACTGGGGCGAGGCCGCCTTCGGCGCGCAGGAAGAATCCGACACGGTCATGGACGACGCCGAGGCCATGCTCGGCGTCAACCGTGAGAAGCTGCACTTCAGGGCCGACGAGCACGGCGGCGAGGTGGCCGGCGAGCTGATCGTTATCGACCGCGACCGCCACACAAAAAAGCCGATGGAAATAGACTGCACGAAGTTCGGCAGCGGCGCATACAGCGTGCCGACGGTAGTGGAGGATTTGAAGTTTCGCACCCAGGCCAGGTTCGTACTCGCCGTCGAGACCAAGGGCATGTTCGAGCGGCTGGTGGAGGAGGATTTCTACCGCAAGCGGCACTGCGTTCTGGTCTCGATGGGCGGCGTGCCCAGCCGGGCGTGCAGGCGGTTCATCCGCCGGCTGGCCGATGCAAAAAAACTGCCCGTCTACGTATTTACCGACGGCGACCCGTACGGGTATTTCAACATTTACCGGACTCTCAAGGTCGGCTCGGGCAACGCGGCCCACCTGAACGAGTATTTCTGCGTGCCTCGGGCGAGGTTCCTGGGCGTTACGCCGGATGACATCATCGAATACAAGCTGCCGACCCACCCGCTGAAAGACGTGGACATAAAACGCGCCACCGACGCCATGAAGAACGATCCGTTCATCGCCCATTACAAGCCCTGGCAGGACGCCATCGCCAAGATGCTGAAAATGGGCGTTCGCGTTGAGCAGCAGGCGCTGGCCAAGCACGGCCTGGAGTTCGCCGCGCAGAAATACCTGCCGAAAAAGCTCAAACAGGTCTCGAAATTCCTGCCGTAGTCGGACCGGCCGGTCAGTCTGTCTCGGCGGCCGTCTCGTTGGAATTGTGCTCGGCGGCCCATTGCAGCCCGCCGATAACGCCCTGTGCGACGTTGGCCAGGTGGTCGCCGATCTTCTCCATGTTGTCCACGAAATCGATGAACAGCAGTCCGGCCATTGCGGAGCACCTGCCCTCGCTGAGCCGACGTATGTGGCTGTTGCGGAAATCCACCTGCATCTGGTTGATGGTTTTTTCGTGTTCCAGGGCCTGGTGGGCCAGATCAACGTCTGACTTGGCGACCGCCGCCAGGACGTCCTGGAACATCTGGCTGACCTCTGTTCGCAGACGTGCGCTGTCGCTGGTGGCCGAGTCGCTGAATGTCTGCTTCTGCTCGATCTTGCGCGAGGCGGTTTCGGCGATGTTTACTGCGTGGTCGGCGACCCGCTCCAGGTCATTTACCGTGTGCAACAGGACGGGCAGCTCGTTGGCCATCTCGGGGCTTAGCGAACGCTGCGACAACTCCACAAGATAGCCGGTAATCTCGGTCTGAAAATCATCGACGGCGCTTTCTTCCGCCGCGACCTTGGTGAGTCTTCGCCGGTCTACGTCGTGGAAGGCGGTCACGGCGTCATTGAGAGCCTTCCTGGCGGTCTCGGCCATGCGGAGAATCTCCTTGCGAGCCTGCGCGATAGCCATCGGCGGCGTGTCCAGCAGATGCCGTTCCAGCGTTACCGGCTGAATTTCCAGGTCTTTTGTGCGGGCCGGGAGGAGCCTGACCACAGCCATTTCCAGCAGGCCCACCGCCGGCAGAATTACCAGAGAACTGGTAATGTTGAAAGCGCTGTGCGCGATCGCGATGTACAGCATAATAGTCTTTTGCGTCAGCGCCACCGGCGCGATGGACCGGACGATCTGAACGTACCAGCCGGTGTACACAATGGGCAGTATGATAGCCACGCCCAGGACATTGAACATCGTATGGGCCATTGCGGTTCGGCGCCCGGACAAATTGGTTCGCAGGGCGGCCAGTTGTGCGGTGATTGTCGTTCCGATGTTGTCACCCAGAACAAAGGGAATGGCCACCCGCAGCGCAACGTCGTAGTCCACGCCGAATGCACCGCTGAAGGCCAGCATCTGAATCATGGCGATCGATGCGGAACTGGACTGAATGAGCATGGTGAAGGCGGCCCCGGCCAGGACAGCCAGAATAGGGCGGTCGCCGATGGAAATCAGGAGGTTCCGCACGCTGTCGCTGTCCTTCAGCGGATCGAATGCCCCCTTCATGAACGAAATCCCAATGAAAAGAATGCCGAAGCCCAGTAGGATTTGTCCTAAGTGCCTGGTTTTTCGCCTTTTGCCCAGCACGTGCAGGAGAAAGCCGATCCCGACGGCCGGCAGTGCGTAACTGGTGATTTTGAATACCGACATGCCCGCGATCAGCCAGGCCGTAAACGTCGTGCCGATATTCGCCCCCAGCACGACGCAGATAGCCTGCCGCAGCGTAAGCAGCCCGGCGTTGACCAGGCCGACGACCATCACCGTCGTGGCGGAACTGGACTGTACCAGGCACGTTACACCCGCTCCGATCAGCAGGGCAAGCACCCGCCACCGGGTTACCTTGCTCAGCATCCGTCTTAAATTTTCCCCCGCTGCCAGCTTCAGCCCGTCCGAAAGGTACCCCATGCCGAAAAGGAACAGTCCCAGCCCGCCGACCGTTCCAAAAAGCATGTCCTTTATGTTCATGGTGTCTCCTGGTGGTTGCGGATTTTAATGGCGGCTTTGGGCTTGTCAAGCTCAAAGCCGCCGTGAGGCCGGAAAAGCGTCATTTGGCATCCATCCAGTTCGCCCCGATGCCAACGTCCACCTTCAGCGGCACGCGGAGGTCGATTGCGCCGGTCATTTCAGAGGCGATCATTTCCCGCTCGGCATCAGCGGCGTCGGTCGGCGCCTCGAAAAGCAATTCGTCGTGGATTTGCAGCAGCATTCGGCTGGGCCGGTGCTCGCGGCGGATTCGCGAGTCGATGTTGACCATGGCCTGCTTGATAAGGTCCGCCGCCGAGCCTTGGACGACGGAGTTGATCGCCAACCGCTCAGCCAGCGCACGCTGCTGGGGGTTGCGAGAATCAATCTCCGAAATTCGCCGCCGCCGGCCGAAAATCGTCTCGACGTAGCCGTTTTCCTTCGCCTGGCGGATACACTGCTTCAGGAAAGCGTCGATCTTCGGGAAGCGATTACGGTATGCATGGATGAACTTGGCCGCCGCCTTTCGTGGGATACGCAGCGTCCGCGACAACCCGTGGGCGGTCTGGCCGTAAATTATGCCGAAGTTCACCGTCTTGGCGCGGGCACGCTGTCTGGGCTTGACGTCCCCAGGCGAGATGCCGAATACCTCCGCCGCCACGATGCGGTGAATGTCCTGGTCGGCCAGGAATGCGGCGACGAGCGTCTCGTCTTCGCAGAAGTGCGCCAGGATGCGAAGTTCCACCTGGGAGTAGTCGGCCGACAGCAGTAGGTTCCCCGGCCCGGCGACGAAGGCCGAGCGAATCTGCCGCCCCTCGTCGCTGCGGATCGGTATGTTCTGAAGGTTAGGGTCGCTGCTGCTAAGCCGCCCGGTAACCGTGCCGGCCTGATGAAAGCTTGTGTGGACCCTGCCGGTCTCCGGATGAATGCACGCGCCCAGCGCCGTCAGGTATGTGCTGAGAAGCTTGGTGAGCTTTCGATAATCCAGCACCATCGCCGGCAGCTCGTGATTGACGGCAAGTTCCGTCAGGACCGACATGTCGGTGCTCGGGCCGGTCTTGGTCCGCTTTAGCACGGGCAGGTTCAACTCGCCGAACAGGATTTCGGCCAGTTGTTTGGGCGAGTCGGGGTTGAAGGGCCGACCGGCCGCGGCGATGATCTGGTCGCGGAGCACGTCGGCCTGTTTCGACAGCTCCGTCTCCATGCGTTTCAGCACCTTGCGGTCCACTATTACGCCGCGACGCTCCATCTTGGCCAGGACCGGCATAAGCGGCATCTCCAGGTTGCCGAACAGCTCGGCCAGGCCTTCGGCGGCGAGCCGTTTTTCCAACTCGATTGCCAGCCGGAGCGTTACGTCGGCGTCTTCGGCGGCGTACTGAGTAACAGTTTCCATGGGCACCGCGTCCATGGTTATCTGGTCACGGCCGCGGCCGATAATCTGCTCGATCGGGATGCATCGGTGGTTCAGAAACTCCATCGCCAAGGCGTCCAGCTTGAAGGTGGGGCGGCTGGAATCGAGCACGTGTGCGGCGATCATCGTATCGAAAGTCTCACCGGCCAGGTCCAGGCCCGCGTTCGCCAGGACGATCCAATCGTACTTGAGATTCTGGCCGGCCTTCTGAACATTTTCGTCGGCCAACACGGGCGCGAGATACTTTCGCACAAGCTCAAGTTCCAGCGTTTTTGCGCCCAGCGGGCTTTTGACGGGCAGATAGACGGCCCGGCCCGGCTCCCACGAAAGTGAAATCCCCACCAGTTCCGCCCACATCGGCCGGGTTGCCGTGGTCTCGGTGTCCACCGCCAGGCGGCGAACACCGCGAAGCTGCTCGGCGAGCTTGGCCAGCGATTCGGGCGTATCCACGCAGCGGTATTCGAAGTCGGCTGCGGTCGTCTCGCCGCTGTCGGCCGCCAGGGCCTCTATGTCCAGGCGATCGCTGCCGCCCAGGCCCATCTGGTCGAGCTGTTGAAGCAAACGGTTCAGCCCCAGTTCCGCGAATATCGGCCTGACAGCCTTGCCACGGACGCCGGCGAATTGCATCTCCTTAAGCTCCAGGTTGAGGGGCACGCGGCGATGAAGCGTTACCAGCCTGCGGGCCAGATCGATGTTTTCCGCGTTGGCCAGCAGGTTCTGCCTGAGTTTCGGTGTCAGTTCGTCTGCGTGGGCGAGAACCGCCTCGACTGAGCCGTACTTGCCTATCAGCCTGGCGGCCGTCTTCGGCCCGACGCCCGGGACGCCGGGTATATTGTCCGTCGCGTCACCGGCGAGTGTCTGGACCTCTACGGCCTTTTCGGGCGGGTAGCCCTTGGTCCGCTCGATAACGGCGGCGTCCAGCGTTTCATCTTTCATCGGGTCGTAAAGCACGGTGTGCGGGCCTACGAGCTGGTCGAGGTCCTTGTCGCGGCTGATGAGCACGAGGTTGGTCTTCGGCGAGGCAAACTTCTCAACGGCTGTGGCCAGGATGTCGTCGGCCTCGAAACCCTCAGCCCGAAGGATGGGAATGCCCATCGCCTCGACGATCCGGCAGATACGGTCCACCTGCGGCGGCAGGTCGTCTGGCATGGGCTTGCGAGTTACCTTGTAGTCGGCGTATTCCTGTCGCCGTTTGAGTTTTTCAACCGGCCCGTCCACCGCCATTGC
>JAXIHJ010000023.1:0-6989 GCA_034189755.1 Planctomycetota bacterium
GCAACGTCATTGATTCCCCCGGCAAAGGCCAGCGCGTCCATGACGTTGCCGATCCGCAGTACGTTACGGTCTATCGGCAGGACTCCAACGGGAAAGTGGTTGCCGCGGTCTTGAAACTGGACGGACCTTCCGCCGTCGGCGCAAGCAACATTGATCTCAAGCCCGGCGACGTGGTCGCGGTCGAGCAAACTCTCAGAACCCGAACGCGGCTGTTGCTGGCTGCGGTCGTCCGGATCGGAGTCGGGGCGAACGCGGGCGCAAGCGTCGGTCCGAATTAAGCCGACTTACGCCGCTTTCAAGCCTCAGATGCGGTTCCATCATAATGCAAAACATAGGGAAGGAAGAGCATTGAACGAGAAAACGACATTACACGTGGACAGGTATAACGGAAACGCCGCGGCTGAACGCTCGGAGTTCAAACCGGACCCGGAGCAAGAGTCCGAATCTCAACTGCTTCGGCACAGCCTCCTGCATATCTTCTGGCGACACCGTTGGTGCGTGCTGCTGACGTGTATTTTGTGCGCGGCAGGGGGGCTGGTATATCTCGTCAAGGCCACGCCGATCTATACCAGCTCTTCACGAATACTTGTGGAGCAGAGCGGGCCGGAGATTATCGCCTCCAACGACGGGTTCATAACACAGTCCAAGAATTATCTCTACACCCAGTGCGAGTTGCTGAAATCCACACCTATTGTCTCGGGGGCCGTGCAATCACTGGGAAATAAGAAGATGCAGACGTTCGCAAACATTGACAATCCTGTCGCCTTCCTGAAAAAGGAACTCGATGTTTCGGTGGGCAAGAAGGACGACATTATCACGACTACTCTCGATTCACCTTGCGCCAATGAATCGGCTGAAATCGTCAATGCGCTGGTGGAGTCCTACATCGCGTACCACTCACGCCGACAGCGCAACACAGTTGCCGAGGTCCTCAAGATCCTACAGCGTGAAAAGATCAAACGGGACGCTGAGCTGCAGGAACGGCTTAAGGCCGTTACTAAATTCAAGCGGTCGAATGAGACTATTTCATTCGGCACGGACGACAGCAACATTATCATCCAGCGGCTGATCATGCTGTCTGAGGCGCTTACGCAGGCCGAGCTGGAAATGACCGACGCCCGCGCTCAACATGAAACGGCCAGGTCAATGCTGAACGACCCGGAAAAGCTTCAGCACCTGGCCGAAGCCCAGCGAACCCAGGGGACGCACGGCCGCATCTATCGCGAGATGGGGCAGTTCCGCAGCGAGATAGACAAGTTGCAGCTTGAGCTGACCTCGCTGAAGCAGGAATGCACGCCGGACCATCCAGTCGTTCAGGCGGTCGAATTAAAACTCAAAAAACTGTCCCAGCAGCGCAACGCGAACCTCAAGCTGTTGGCCAACGCGTATGTAACCGTCCTGGCACAGCGGTATGTCACTACGAAGTCCCGTGTCCAGGAGCTTCGCAAGTCGCTGGAAGCGCAGCGGGTACTTGCACAGGATCTGAATTCCAAGGCCGCCCGGTACGCCATGCTGGAGGCCGAGCTGAAACGTACGGAGCGGCTGTGCGACATCCTAGACAGCCGGATCAAGGAAATCGACGTTACCGAAGACACCGGCGCGCTCAATATCAGTATTTTAGAGGCCGCCCGGGTGGAACCCAGACCGTCGAAACCCAGGAAAGCCCAGGTCATGGCCGTCTCCATGGCGTTGGGATTGCTGGTGGGCTTCGGCCTGGCGCTGCTCAGGAACTGGATGGACCATCGTCTCCGGTCTGCGGAAGAGATCTCCGAGGTGCTGGGCTTGTCGGTTCTGGGCGTGGTGCCCCACATTTCGCAGAAGAAGAATGCGGCAAGCATCGCAACCGTCGTTGACGCCGATTCGACGTCACACGCAGCGGAATCCTACCGTACTATCAGAACGGCTTTGTATTTCGGCATGCCGGGCAACAAGACAAAGACTCTGCTTGTTACCTCGCCCGCTCCGGGTGACGGCAAGAGCACACTGACCAGCAACCTGGCCATTGCGATGGCGCAGGCGGGACAGAAAGTGCTCATCGTGGACGCCGACCTGCGCAAGCCGGTGCAGCATAAGACATTCCAGATTGACGACGAGGACGTTGGCGTTTCCGGCGTGCTGGCCGGCAGCCATTCGGTGGATCAGGCCATCCGCCACACGGATGTCGAGGGCCTGGACGTCTTGCCGTGTGGCGTGGTGCCGCCAAATCCCTCGGAAATGCTCAACAGCCCCGCCTTCGGCGACCTTCTGGACAAACTCTCACCGCGGTATGACCGCATCCTGCTGGACGCTCCGCCGGTCATGCCGGTAACAGATGCACGCATCCTGGGCGCGATATGCGACGCAGCCCTGCTGGTACTGCGGGCCGAAAAGTCCAATCGGAAACCTTCGCAACAGGCCGTCGAAGGGCTCCTTAGGGTCGGCACGCAGATATTCGGCGCGGTGGTCAACGACACGCCAAACCGCAGAAGCCGCTACGGCTATGGTTATGGCTACGGCTATGGCTACGGCTATAGCTACGGCTATGGCGGGAAGCGTCGAAAAGACCAAGGCCGGGAATCGAAGCAAGACGCAACAGTCCGGACAGAGGCAGCTTGAGGCCGACATGACAGGTCCTGTTGGAAACGACAATCTTTCTCGAAGACAGCAGCGCCGGCTGAGACGGTTCGGAATCGAACAGTGCGTGGATATTCACTGCCACTGCCTGCCGGGCCTCGACGACGGACCGGCGACGACGGCGGAGGCGCTGGCCTTGTGCAGGGCACTGGTGGCGGACGGAATCACCACCGTAATTGCGACCCCGCACCAGTTGGGGCGCTACGACCGCCGGAACAGTTGCGAGGATATCCGCCGGGCCGTCTCGGCGTTCAACGCCTCACTGCTCGTCGAAGACCTGCCGATCCGGGTCGTGCCCGGTGCGGACGTCCGGATTGATGAGCGCCTTGCGGAACTGCTTACGCGGCGCGAAGTGATGACGCTGGCTGACGGCGGGCGGTACGTCCTGCTGGAGCTGCCGCACGAGGCCTACATCGATCCTATGGGTTTCCTGGAGGAGATGGCCCCGACCGGCATTCAGCTTATCCTGACGCATCCGGAGCGGTGCAGGTTTCTTTCGGCAAATCCGGCCCTGGCCCTGCCGTGGCTGGAAACGGGATTGCTCCTTCAGATTACCGCCGGCAGCCTGCTTGGTGATTTCGGGGCTTTAGCCGAAAAGGCCGCCTGGCACTGGCTGGCCGGCGGGCACGTTTGCGTGGTGGCTACCGATGCCCATGACACGGACTCGCGACGGCCGTGTATGTCACAGGCGATTGCGGTAATTGCCTCTCGCCTTGGCGCAGATACCGCGAGGCGCATCTGCCTCGAAAATCCGCTTCACGTTCTCGAAGGGTCGGGAATTAGTTGCACTTTGCAAGGCAGCACGCGCGAAAAACGACCATGAGACAACACCCGGCCCAGCTCGCTGAAGAAAACGGTCCAGCCGACGGTTTCGATACGGCTATGGAGTGCCTGCTAGTCGTCCTGCTGGCGTTCATGCCGCTGGCGTTCGGCACTGTCGACGCCTGGAGCGAGGAGATTGTCGTCGCAATCTCCGGGGCGATGATCGTCTGCCTGCTGCTGAAGATTATTGTCCGCCGGGACTTCAGGTGTCTCTGGTCATGGGCGTGCCTGCCTATGGGGCTGTTTCTGCTTCTGGCCGTGGCGCAACTGGTTCCCCTGCCGGCGGGAATCCTGTCGGCCGTCTCCGGCAATACCGCCGCCCTGAAGGGCGAGCTACTGGGCGATTTGCCGCGGGCCGAAACGGCGATGAAGTATATAACACTCAGTTTCTACTCCCTTCCGACGGAACGGACATTGCGCCTGGCGCTGGCGGTGGCTGCAGTTTTCCTGGTAACCGTCAACGTGTATCGCAGCCGGGGGCAGATTAAGAGGCTTCTGGCCGTAATCGCCGCCGTCGGCGGCGCGGTCGCCTTCCTGGCGCTGGTGCAGATTGTTACGGGCGCCGAGAAGATATATTGGCTGGTTCCCACCGGAAGAGGCATTGGGCGGGGCGGGCCGTTTCTCAACGGTAACAACTACTGCCAGTTTATGAACCTCTCGCTCGGCGCTGCGCTGGGGCTGCTTTTAATCAGGCTCGAAGAGGCCTTTCGGGCCGGCCCTGTTACGCTTTCAAACGTCGTCGAGCGCTTGGGCGAGAAGAAGTTCCGGGCAATCTGGTGCCTGGTTGGAGTTGTTACTTTGGGTGTTATGACGGTCTTCCTGTCGCTGAGCCGGGGAGGCATGATCTCTTTGCTCATCGGCCTGGCGTGCGCCGTTGTGGTGCTGGTGCTCAAACGCCGCCTGGACACCTTGGGCTGGGTCGTTGCGGTCATGGCCCTGGGGGCCTTTATCTGCGTGCTCTACGTAGGCTTTGACGCGGTGTATGACCGCCTGGTGAGCCTGGGCAGGTTCCAGGCCTATCAGGGACGATGGCAACTGGCCAAGGAGACCGCGACGGTGTGGACGCAGTTTCCTGTCTTTGGGACTGGGCTGGGCACCCACAGATTCATCCATCCGATGTTTGACAGTTCCACGATTCCCGTCCTTGCCGCCCACGCCGAAAACGAATACGCCCAGCTCGCCGAGGAGACCGGCGTCATTGGGCTGCTGTTGGTGGCGTTTTTCGGCCTCGTCATCGGGCGGAATTATTTACGCTGCATTCGGCAGCAGGTTCCGTCCGTTCGTATTGCGGCGATCGGACTTGGTGCAGGATTGCTGGCCGTGATGGTTCACAGTTTCACTGATTTCGGTCAGCGTCTGCCCGCCAATGCGTGCCTTTCAGCCGTAATCTGCGGGCTGCTGGTGAGCATGGGCAGGATGCCCCGGCCTCAGGGCCGATCGACGGCGGTGCGCAAAGGCGCATCGGCTCTTGCCAGGCCCGTCGCAGCCGTCGGACTCATCGGCGTGCTGGCCGTCTGGACCTGGGCGATGGTTACAGCCGACACCGCGCGACGCGCCGAGGCCTGCTGGCGAGAGGCCCGGCTGAGGGAAAAGGAAATTCGTAAAAAAGACTGGGCCGTCGGCAATGCCGATTATGCCGGGCTGATATCCGTTACCGGCAGGGCCGTTCAGGCTGAACCGCGGAACGTCATCTATCGCCATGCGCTTAATGTCTACCGCTGGCGGTCCGTCAGCCGTCTGACCGAGCCGGGCACGGGCAATCTCATCCTAGGCCCCGAGGCGATTCGAAGCGCCGAATACATCGTCGACGACCTGGACCGGGTCCGTAGCATCTGCCCCACGTTCGGACCAAGCTACTGCCTGGCAGGGCAGCTTGAGCGGTTTGTCCTCGGCAGGGCCAGGGGTGCAGCGCTGATCCGCAAAGGCTTTAGGCTTGCGCCCTGCGATGCGGACGCCTGCCTCGCCGCCGGAACGCTCGAAGCGCACGAAGGTAATATCCGCGATTCCATCGACAGGCTTCAGCGGGCCTTGAAGTTGAATGACGATTTGTTCCAGAGCGTTATCAATGTCTACCTCTGCCAGATTAACAGGCCTGAACTGGCTGTTGAGGTTGTCAAATACAGCGTTCGTGGGCTGCTGTGTGTCGCCAGGATATTCGAGGGCGACGAGCGATATGGCGAACTTGCCGTCGAGGCACGGGCACAGGTGGCGGCTTTAGTCCGCAGCCAGTGCGAGCAGCCCGACGCCGCAGCCCCCGTCCTTGCGCACATGGCGTACATCTGCCTGCGCGATGAAGATTACGATGCTGCCGTGAAATACTACCGGCGCGCACTGGCGAAGGATTGCAGCAAGATCGGCTGGCGTTTGAATCTTGCCGAGGCGCTGGCAAAAACAGGCCAGACCTCCGAGGCACTGGACCAGGCGCACATTTGCCTTCGACTGATGCCCCAAATGGCCGCCGCCAAACGCATGATTGCCGACTTAAGAATTCAGCAAACTCTTGTCGAATAAGAAGTAGGGACCTTGTAGGCCCCGATGCTCGTCGGTGCACCGACGGGGACGGAGTGCGCGCGGATGAAGATTAGTTCGTTGGGAGAATTAAGCCATGCTTAAGCTGTCGGAAAACCCTTCCATGCTGCCTGCCGGAGTGGAAAGCGTCTCGCAGCTTTCGGGGCGATGGCGGATCGGACACACAAAATCGCGGTTCGAGAAGGCATTCGTCCGCGACCTGGCCTGCTGCGGGATCGGCTACTTTATGCCGATGATTCAGCGCGTGCGGGTCTCAGGCGGCAGGAAGCGGCATGTACTGGCGCCGCTATTCTCATCGTATGTCTTTTTTTGCAGCAGCGAGGAGCAGCGATATACCGCAATGACGACAAACCGTCTTTGCCAAACCATAGAAGTTCCAGATCAGGAGACACTGACGGCGGAACTAACAGCTATTGAAAAAGCCTTGCAAAGCAAGGTTAAACTGGATCCGTATCCCCGTCTGGCTGAGGGCAGGCGCTGCCGTATTTCCGCCGGCGCGCTTCAGGGCATGGAGGGCGTGGTTCTTCGCCGTAGCAAACCCGCCCGCATCGTTCTTCAGGTGGGCATCCTCGGTCAGGGGGCCGTTATGGAAATCGACGCCGACCTCCTGGAACCGATCGACTGAATCGATCTCTCGGACCTATCGAGGTTGTTGAGGCTGTGAATACATATATTTGCGTATATCTCGGAGCGGCGGTCCTTGGGCTTCTGCTTACGCCTATGGTCATCCGTCTTGGCCGGGTGTTGAAGGTGCTGGATCAGCCCGGCTTCCGGAAGGTTCACACCACAGCGGTACCGCGACTCGGCGGGCTGGTAATCGCCGCAGCTACGCTCGCGATGATCCTGTGTGTGCTGGCGTTGGACAACGTCATAGGCCAGACGTTCCAGAAGAGCAAAGCGCAGGTGTTGGCCATGCTGCAAAAAGACGAACCAACGCGGGAATATGCTTGATAATCCTTCAGGCTTTTCTTTTTCTGTGACCATAAAAGGTTTATGATGGTTAATATGATTCCGGTTCATAAATT
>JAXIHJ010000024.1:0-3215 GCA_034189755.1 Planctomycetota bacterium
GTCGAGGACAAGGCCGGCTATGGAACACGAAGCAGGCAACCCCGTCGGGTTGTCGATGCAGCATGACGCCGCCGGCCGACGCCGCAGGCAGCATGAATATGACAGGTCAAACTTAAATTGCTCTAGGTTATGGAACAGCTTCTAGGAAGAATTTTTGCCTGCAAACATCGCTATCCAGTCGAACTCGATCTGAAGGTGGCGGAGCTTATCGCCTTTTGCCGGCGTCCAGAGGCAGCGGATCTCGATGCCTACCAGTTCCTTCGGCTTCGCAATCAGGGCGAGCATCTTTCCCAGGTCGAGATAGACCTCTTTTGCGTCCACGAAGTTCGCATCGGCGGCGCCGGCGCCGTAGACGCGGGTCCTTCGCAGACCGCCTGAGGCGTCTTTCCAGTGGGCGAAAATATCCGGCTTCTGGTTGAAGGAAGGCATATACTCAAATCCCAGGATAGGGTATCTGCCGAGGTCGACGGCGAGCTGTCTCTTGAGGCTGTAGCTTTGGTCGTTGATGCGGACGGAGAGTTTCCCGCCGCAAATAGTCGCCTCACCGGCGTCGCCGTCGGCGGGTTCCTGCCAGGCGTCCAGCTCGGCCGGGTCGTCGAACCGCTCGGTGAAGCCGGGCCAGCCCACGTGTCGCTTTGACGGGGAAAAACGGGTAAAGGCTTGCGGTTTTACCGCCGAGACGATGGAAGTCATCACCCGCCCGGCGACATCGACGGTATTGAGTCTTCTTTCTTTCATTTGCTTCTCGTCCCAGCCGGTTTGCCGCCAGGCGTCGAAGAGGCCTGTTACCGCCTCTTTGTACTGCTTTTCCTGGGCTTTAGACCAACCTTGCCCGAAGGAATCGTCGAGGATTTGCAGGAACGCCTTCACCTGCCGGCTGTAGACCATCTTGAATATCTCGTAGCCGTCCGTCCGGCAGTAGGCTGCCCAGCCGAGGCCCATCTTGAAAAACGTCCTGGTAAGCCTGGCCAGGTCGTCGTCGGTGAGGTCTCTGCCGCCGGGTATGTGCATCCCGCCGAGCGCGTTGTTGACGACCGGCTTTTCCAGTCGGAACTTGATCCTGTCTTCGTATTTTTTGCGGAATCGCGTGGCCTGGTCGATCTTGCGAGACATCCAGAAACACGGCCGGCTGCCCAGCACCTGCTCCATGGCGTCGAGGCTGTCGCGGATAATCCTGACGTTTGCGTCGAATCCGGCGCGGTCGGATGCTATGTATGACGCTATGGCCTGGAATACGTGGTAATCGATAACCTCTCTGAGATACGCCCTGCAAATGTCGGCCAGGTCGTTCAGGTACAGTTCGTTTTGCGCCTGTGCCTCCGCCTCCCGCAGGGCGCAGGCCAGCGCCTTCTGCAAATGCGGGACATAGTCCACGCTGTGGGTCATGCGCTGGAAGGCCGAGAGGCGCTCGTCCTCGTTCAGGAAATCCTCATCGGCGGCGAGGGATGTAAAATACGTCGGCGAGGGCCAGCCGCTGAGTGTGTAGACGCTGTCGGCAAGTTCGCCCATCGCCTCGGCCATATTGGCGGCCGATTTCCGCCCGTACCGCCTGCGGGCGTAAGATGCGATGAAATCCTTCACCGAGACGTTGGGGTCCCATCCCAGCCGGGCCGCGTAGTGGAAATACAGCGGGTTGTGGTGAATATCCTCCGGCTGAATGGCTATCCCCGCGCAGTTGCTATAGGCCGGATCGTTTGCGGCTTCCCTGGCCCTGGCCGAGAGATACTCCAGGTCGCCGGCGAGCTGGTTGGAATTGCCCATGTGGTGCAGCACGCCAAGCGCCCACGGTACGCCGAACCATGAGTTGTACCTTTTGTACATCGGGTTGGTATCGCACCAGAGGTCCCAGATGATGGCCCTGTCCTTCGGCACTTCTTTCAGATAGGCCTCGACCGTTTCCGGCGTCCAGTAGAACGTGTCGGCTACCATTGCCCAGCCGCTGATGACAAGTCGCATGTCGGGCTGGTCCGCCATTATTTTGGCTATGCGCTGGCCGAACCCTGCCGCCCACTGCCGCATCTGCTGCCTGTCTATTTTCCACTTTTTCTCGGGTTCGGGGTGGTACTGGTAGACGTTGTTTCCGACAGACTCGGCCCGGATGTCCAACTTGTTGGCGTACTCGACGGCCGGCTCGCGGGTTACTATCGCTGAGGGCTGCAGGGCGAGTTGCCAGCTCGCCGGGTTGGCGCATGGCGGCAAGAAGTGGTTCAGGCGGTTCTTGGCCATCCAGTCAAGCTCACGCTGCCAGTCGTCGATGTCCCAGTAGTTGGTGGTGTAGGAAAATACGCAGCCCTGGAGGTACTGGCGATAAGAAAAACGCGGCTTTTCCGTAACGTCAACATTACCCAGGGCGATGGTTGTAGCCTTCGGGACGTACTCCCCGTCCCAGAAGAAGCCGACGCCGCAATAATTTTCCAGGAGATGATAGACCGCGTACAGCGTGCCTCTGTCCATCGAGCCTGAAAGGACGAGATAATTCTTTCTGCCGGCCGAAACCGTCTTGACGATGAACCCGTCCAGACCCGGATGTTCCGGAGACACTTTTACCAACCCGCGATCCGACAGATTTTTAATCTCCGTGTTGGTCTCCGGCCGGCCTATCAAGATGACGTTTCGGCCTGCTGCGGGCGCGTCGGCAGGCGTTTGCGTCTCTAATTCCGCGCCGCTGACGGCCTTGACGTACTTCGTCAGCTCGCAGGCGGCGTGTTGCTCCAGCCAGGTGGGTTTTTCGCCCAGCACTATAACGGCCCGTGCGGCGCCCTGGTCGGTGATAAGCATTTTCCCGCTACAGCCGGAACAGGCCGGTCCCGCCGCCGCGAACGTCAGTGTCAATGCAGCCAGAACGCATTTACGCATAGCACGTGTCCTTTCGTCGTTTCATCTCAGGAAGGGTTTTCTCTTTGACCATCGCAATTAACCGGGGGGAAGATGATAAGCAACCGCCGCCGGCAAGGCAATAGCGAGACGGCGGCGAATCTTCCAGGCCGAGCTTACGGCTCCAGCGCTGGGTAGTAGTCGCCGGGCCAGTCCTCTGCGGGAATCCATTTGATGTTGTTATCGACCAGCAAACAGTTGCCGCCCGCACCGCCGTGCGGCGGCTGCCACCAGATTACGCCGTAGTCGAACATCAGCCGATATGTCGGCAGGGGGGTTTGGGTGTTGTAGGTCTGCCCCCCCGCGAAGCCGGCCGCCGCGTACGTGTAGGACATCGCAAA
>JAXIHJ010000025.1:0-4294 GCA_034189755.1 Planctomycetota bacterium
CTGGCGGCTTGTCGGCTGCATTTTCGCCGGCCGGGTTGTTGGCAGCCGGCGGCGGGTCAGAACCCGCTGCTGGGTGGTTATTCGGACTATGGTGTCATCGACGTACCACGCCAGCGGCCGGCGCTTTCGGCCGACCTGAACGACCGTCAGGTCCAGCAACTGCTCGACTGTAATCCGGCGGGCCTTCAGCATGACGGCTGTGCCGGGTCGAACGCCGGCCTTGTGCAGCGCCGGCCAATCCACTTCGATTCGGATGCCGCCGAGCTTTTGTATCTTTATGACGGCCTCGCGCAGCGTCGCATTGATGGCCGGTGAGTTCACGTTGCGTTTCAGCGCCGCCGGGCCGCCGTCAAAGGCTGTGGCGGCCGACGCATACAACATTAGAAGCCCGGCACAAACACATAACCCCGAATTCCGTCGAATCATGGTTTCACCTCATCGCAGCCAATCGGCGAGTTTCTCGGCGAAGTAGGTGATAATCAGGTCGGCCCCGGCGCGCTTGATGGCGGTGGTAACTTCGAGTATGGCTGCCTGCTCGTCGAGCCAGCCAGCCCGTGCGGCTGCCTGAAGGGCGGCGTACTCGCCGCTGACGTGATACGCAGCCAGCGGAGCGTCGAATCTACGGCGCAACTCGCTGATGACGTCAAGATAGGTTGCCGCCGGTTTGACCATGATAATATCTGTGCCCTCGTCCAGGTCCGCTTGAGCCTCGGCGACGGCCTGGGACGCGGCACGATAGTCCATCTGGTACGTCCTGCGGTCGCCGCTGGCCGGCGCACAGTCGGCTGCGTCGCGGAACGGGCCGTAAAGGCTTGAGGCGAACTTCGCGGCGTAGGACATGATGACCGTTTCGACGAAGCCCGCCGCATCCAGTGCAGCCCGGATGGCTGCGACCTGCCCGTCCATCATGGCCGATGGGGCTACCATGTCGGCCCCGGCGCTGGCGTGCGAAACGGCGACCTTGCCCAGTGATTCTATTGCGGCATCGTTGTCCACGTCCGTTTGCCCGTCGCGGCGCCTGGTCAGCGGGCCGCAGTGCCCGTGGTCGGTGTACTCGCAGAGGCAGACGTCGGTGATGACGAGCATCTCCGGCAGGCTGGCCTTGATTTGGCGGGTTAGTTGCTGGACGGCTTCGTTGTCGTCCCAGGCGGTCGAGCCGGCGGCGTCCTTGCGATCGGGCAGGCCGAAAAGCAGCACGGCCCGCAGGCCCTTGTCCGACCAGCGGCGGACCGTATCGACGGCCGAATCCGCCGAAAACTGAAACTGCCCCGGCATGGACGGAATCTCCCGCTGCACGCCGGCACCGCCTGCGACGAACAGCGGGGCGATGAGTTCGTCGCGGCGCAGCCTCACCTCGGCCAGCATCTCACGCAGAGTCGCATTGTAACGCAGCCGACGCAGCCGCCTTGTGCAAAATTCGGACATGCTGACTATTTTAGCATCCTGCGAAACATTCTGTTCAGAAAAACGTATATTCACTTGGTGCGGGAGGGTTAACCTTACAAAGTTCCAAATTCCAAACTTCAAGCAAGCTCCAATAACCAAATTCCAAAACTAAGAACCAACGACAAACCTTGTTCGGTCACTGAAATTGGGAGCTTGGAGCTTGCTTGGAATTTGGTGCTTGGAACTTGGAATTTTCCCACAGGCCACTTACACATCTCTTTGCCTGCCTGACAGCAGCAGGATATCGCGGAGGTGTTCGCTTTCAGGCGCTTCCAGCCAGCGGCTGGTGAAATCGCGCTCCTGAACGATGTGCGCTATGGCCATCAGCGCCCGCAGGTGGTAGTTCCGCTCGTCGGCTGAGCCGATAAGCACAAACGCCGTCCGGACCGGTTCGTCCTGCCCGGCAAAGCTTATTCCCCCGCGGCAGCGGACCAGCAGGATATCGAACAGTTCCTTGCCGGCAACGATGATGTGTGGGATGGCCAGTCCCGGCTGGATGACGGTGCTGGACTGGACCTCCCGCTCCTTGAAGGCCTCGAGCAGGTGGTCTTTATCCATTTTCAGCCTCGGCGCCAGCAGCTCGGCAGCCCGGCGGAACATTTCCTCGGCCGGGATCGGTTCGTCTATGTCCAGGATGGCGCATTGCTGAACCAGCCTGTCGAAGCGGTCGTGGATTACCTCGTCGCGTTCCAGTGCGATGCCGCGCAGTTCCTCTTCCAACTGGCTGCGGTAGATTTCCTTTGAGACGGCCTTGCGTACTATGTAGAGCAAAGCACTTTCGCGGTAAATGTGCGGGCGGACGTAGATGATGTACCAAAGCAGCCCGCCCAGTGCGAATGCGGCGGTCGTCAGGTGCGCAGCCGTACCCATAAGCACAATGAGCATGGCATATATCGCGATGCCGGCTACCTGAAGCCACGGGTAAAACGGCGAATGATACAACGGGCGGTAATTTTGTATCTTGCTGCCCCGCATAATCAGCACCGCCACGTTTACCAGCAGAAACAGCATCAGCATCATCGTGCTGGCGACTTTGACGAGATTCTCTATCGGCAGCGCGGCGATGAGCGCAATCATGAATACCGACGTAAGCAGTATGCTTACCCACGGCGTGTTGGTTTTGTGCGAGATTCTGCGCACGAACTGGGGCAGCAGGCCGTCGTGGCTCATTGCCATCGGGCTGCGCGACGCCGAGAGTATGCCGCTGTTGGCCGTGGTGAAAAACGCCAGCATCGCTGCGCAAGCCAGCAGTATTGCGCCGCTCCGGCCGAGAAACACCTCCGCCGTCGTGCTGAGCGGCGTCAGGTTCTTGCACAGCGACGAGGTGGACGGGTCGCCCGGCACCTTCGGCGTCAGCACGCCCACGGCGACGAACACAGCCGCCACGTAAAACAGCCAGACTACTGCCATCGCCAGGAACATGCCGCCGGGAAGATTGCGTCCCGGGTTGCGCACTTCGCCTGCTATGGAAGCCACCTTGGTCAGCCCGCCGAAACTGACGAACACCAGGCCGGCTGCGGCGAGGATGGTCCCCATGCCGGCGGCTGTGAATTTTTCGAAGCTCTTGTGGTGGACGGTCGGCATGCCGAAAAACAGGAACACCAGCAGGATCGCCAGCAGAAAAGCCACCATTACAATCTGGAATCGCCCGACACCTTTGACACTGAGGATGTTCAGGCCCGCGAAAAATACGCATGCGCCGATGGCGACGAGCCTGATAGTCGTTTCCGAGACGGCCTGGCCCCAGATAAGCCTGGTAAACGCGCCGATTCCGATAAGTGCGAAGGCGCTTTTCAGCGCGATGGAGAACCAGTTTGCCAGCCCGGCCAGCGTGCCCGGAAGCGCGCCCATGCTCCGCTCGATGAAAAAATAGCTTCCGCCGCTTTTGGGCATGGCAGTGGCGAGCTCGGCCTGGGAGAGCATCGCGGGCAATACCATCAGCCCCGCAAGGGCGTAGGCAAGCACGATACCCGGCCCGGCCTGGGCGTAGGCCAGGCCCGGCAGGACGAACAGCCCCGAGCTTATCATCGCACCGGCGGCAATGCAGAAGACCGACCAGAAGCCAAGCTTGCGTTTCAATTTCATCGGGTAGACTCCAGCCGCCGTTCCGCGGCTAGCTTTTTAATCGGCTGCTATCGCCGCGTAGCATTATACGCCCGCCTTGGCGCCTTTGCACATACGGAGTTGACAACGGCATTGAGGCGAAGAAAATTAAACTTTAGGCACGTCCAGGTTTCGTCAATCCGGTACAGGAGCCGAACATGTTCGAGATTAAACATCGCAACAGCACGGTCGGCCGAGAGGTGCTGGGCGGCGTGACCACGTTCATGGCCATGAGCTACATCATATTCGTCCAGGTTGGCCTGCTCGGCGGCAAGGGCGCTGGGATGGACGACGGCGGCGTGCTGATTGCCTTGTGCCTGGCCTCCGGTGCGGCCTCCATACTGATGGGCCTGCTGGCCAACTATCCAATCGCCCTGGCACCGGGCATGGGAGAGAACTTCTTCTTTGCCTTAACGATGGTGCCGGTCATGGCCGCCTGGGGCGTCGGCGTCGGCTGGCAAATGGCGCTGGCGCTTACTGTGCTGGTCGGCGTGCTGTTTTTGATGCTGAGCGTGGTGGGGTTTCGCTCGTACGTGCTCAACGCCATCCCGGATGCGCTGAAAAGCGGCATTGCGGCGGGCATCGGCCTGCTTATCGCACGCGTCGGGCTGGACAATGCCAATCTTGTACCGATGTTCATGGGTGCCAAGGGGGCCTCGCTGGCTGAAAACCAGGTTGCTTGGGTGGCGATGATAGGCCTGGCGGTAACGCTGGGACTGCTGGCGGCTCGCATTCGCGGAGCGAT
>JAXIHJ010000026.1:0-4183 GCA_034189755.1 Planctomycetota bacterium
TTGCGGATGTGTCGGCGAATGACGAACTGCTCAGCCACGCCGGCGGACGTCGATGTCATGATGTAGAGGTTCAGCCCTGACGGCATGTCGTAGAAGATGAATAGCATCATAATCGGCATCATGTATTTCATCATCTTCTGCTGCTTGGCCTGGTCGGGCGAGGCTGTGGCTGCCTGGCCTGCCATCTGCGGATTCAACTTGGTCTGGAGGAACATCGCCACAGTCAGCAAAATCGGCAGCAGGTGCAGGTTGGTGCCGATAAGCGGCAGAGGTGTGGTCCAGCTAAAGACGATATCCGGTGCAGCCAGGTCCGTCAGCCAGAACGGAAGAAACGCCGCATGACGAAGCTCCACCAGCGCCCGAAGCGCGGTAAACAGAGCGATCCAGATCGGCATCTGAAGCAGCATCGGCAGGCAGCCCAAAAGCGGCGTGGTGCCCTGCTGCTTGTAAAATTTCATCATCTCGCGGTTCAGGGCCTCCTTGTCGTCGGCGTACTTTTCCTTGAGCTTTTGCATCTGCGGGCCGAGCTTCTGCATCTTCATCATCGAGACCTGGCTCTTCTTGGTCAGCGGATGCAGCACCACGCGAACCAGGATCACCAGCAGTATAATCGCCACGCCATAGTTGCCCCAGGCCGCCTTGGAAAACTGCTGCAACAGCCACATCAGCGACAGGCTCAGCCAGCTCCACGCACAGAAGCAGCCCTTCAGACTTATCGTGCTGAGGTAGTTAAGCTTCTTGTACAGCGGCTCGAAGTACGGGGCGTTTTCATCGGCGAATATATCGCGTTTCTTAGGCCCGGCGAAAAGTTTCAGTAAAATTGGCTTCGACTCGCCCGGCGCCAGATGCACGGCGGGAACCTGAATTCCGGTCAGAAACGTTCGGCTGTCGTGCGATTCTTGTTCGGCCGAGACGTAAAAAGATGCCCCGTATAACGGTGCATCCAGACGGTCATTGTCCTGCGGGGCTTCCGGCACGAGGTACATCATCGAGCCGAAAAATTTGTTAACGTGCCCGATCCACAACGTGGCTCCCTTGTCGTCCCGCCGGCTGTCCGAATAACCGACAACATGTCGTCCGCCGAGTTGTATTTTCGGCAGCTCCTTGGGCGGCTTGAGATATGGCTGAACGCGCTGGCTGTCGCCTTCCAGCTTGCCGTAGGCCGCCTCGCGCATATCGGTGCGGCGGTCCTCTCGCGGCAGGCCCGACGGGCCGGCCTGGTCAAGCTCAACCTTCAACCGCTGGGAAGAAAGATTCTCCAGGCGGATGGATACGTCGATGGTGTAGCTGTTCTTACTGACGGTGTAGGTCTTGTGAACCGCCAGGAATGGTTTGCGATCGGCCGCCTTGCCGGTCTCAGCGTCCCGGTACAGCGTCCAGGTCATACGAATCGTTTGGTCATTCTCGGCCTGCATTTCCCAGTTGTGTTGGGAAAGGTCCCCCCACCACAATTTGCCGCCCTCCTCGTCATAAACCGTCAGTGACTTTGTCGCCAGCGGCAGGTTCGCCGCTTCAGCGCCGACGGGGTTCAGCAGGCTGTAATGGCCCTTGTACTTGTCGGGGTTCTTCCGGACCTCGGCGAGATACGCCTGGTGGTCGTCTTTGTGTTTGGCGGCAAGCTGTTTGTCCTCAACGGTGGTGTAGTACTTGGAAAGTTTGATGGTGTTTATTGCACCCGCCCGGCGGCTTAGCTCTACCCGAAACGTGTAGCCGCTGCCGGGGTCCAGCGATCCGATGGCGACTTTTTTGGAGCCCCAGTCCAGGACGTGCCATTGCTTCGGGGCACTGCCCTGCTGCTCGGCCGGCGGCGAAGCCGCATACCCACCCGAAACGGCGGTAAAAACCAACAAAACCAGACTGAATTGTCGCAAATTCACGCGGTACTCCTTAATATTCCTGCTAGCCGCGAGCGGCTAGCAGGAACCAACTCACTGAATAAGAGACATAGAGCAGCTTTTAACGTCCTTCCCTCAAACGGAGGCCCAGATAATCGTCCAGTTCCGGCACTGCAAGTACTTTCTGCACTACGGTGTCCACGTCATAATCGACACGTACGAATCGCACCAACCCTGGTTCGACCACTACGTAGCTCGCGCGGTTATTACGGTCCCGGGGTTGGCCTACCGATCCGACGTTGATCATCGCCTTTCGATTGTCGTCGATCTCGAAGACGCCTTCCAGCTCATCCGGGCTGTAAAAATCCGGCGTGTCCAAGAACACGCCCGGCACGTGCGTATGGCCGACGAAGCACAGGTGGTCGAACCGGTCGAACAGGCCTTGCACCTTGTTGGGGTTGTTGTAGACGTCGTCGGGAAAGATGTATTCGTTGATCGGGCGGCGCGGGCTGCCGTGTACGAAGGTCATCTTGCCCATTGACAATTCCTTGCCGTCCATGGTGTGCTTTATGGACAGACCGCCCATGAAATCCCAACGGGCGTTGCGTTTGGCGAGGTCGGTCTCATCTTCCAGCTGCTGACGGGTCCAGAAGCACGCCGCCTCGGCGCCGATGTTGAACTTTTTCGGCTCAAGCAGCACCGCATAGTCGTGGTTGCCCATCAGTGCGACCGTTGCGGCGCCGCGGGTCAGGTCCAGGCATTCCTTCGGCTCCGGGCCGTATCCGACCACGTCACCCAAGCAAACAACCTGCTTGATATCGCGTTCGGCCATGTCGGCCAGTACGGCCCGCATCGCCGCCGTGTTTGAATGAACGTCACTGATGACTGCCAGCATGCTCGGCGCCTTTAATTTAAAACAACCCCGTTATGCTAAGCGATGTCACCGTAGCCTTGCAAGGCCCTATGAGAAACCGAGGCTGTCTCGATTTTGACGGAACCGACCGGCGGATAGCAATTTGTGAGCCGTCGGCTTACAATCGCCGTCCGGATCGGAACCATGGGTCAACTCATATCAATAGCAATCGAAACTTCCTGTCGCCTCGGCGGGCTGGCGCTGGGCATCGGCGACGAACCGGCCGGATGCCTGGATTTGGACGCCTCGGGCAGACACGCCGCGGAACTAATCAGGGCTCTCGACAGGTTGCTTGCCGATGCGAAGCTGGGCCCGCGCGACCTGGACGAAGTGTACGTCTCAGCCGGGCCCGGCAGCTTCACCGGGCTGCGAATCGGCATCACCGTCGCACGGACGCTCGCCCAGTCCGTTTCGACCGTCCGATGCGTCGCCGTATCGACCGCCCGCGCAGTTGCCGAAAACGTTCGAGACCTTGACTGGAAACACCTGGGCGTAGTCATGGACGCCAGGGCCGACGGCGTCTGCGTCAGCCTGTTTGAGCGACGCGGCGATGAAATTGTCTCGGCCGGTCGGCCGGCGGTGATGACGGCTGAGCAGTTCCTCGCCTCGGCGCCGAAACCGCTGCTGCTAACCGGCCAGGCCCTGAGCCACTGCGAATTCCATGCACCCGACGTAACGCTCGCCGATACGTCGGCTCACCTTCCCACTGCCGCCGGCGTATGGCGAGTAGGCCGACAACTGGCCGGCCAGGGGCGGTTCACCGACGCCGCACGCCTGCTGCCCATTTACGCCCGCAGGCCCGAGGCGGTTCGGCTACGGGCAGACCAACAGGACCCGGCCGGGAAGTAGACGATTGAACTTTATCGGCGGGCCCGGTAGTATAAGCCCCGGTTTATCAGTGAAAGGCGATACACATGCAGATACAGACACAGTTCTCGATTTTTCTTATCAACAAACCCGGCGTGCTGGCGACCGTTACGCAGGCACTGGCCAAGGCGAGAGTCAACATCCAGGCATTGACGCTGATGGACAGCGGCGAGCACGGCGCCTTGCGCATTGTGTGCGATGACCCCGATGCGACGCGCAAGGTGCTTAGCAAAGCGCACGACCGCTGGACGGAATGCGACGTCCTGACACTGGAAATGGACAACGAACCCGGCACTTTCGCCAGGATCGCCGAGAAGCTGGCTAAGAAACACGTCAACATCTCCTACGCCTATTGCACCGGCGGCGCTCACGGCGGGAAGGTGCTGGCTGTATTCAAAACCCCCGAGCTCAAAAAAGCGCAAAAGGTGCTGACGCCCTCCAAAACCACCGGCAAGCACAACAAGCGGGCGGTCAAGCAGCCACCGCCCGGCCGGCGCAGCAGATAGGGCCGCTTCAATCGTCTTCGACCAGAAAGAGCTTGAGGTTGGTCCCGGCCGGGGCGACTTTA
>JAXIHJ010000027.1:0-27661 GCA_034189755.1 Planctomycetota bacterium
CCGGTCTTCAGCGGCGTGAACTCGATGTCCTCCACACTCAGAAACGCCAACACGGGGCGCTTGCCGGTTCGCCCGTAGGAGCCGGTCCGCCGCACGTAAGCTGGCACCAGGGTCTTTTCGCCGATGCGAACCAGCAGCTCTACGGCCCCGTCTGCCAGGCCGGCGTCCACCATGAGCGTCCGCTTGCCAATCGGCACACCGAGAGCCTGTCTGAAGACCAGCCGGTCGTATGGCAGATCCGGCAGCATTTCGTTACGGACGAGCCAGTCGCCTCCGGGCATCAACCAGGCCCGCCCTCGTCGCTTGGAATGTTTCGGGTTTTCGTACCGCCCAAGGAGCTTGCCGGCTGCGGTGTAAGTCTCGGTCCTGATATCGGACCCGGGCACCTTTTTCATCGTGTCTTGCAGCATGTACAGCGCCTCGCGCGACGTTGGCCTAAGCTCAAGTACCCGGATGCACTCCGCCAGCGCGTCGGTGTGGCGGTCCAGTTGCTGAAGGGCCAGTGCCCGGCCCTGGTGAAAACCCGCCACTGTCGGCGCCTGGCGAGCGCACTGACGGAAGGCGGCCTCGGCCCGGCCCGCCCGCCCGGTTTGAAGCTGCGCAACGGCCAGCAGGAAGTTCCGCAGCAGCGGGTCGGTCGGCGTCTTCGCAGCCTGGATGAGCTTTGCGTTGAGTCGGCCTCGAAGCTGTTTCCGCTCGGCGAGGTCGGCGGGTTCGTCGCCGCGGATGCGGCGGATATTGTGGGCCAGCGACTGGACCTGCTTGAGATGTTCAGCATAGGCCCGGCGGCGTCGCTGGAAATCTTCCGGCGAAAGCCAGTTTCCGCCGACCTTGCGTTTCTGGTCGTGGGCGAACGACTGCCAACGGTCGATCTGCCGGCGAAGCTCATACGACGCCGTGCCCGCAGGCGTGGCGGCCAGGCTGCGCATCAACATAAACACAATCGGCTCAGGCCGGGTCGGGTCGGCGCAAGGTGAATCGGCGATAGCCGCCGCGGAAACCAAAGCCCATACCAGAACGCCCAGGACGAACTGCCATATTGCCGTCTTCCCAGCCATTTACCAGAGTCTAATACATCCTCCCGTCAGAGTCTCCGGGAAAACGCATCCACCATCTTTTTAACGAGAGTAAAATGTTATAAGATCCCGGCTGCAGGAGACGAGATTATGCTGTGCCGGTCATTGTTTGCGGTAATGCTGCTGGAGTTGGCGGTGTTCGGGCAGATTGCCGGGCCGCAGGGAGACGTGCTCGGCGAACCGGGGCGTTTTTCCGCCTCGGCCGGGCACGTCGAGCTGCGCGCGATTGCCTCGCAAGGCCGGGTAAGGCCGGGGCAGGACTTGCACCTGGCTATCGAGATGCGCATCGCCGAGGGGTGGCATTATTACAGCGTCGAACCGGCCGGCAGCGAGCAGTTTCCCGTCAAGGCCGCCGGCCTGGACGTTTCAGCCGGTTCCCTGAAAGTCGGCCGGATTCTCTGGCCGCCGGATTATCCGTATAAAACCGATTTGGGCGACCGGACGATTCTCAATTATGTCTACGAAGGCCGAGCCGTCGCGTTCGTGTCGCTGACCGTTCCCAAGACGGCTGAGGACGGGCCGATTGCCGTGGCCGTAACGGCCCAGGGGCAGATCTGCGGCGGCCCGGACAATGTCTGCCTGGACTTGCGGGTATCGGCGACTACTGAGATAACCATCGGTTCGAGTTCCGCAGCGAATCCGGCCTGGGATGACGAGGTGGCCTCGGCCTTTGAACTGGCCAGGCCCGCCGCGCAGGTCAGAGCGGCCCACGCCGCCGGGCCGCCGCTGAGTGCCGCCGATGACGGTGTGGCGGGGCTGACGGTCGTCGGCGGTCTGGCTCTGGCGCTGCTGGCCGGACTTACACTCAATATCATGCCGTGCGTCCTGCCGATTATTCCGCTGCGCATTTACAGCATCGTGCAGATGGCCCATGCCTCGCGCCGGCGGTTCGTCACGCTGGGCCTGGCGTTTGCGGCGGGCATCGTGCTGTTCTTTGTCGCGCTGGCAGTGGCCAGCGCGGTCTTGAAGATGTTTGGCGGCGGGACGCTGGATTTGAACGTGCACTTTAAGTATCCGGCGGTGCGGATCGGCGTTGCAATGGTCCTGGTGGTTCTGGCAGCGAACTTGTTCGGCCTGTTCAGCGTAACCGTGCCGTCCAGGCTGGCCGGCCTCGAACGGGACCAAAAGCGACACAGCCATGCAGCGGCGGTTGGGATGGGTTTGATGATGGCTTTGCTGGCTACGCCGTGCAGCTTCGCGTATATGGCCTTGGCTGTAACGTGGGCGCAGCTCCAGCCGCTCTGGCTGGGTTCCCTGGCGATTGTGCTTGTCGGCCTGGGCATGGCCGGACCGCACGCAGTGCTGGCGGCGATGCCGGATATGCTGAAAAAACTTCCCAAGCCCGGCAGATGGATGGAACTGTTCAAACAGGCGATGGGCTTCCTGTTGCTGCCGGCGGTGGTCTATCTGCTGAGCACGCTGCCGACTTACGGCGGCTGGCCTTTCTGGGTGGCCGCCTTTTGCGTGGTGCTGGTCTTCGGCCTGTGGATGTGGGGTTCGTGGCTGCGCTATGATGCGCCACCGGCAAGAAAGCTTATTGTCCGCGGGCTGGCGGCGATGCTGGTGGCCGCCGCCGGACTGTGGATGCTGCCCAGGCCCGCCGCCGCAGCCGTGAAGTTCGAAAATTTCAACGCCGCCCGTATCACCGAGGCCCGTGCCGACGGCAGGGTCGTGGTCGTCAAGGTAACCGCCGCATGGTGCACCGAGTGCAAGCTGCTGGATAGGGCGGTTTTCAATACGTCCGAGGTAGCCGACGAATTCGCCGGGCGCAACGTCCTGGCGATGCAGGCCGACGTTACCGACGCCGACAGCCCCGACAGCCGGTGGGTTGAAAGGCATTTCAGCACCACGCCGCCGCTGACCATTATTTACCCGCCCGGCGACGGCCGGCCGCTGGTGAAGCTGGGGCGGTTCAGCAGGGGCAGTTTCATCAAGTGGCTTGATGATGCCTCGCGCCTGCGATGAAGTTATTCCTGTTACAAAGTCCCAAGTTCCAAGCTCCAAATCCCAAACAAATTTAAATGACCGCAACGAGATTTTGTCATCGGTTGTTTATATTTTGGAATTTGGTTATTGGAACTTGTTTGGAGTTTGGTGCTTGGAACCTGGAATTTCCCGGAAGGTCGTAATCTTGTAACCGCCGCCGTATGCGATAGAATCTGCTGGATGGACCTGAAGCACATACGCAATTTCAGCATCATCGCGCACATAGACCACGGCAAGAGCACGCTGGCCGACCGGATGCTGCTGCGCACCGGGGCGATATCGCAGCGCGAGTTCCACGAGCAGCTCCTGGACGACATGCCACTGGAGCGCGAACGGGGCATAACCATCAAGGCCTCAGCCGTAACCATCGACTACGCCTTCGAAGGCCAAAACTACATGCTCAACATGATCGACACGCCCGGTCACGTGGACTTTCACTATGAAGTAAGCCGGTCGCTGACGGCGTGCGAGGGTGCGATTCTCGTGGTTGATGCGGCACAGGGCGTCGAGGCCCAGACCGTCGCCAACGTGCACCTGACCAGGCGGAACAAGCTGGCGATGGTGCCCGTGGTCAACAAGATAGACTTGCCCGCCGCCAGGCCTGAAGACGTCGCCATGGAAATAGAGCACCTGCTCGGCTCGGCCGATTTCGGCGAGCTTAGCCGGGCCGCCGAGGACTGCATATTCACCTCGGCCAAGACCGGCCAGGGCGTGGACGAAATGCTGGCTGCGATCGTTCGGCAGCTTCCGCCGCCGGTGGGCGACGCCGAGGCCGAGACCAGGGCGCTTGTCTTCGACAGCGCGTATGATGATTACCGCGGCGTGATTGTCTACGTGCGCGTTTTCGACGGGCGGCTGAGCGTAGGCGATAAGATCCGCATGATGGGCAGCGGCGGGCTGTACACCATCAGCTCGCTGGGCAAGTTCCGCCCGCGCCAACAGCAGGTCGAATCGCTTTCGGCGGGCGAGGTCGGCTACGTGGTCGCAGCCATTCGAAAGCTCTCGGACGTGCACGTCGGCGATACCGTAACGCTTGCAGCCAAGCCGGCGGCTGAGGCGTTTCCGGGCTATCGCCCGCCGCAGAGGATGGTCTTCTGCGATTTCTATCCCGGCCAGGCTACCGGGGTGCCGCAACTGCGGGAGGCGATGGAAAAACTCCAGCTCAACGACGCGGCGCTTACGTTTCAGCCGATCAGCTCCGAGGCGCTTGGCTTTGGTTTTAGATGCGGGTTTCTGGGTATGCTCCACATGGAGATCGTGCAGCAGCGCCTTGAACGCGAACATGGCGTAGAGGTCGTCCAGACCGCGCCCACCGTGCCGTACCAGGTTTTGACGAAAAAGAACAAGCTCGTCGAAGTAGACTCCGCCGGCGAGATGCCCGAGCCGAACTTTATCAACGAGATCCGCGAACCGTACGTGCGGGTGGACCTGATCGCGCCGGCTGATTCGATCGGCGCGGTTATGAAACTGTCCGAAGAACGGCGGGGCACGTACAGCCGAACCGAGTACCTCTCATCCGACCGCGTCATACTGACGTATGAGTTCCCGCTGGCGGAAATTATTTACGACTTCTACGACAAGCTCAAAAGCGCAACCCGCGGCTACGGCACGATGGACTACGAGGTCATAGGCTTCCGCACCGGGGAACTGGTCAAGCTCGACATCCTTGTTAACAGCCAGAAGGTGGATGCCCTGTCGATGATCGTGCACCGTTCCAAGGCCGATGCGCGAGGCCGGGCCGTTATCCAGAAGCTGCGAAAGGAAATCAGCCGGCACCTGTTTGAGATTCCGCTCCAGGCGGCAATCGGCACGCACGTCATCGCACGCGAGACGATCAAGCCCGTCCGCAAGCACGTTACCGCCGGCTGCTACGGAGGCGACATCACCCGAAAACGCAAACTGCTGGAAAAACAAAAGGCCGGCAAAAAACGAATGAAAATGGTCGGCAACGTCGAGATCCCACAGAAGGCGTTCATGGCTGTCCTGGAAGCGGGGCGGGAGGGAAAATAAGGCCGCAGCCCCCCCCCAAATGCCCCGGCGCCCGATTTCCGCTTGACTTTTCCCCGGCCGGCAGCCTATTATTGCAACGCCTAACTGGTAATATGACATGATGACCATGCTGGCGGCCCAGCATCACACCGCCTTAGTCCTTGGCGCATAAGGCTTTTCAAGAGGTCTCCAAAATAGAAGGGAAGCGAGATTATGGGATTTATCGAGAAAAACATGGACATATCTTTTCTAGGATCGCCGCACGAATATGACCCCAGAAGGGTCTTGAGCACCACGAGCACGGACTGGCAGGAGCGTGTGAACTTTGACCGGCTGCGCAACAACCGGCTCCATCGTGCTCTTGAGAAGATGCAAGAGCACGACATGGATGCCTTGATTCTTTTTGTTGGCGAGAACGTCCGGTATGTAACCGGCGTTTTTCAGGGCAACTGGAAGAACAACATATTCATTCGTTATGCCGTTTTGCCTCGAGGCGGCAAGCCGGTCCTGTTTGAGACGGCCGGCTCGGACATGGAGTGCGCCAAGATAGACGCTCCGTGGCTGGATGGTCGCATCCGCCCGGCGATTACATGGAAGTGGTCCGAAGGCGCCGAGGACATGATGGTCAAGCGCATGGTCGACAGCATCGTCGATGTCCTCAAGGAGCATGGATGCGAAAAGGGCAAGATCGGGATCGACATCATGGACATGCAGGCCTACAACACGCTGACCGCGGCGGGACTGAACATCGTCAACGCCTGGCCCGTCATGTCCGGCGCGCGGGTGATAAAGACGCCCGATGAGATTGAGCTGCTCAAGATCTCCAGCGCCTTTGGCGACGCGTGTTTTGACAAGATCAAATACGACTGGCTGAAGCCCGGCGTTCGCGAGGCTGACATCACGGCGAAGGTAAACGAGTACCTTTACGCCAACGGCTTCGACTTTGTTTATGACATAATCGTCGCCTCGGGCGGCAATACAAGCCCTTATCGCAGGTGGCACACGGACAAGATTATCCGCCGGGGCGACATGGTGATAATAGACATCAACGCCGTCGGCCCGGGCGGATATTTTGTCGATTTTGTCCGCTGCATGTGCGTCGGCGACAAGCCCTCTCAGCAGCTAAAGGACCTGTATAAGGAATGTTACGACTCGCTCTATGCCGGCATCGAGCAAATAAAGCCTGGGGCCACCACCGCCGATGTGGTCTCGAAGTTCCCCGTCTATGATGACGACAAATACGGAACGGTAACGCTGCAACAGTTCGGCCACAGCATCGGCCTGTCGCTTTATGAGGGGATGTGGATGTCGCGGGCGTATTCTCTGGACTACCCTGCCGAGATTAAACAGAACATGTATTTCGCGGTCGAAACCTTCGCGGGGCATCCGAAATTGCAGCAGACCACCAGGCTGGAAGAAAACCTGGTCGTTACGGACAAGGGCTATCAGTGCTTTACGCTGTTTCCCTTTGAGCAGTCCATGCTGAGCTGAGTTGGTTATATATATAAGGAATACCGGCCATGAGCGGAAAACCCATCGTATCGCTGATTCACAGGGATGACGTTCCCGAATCGCCAGCCAACCATACGGACAAGAGCCAAAAGATAGTGGACGAGATGGTCCGGCAAGCGGTCGACGGCATCGGAGGCATAAAGTCGCTGATAAAGCCCGGCGAGCGGGTCGTGATCAAGCCGAACCTGGTCTGGCCCATTACGCCCGACATGGCGATAACGACCGACCCGAGAGTCATTGAATCGGTCGTTCGGCTGATTAAGACGGAGACCGAAGCCGCCGAGGTCGTTGTCGCCGAGCGGACCGCGATAGGCAGGCACACCAAGGATTCATTTGAGCTGACCGGCGCAAGGGCTGCGGCCGAACGGGCTGGGGCGGACAGGGTTGTCTGTCTTGAAGACGATGAAAGGGTCCTTGTCGAGATCCCCAATTCAAAATCACTGCTCAACGGCGTGCACCTGCCCAAGACGCTTCTCAATGCGGACAAGCTGATATACCTGCCCAAGATGAAGGCGCACAAGATGGCGGTGGTCAGCCTGACCATGAAGATGAACCAGGGCGTGCAGATTTGGAGTGAGATGATCAGCTGCCACCGGAACGACCTGGAGCAGAAGATGGTGGACATGCTGAAGGTCATGCGTCCCGATCTGTCGATCGTTGACGCAATCTGGGCGCAGGAGGGGCAAGGCCCCGGCTCTCCTTATCAAAGAGACGTAATGAAGGACCGGAACCTCATCCTGGCCGGCACCGACCCCGTTGCCGTAGACGCCGTCGGCGCCGCGACGATGGGCATTGATCCGATGCTCGAAGTGGCGATGATCCGGGGCGCCTTCACCGAAGGGCTGGGCGAGGGGCGGCTGGAGGAAATCCAGGTCGTCGGGGCCAGGATTGACGACGTGAAGCGATTCTTCCGAAGGGGCACCTGTTCGATGGTGGGGGTGCATCCCAAGGTCGACGTCTATACCGGCGGGGCGTGCGTCGGGTGCCTCGGTTTCGCAAGGACCGGCCTGGACCCGATACTGGCCGACCCGAACTTCAGTTGGGACAGAATCGAAAAGATATCGATTATCATCGGGTATAAGACGAACGTCCCGGAAGGGCTTGTGCACGATCCGCCGCGAAGTTACGTCTACGTAATAGGCGACTGCACGGCCGAGCACAAGGATAAGGGAGTTTTCCTTCCGGGCTGTGCGTCGCTTGCCCTGCACGAGATGGTTGACTGGTGGGGCAAGGACGATAAAGGCATTCACGAAGTTTACTGGAAGTATCAGCCCAAAGAAGGGCAGATGATACCGTGACCCCGGGGCGAAGACGGACCGGCGGCCGCTGCCGGAAATATTTTGTGAAAAATTTCTCGAAGCCCTTGACCGCCCTGGCTAGCACTCTGTAACCTGTAGCTCTTATTTGCTTCATTGTCGGTGTACCTGCTTGCAGGAGAATGCAGCCGTGACAACGTGTTTTCTACCGACGGCAAAACTTGCAAAGCTTATCGGTCAGTTTGAGCCGGCCTCCGCCTTTGCGCCGACCAAGACCGACAAACTCGCCTGGCTGGATTCCGCCGACGCCGCTTCGCCGGAGGCCCTCTTAGAGCCTCGCGCGGTCCAAAGTTTCAAGGGGTTCTTTTTTCCGACGGCTGAATCGGTCGGACAGTATGGTTCTCATGGCGCCGGCGTCGCCACGCAGGCGCCGCCGCTGGTGCTTTTCGGCCTGAGGGCGTGCGAGCTGAAGGCGATGCAGTATCTCGACAAGGTTTTTCTGGAAGGTGAGTTTGAAGATTCGCCCTACCGCCAGCGCCGTGAGGCTGCGACGGTGGTTTCCTGCGATTGTGTTGACTGCACCGAGTCGTGTTTTTGCACGCTCGTTGGCGGCCAGCCGTTCGGCGTCGCCGGCTACGACGTCAATCTGACACCGGTCGACGGAGGCTTTATCGCCGACGTCGCCACCGAAAAGGGCCACAAACTGCTGGACGGCCTGGACCTCGCCGACGCAGCGCCCGAACAGATCGCCCGCCGCGACGAAATTCGCAAGCAGATGACCGATCGCATCAACAGCCAGAACGCCTCGTTCGCTTTTGCCGCCACTGACGATGCGGCGGTAAAGCTGCCTGATGACGACGACGAGGCCTGGCAGCAGTTCGCGGCCGACTGCGTTGAGTGCGGCGCATGCACGCATATCTGCCCCACGTGTTACTGCTTTTATCTGTATGATCAGCTTCTCGGCCCCGAGGCGTTCGAGCGCATCCGGACGTGGGACAGTTGCCTGTTGAGCACGTATCACAAGATGGCTGGCGGTCCCAACATGAAATTGACCCCTCGGCCCAGGCTGCGGTCTCGTCTGGCCAATCGGGTTCTGCACAAGTTCAACTATTCGCCGCAGCAGTATGATATGCAGGGCTGCGTCGGTTGCGGGCGGTGCGTGGACGCCTGTCCTGGTGCGATCGACATCCGCCAGGTCGTCAAGGAGTTGAACGGATGAGCCTAGAGAATTCCTACGTCCCGATGCCTGCGGAGCTTCTCGATGTCATCGACGAGACCCCGACTATCAAGACGCTCGTGCTTGCCCCGCAGGAGCCTCTTGCCTTCAGTGCCGGGCAGTTCGTTCAGTTGACGCTGCCTGGCGTGGGCGAGGCGCCTTTTACGCCCTCCAGTTCGCCGCTGGAAAAAGACCGCCTGGCGATTACCATTCTCAAGACCGGCGCAATAACCGACCGGCTTCATGAGTGTAAAGCCGGCCAGAAACTCGCTTTGCGCGGGCCGTTCGGCAAGGGCTATCCGATTGGAAAGCTTTCAGGCAAGGAAGTTCTTGTCGTCGGCGGCGGTGTTGGCCTGGCGCCGTTGAGGGCGTTGATACTGGCCCTGCTGGCCGACATGGGGTCGATCAAGCGGCTGAGCATCAGGTACGGCGCCCGTTGCATGGAAGAATTGTTGTATCGCGGCCAGCATGAAAAGTGGGCCGCGCACGAAAAGGTCGATTTTACATGCTCCATCGACAATCCGCAGGAAGGCTGGACCGGTCGGACCGGCGTTGTTACCACGCTGCTGAAGGGCCTGGACGTCGAGAAGTCCAATGCCTTCGCCTTTGTCTGCGGGCCTAGCATTATGCTGAAATTCACCACCTCTACGCTGATAGAAGAGGGCCTTGCGCCCGAACAGATATACCTGTCGATGAACCGCCGAATGAGCTGCGGCATGGGGCTTTGCGGGCGGTGCAATATCGGGCCGTACTATCTTTGCAAGGACGGGCCTGATATGAACTACGCGGTGATCAAGGATTACCCGAACGTCTTTTAGCTTTCGGACGCGCGAAGAATCAGGAAAGACTGAAGAATCTAAAATGGCTGCAACCGTCGAGACAACTGCTAGTACGAAAACCGCTTCGCGGTGTACGCTTTGCCCGGCCGGCTGCCAACTGCAACCGACGGCTGCCGGGCCTGATGCGTGGCGCGTCGAATACCCCGCTGCGGAATCAGCGGGCCTGTGTCCGCGTGGCAGTACGCTGGGTGAGCTTCTGGGGCATCGGCGGCGGATACTTCTGCCCGGCCAGCGGGTCGGCGGGCAGTTGCGGCAGGTGGGACAGGCGGCGGCGGTGAAGGAGATCGTCAACGCCGCAGCCGGCAAGGGCCTGACCATATTGCTGGCCGGAAACTTGCCGTCTGAGCAGATAGCGGCCGTAGCGGAAACCTGCCGCGCCTGGCCGGAAGCGAACCTTAGCATTGTAATCGAGCCTGCCGAGCAGCAGATGCTGCTGGGGCTGGAGGCCAGCGGCGCCAAGTACCTCACCGACGCCG
The DNA here is from genome assembly GCA_034189755.1 of Planctomycetota bacterium. Taxonomy (GTDB): domain Bacteria; phylum Planctomycetota; class Phycisphaerae; order SM23-33; family SM23-33; genus JAXIHJ01. The sequence goes on from JAXIHJ010000027.1 coordinate 10,351, forward strand.
AGTTGGCGCAGTGTGACGGTTTTGTGATTATCGGCGACGCCTTTGCCGCGAACCCGCGCTGCTCGCGTGCGATCCTCGACTGCCGAAAGACCAATCCGCGGACGCCAATAGTGGTAATTGATTCGGCCTCAGGGTTGGCTTCGAAATTCGCGACGCACCGGCTCTCACCGCCGGCTGGCATGGAACTTCAGGCCCTGGCTGCACTTGTGTCGGCTGCAGGCATAGAGACAGACGAATCGTCCGACCGGTTCGATCGGGCCTCGGCGGCCTCGGCCGGTGCGGCAATCGCCGGGTGCAAGCGGCTTGGCGTGCTGCTGGCTGCTCAATACGGCCGGTCGAATGCCTGGCAGTCGATAGGTCGCCTGGCCGGTCGGCTGGCCAACGCCAGGCCGGGCGGGGTCGCGCCGCAGACCGATTCGGCCAACACACTTGTGGCCGTCCGACTCGCCGCGAAATACCAGACGATTCCACTGGCGAAGGCGCTGGCTGATACCTCCACAGTGCGGATTGCACTTGGCTGCGACGTGCTGGGCATGTTGGGTCTGGACGACAACGACTTTTTTGCCGCCGCGGCGCCGCTGCCGAACCGGACGACGGATGCGGCACGGGTTGTTTTACCGATGGCCATGGCGTGCGAACTTGGCGGAACACATATGTTCGCCGGCGAGCAGGCGTGTTGTGTGGCGCCGCTGCTGCCCGGACCGCTCGGCGTCCTGTCGCCGGCGGAGTTGGTCGGCGAGTTAGCTAAGGCCGCAGGGGCGGCCGTACCGGCGGTTCCCGCCGGCGACTCGCCGCTGAAACGAGTCGATTCAGCCGACCTCAAGGCCGCTGCGCCACTTGCCGAGGCGTCGGGTCTGACGTTGCTGTTAGGCCGTCAAACGTGGCACGCCGGCTGCGGCGAACTGACCGCCTGGGGTTCTTGGCAGGCGGCGCAGGAGTTGCCGGAACTGCGGCTGTCTCCGGCGGAGGCCCAAAAAATCGGTGTCGAAAACCTCGCAACCGTAACGGTTGAAGTTTCTTCATCGCAAGCGGGACGTTCTTTACAGGCGCGTGTGCGTCTGGATCCGACGTTGTCGCCGGGCATAGCGGTGCTGCCGGAGGCATGCGCCGCGGCCAGGGCGCTGAACCCAAGTGAGATTAACGGCCAAGCAGGTACGGTTACAGCCGTGCCGGTGGGAGTTTCCGTGAGCCACTGATATGCCGACTACATCAACACAACCTGTCGTCAAACGAGTCCTGATAGACATGGACCGCTGTATCGAGTGCCGCTCGTGTGCGGCGGCGTGCTATTACAGCCACGCGGACATGCCGGCTGTAGACTTCGCCCGGTCCGGCGTTGCGATGCTGCCTGTAATCTGCCGGCAGTGCAAATCGGCGCCGTGTGTCGATGCCTGTCCGGCCGAGGCGATGGTGCGTGACGAAAGCGGCGTCGCCCGCCGCCTGCTGTTCAGGTGCATCGGCTGCGGCTCCTGCGCCAGGGCCTGTCCGTTCGGTGTCATCTCGACGAAGCTGTCCGGCGTCTCGGCCTGGGTCAAAAGCCCCGATCGCATCAGCGGCCACCAGGTGGCCAAGTGCGACCTTTGCGCCGACCGCACCGAGACCGACAGCGAGGCCGTACCACGATGTGTTGCCGCCTGCCCGTCCGGCGCGCTGATGTTCGCCGACGAGCACGAAGCCGAAAAACTCGGCGTCGAGGTCTACGGCGGGCGAACGAGTGGTCAGCACCCTTACAAGCGAAGGTGAGTTAATGGGCTGGTTGATTGTTACATTTTTGCTGGCTGCGACTGGAACGCTGGTGTTGGGTCTTCTGTTGCGGTGGGTGGACAGGAAGGTTACGGCCATGGTGCAGTGGCGGGTCGGGCCGCCCTGGTATCAGCCGGCCGTGGACATCCTCAAACTGATGGGCAAGGAAACACTGGTGCCCACCACGGCGCGCGGCGCGGGCTTTTTGCTTGTGCCGGTAATCGCCCTGGCCTCGACCGCCGTCGCGGCGGCGGTGCTCTGGCAGACGGTAATCGCCCCGCAGGACACCTTCATCGGCGACCTGATTGTGGTGATATACCTGCTGATAATCCCCGCGGCGATGACGATATTGGGCGCCTCGGCCAGCGGCAACCCTCACGCGGCCGTCGGCGCCAGCAGGGAAATAAAGCTCCTTATGAGCTACGAGCTGCCCATGCTGCTGGCGCTTCTGGTGGCGATAATCCGCGCCGGTTGGACGCTGCAACTGGGCGGCATAGTCGCCGCACAGGCAGAGGCGCCGTTCCTGTTCAGCATCTCCGGCGCTATTGCGATAATTGTCGCTGTTCTGTGCACCCAGGCCAAGTTGGGGCAGGTGCCTTTCGACCTGGCCGAGGCCGAGTGCGAGATTATGTCCGGCGTGTACGTTGAATACTCCGGGCCGCTGCTGGCGTGCTGGCTGATGACGCGGGCTATGCTGCTCGCGATTATGCCGCTTCTGCTGATTATCGTGTTCTGGGGCGGCTTCACGACTGCGTCGCTTTATTCCAGCAGTTGGTGGTGGGGCCTGTTGAGCTTCCTGGGCAAGTACGTTTTGTTTGTGGCGCTGGTGACGCTGATCCGCAACACCAACCCGCGGCTGAGAATCGACCAGACCCTGAAGTTCTTCTGGTTCGGCCTGACGCCGATTGCGGTTGCCGCGGTGATTCTCGCCCTGGTGGGTATTTCCAGAGGTATACCATGGCTTTAAAGATGTGGGCATTGCGAAAGTCGCTGTGGGTGTATCACGTCAACACGGGCGCGTGCAACAACTGCGACATCGAGGTGCTTGAACTGCTGACGCCGCGATACGACATCGAGCGGTTCGGTATGATGTTGGTCGGCTCGCCCCGCCACGCGGACGTGCTGGCCGTTACCGGCGTCTGCACGCGCCAGGCCATGCCCAGGCTCCAGGAAGTGTACATGCAGACGGCCAAGCCTTGCGTCGTGCTGGCCGTCGGGGCCTGTGCCTGTGGGCAGGGCATATTTACCGAGGCCTATCACATGGGGCCTACTGTGGACGAGGCCATCAAGGCCGTTGACCCCAACGCCATTATCATGTACGTGCCGGGCTGCTCGCCCAAGCCAGAGGCCATGATTGACGCAACCGTAAAGGCCATGGAGCTACTTAAGACACTGTAAGGTATAATGTTATGAGTGAGGTCGCTGTTACTACGACTCAGGCCGATGTTCCGCTGACCGGTTTTGTCGGCCAGGTGCTGGAGCGTCTAGGCGACTCGGTGCTCGAGGTCCAGAAGTGTGTTCAACTGCGCGGCATCGCACGGATTGAGCCGGCACGGACGGTGGAAGTGGCTGAAAAAATGCTCGCGATGCCGGGCTGCCGCCTGGCGACGGCGACCGGAATCGAAGTCCGCGACGGCATCGACGTGCTTTATCACTGGATTATCGAGCGGTCCGCCGCCGGCGAAGCGGCCGTGGCGGATCAGCCCGCCGGCGTGGTAATTACGCTGAAGGTGCTGGCGGCCCGGCCGGAACTGGCCCTCGATTCCATTGCCAACGCCGTGCCGGCGGCCAACTGGATCGAGCGGGAGATGCACGACCTGCTGGGCGCTAATTTCCGCAATCATCCCGACATGCGCCGGCTGATACTGGACGATTCCTGGCCCGAAGGCGTCCACCCGCTGCGGAAGGACTTCGACCAGGTCGCCGACCGACCGCCGCTGCCGCCCAACCAGTCTCCGCCGGATGTAGAGTCCACGAATTGCACTAAAGAGAACAACAAGGGCCAGGTTCGTGGAACGTTGCCGACTGGTGGGAGGGATAAGAAATGAGTCATAAAACCGTCGTTAATATCGGCCCGTTCCACCCGCTTCAGGAAGAGGCGGAATTCTTCCAGCTTTACGTCGATGGCGAGACCGTCGTGGACATGGACGTCCGCATTTCCTACAACCACCGCGGCATCGAGAAGCTGGATGAATCCAAGACCTTCGACCAGGTGCCGTTCGTCGTCGAGCGCGTCTGCGGCATCTGCTCGGCCAGCCATCCGCTGGCGTATATCCAGGCCGTCGAAGACATCGCCCACGTGGACATGCCCGAGCGGGCGCTTTATCTGCGGACCATAGTCAACGAGCTTGAACGTATCCATTCGCACATGCTGTGGGTGGGCCTGGCCGGGCATTTCCTGGGTTACAACACCGTATTCATGTGGGCCTGGAAGTACCGCGAGCCGGTTATGGATGTCCTGGAAGTCGCCACCGGCAGCCGGGTTACTTATGCCAATTGCAAGATAGGCGGCGTTCGCCGCGACATGACCGACGAACAGCTTCGGACAATCGACCGCTCGTGCGCCGAGCTGGTCGGGCCGCTGGAGATGCTGACCAACGCCGTCCTGGACGACCCCGTTCTTCACGCGAGGCTCAAAAACGTGGGCATTTTGACGCCGGCCGACGTCAAGGCCTACGGCGCGCTCGGCCCGACCGCCCGCGGCAGCGGCGTGCCGATAGACGTCCGCCGCGACGAGCCTTACGCCGCTTACGACCGCGTGGACTGGAAAGTCATCACCGCCCCCGGCGGCGACGTATTCGGCAAGGCCGTCGTACGCCTGCTGGAGTGCTTCGAAGCGGTCAAGATTACCCGCCAGTGCTGCGATTACCTCCTGAAGAACCCCGGCGGCGAGATTGACGCGAAGGTCGAGGCCATCCCGCCTGGTGAAGGTGTCGGCCGCGTCGAGGCGCCGCGCGGCGAGACGTTCCATTATGTCCGGTCCGACGGGTCCAACCGTCCGACCCGCCACAAGGTCCGGGCGCCGAGCTTCAACAACGTTCCGACCTTCAAGGCCTCGTGCATAGGCCTGCAGATTCCCGACGTAGCCATCACGCTTGCCAGCGTTGACCCGTGCTATTCATGCACCGAGCGGATGTGCACGATAGTTGACGCCGAGACGCACAAGCCGATGTACAACTTCGCCGAGCTTGTCAGGCTCTCGCAACAGAAGACCGAACGCATGAAGAAGGAATGGTAGAGAAGATGGACCAGGTGCTGGACATCATACAACAGCCTCTCATGTTGCCGATTGTGCTCGTCCTGCTGGCCGGGGCCTTGGCCTACGTCGTTTCCCGCTGGCTGCCGTGGGCCTGCAAGACGCTGGCCTTTGTGGTGAGCCTTTTCGTAATCGCGAGCGGGATATGGATTCTCCGTGTTCCGGAGGCCAGGAGCTTCAGTTGGGCCTGGACGCAACTGACCGAGCAGATACAGCTTAGCGTCGACTTGTCCGTAACGACGCTCGGAATGCTTCTCTGGATCGGCGGCGGGGCGTTTGCCCTGTTGATATCCGTCTACAGCTTTCGTGCAATGAAAAAGGAATACTGGGAGGGCAAGTTCTACGCCTACCTGATATGGGCGTTGGCCGGCGCGTGCATCGTCGCATTGGCGGACAACCTGCTTGTGCTGCTGGTCGGCTGGGAGCTGGTAACGCTGATGCTGTTTTTGATGATCAACCAGGGGCGCGGCGATGCCCAGGCCGGCGGGGCGAAGACCTACGGCATGTTGGGCTTTGCCGACGCCTGCCTGCTGATGGCCGTCGCACTGCTGCTGGCGATGGACGGCGGCTCGGCGAACCTGTCGCTTTCGCGCGGGCCGGTCAGCGTCGGGTCGATGGGCGCCGTCGGATACGTTGTTTACGTCCTGATTATGATAGCCGCACTTGCCAAGGCCGGGGCCGTGCCGCTGCACACCTGGATTCCCGCAGCCGCCGCCGGCGCGCCGACGCCGGTGATGGCCTACCTGCCGGCCGCTTTGGACAAACTGCTTGGCATCTACCTGCTGGCAGTGCTGGCACTGCGGATGTTCACGCCGGACTGGACCATGCAGGTCGTGATGATGATCATAGGCGCGGTTACGATTCTGGCGGCCGTGCTCATGGCCATGGTGCAACACAACCTCAAGAAACTCCTGTCGTTCCACGCCGTCAGCCAGGTCGGCTACATGGTTCTGGGCATCGGCACGGGCACGACCATCGGCGTAATCGGCGGCCTGTTCCACATGGTCAATAACGCCATTTACAAGAGCAATCTCTTTCTTATGAGCGGCACGGTGGAGCGCGCGACCGGCAGCGATAAGCTTGAGGATATGGGCGGTCTGGCGAGATTCCTGCCGGTAACCTTTATATGTGGGCTGATTGCCGCTGTTGCGATTTCAGGCGTGCCGCCGTTCAACGGCTTTGTGAGCAAGTGGCTGGTTTACCAGGGTGCGCTACAGGTCTCCCAGACGCACCGCGTCTTGGCGATCGTATTGGTCGTGATGGCCGTTTTCGGCAGTGCGCTTACGCTGGCGAGTTTCGTCAAGGTGATGTATGCAGCCTTCCTCTCGTCGGCCCCGAAAGGTGCGGCCTGTCTCAAGACCCGGCCGCGGGAAAGCTTCTTCATGGCGGCGCCGATGGTTTTGCTGGCTGCGGCGTGTGTGATATTGGGGCTTTGGCCTCGATTGATTACTGAGAACGTTCTCCAGCCGGCCATAGCCGGCGTAGCCACCACCGGCCAGCCGGTTGCGGCTGAAGGCGGCGCGGTAACGACCGGCAATCTCGGCATGTGGAATCCGTCTCAGGCCGCGGTGCTGATCGCTGTCGGCATTGTGTTGGGGCTGGTGTTTATATGGCTGAGTTCTTTCCGCAAGAAGCTGCGCATGGTTCGGCCCTTCCTGGCCGGCGAGGTGCCCTCAGCCGACGACGACCGCTTCCGCGTGCCGGGAACCCACTTTTACGAGACGATAGGCAAACTACCGATTATCGGGCCGTGGCTGAAACACGGCCAGGCTGGCGAGATGGACCTGTACCACTGGTCGGGCAAGTACGGCAAAACATTTGTCGAAATGCTCCGCTCGCAGCACACCGGCCTCATCAGCCTGTACGTGGCCTGGGTGGTGCTGGGCCTGACCGTTACGCTGGTTTATCTGCTCCTGAGTGCGGGGAGATGACATGAGCGTAGAGCTTCTTATTATTGCGTTGATTGTGTTCATGCTGCTGGCGTCCCTGATTGCCGTCGAGACGCGTGACCTGTTGGGCAGCGTCATCGCGGTGGGTGCTGCGGGCTTTGCCCTGAGCGTGATCGACCTGCTTCTGGGCGCGCCGGACCTGGCGTTTCCGCAGGTGCTGGTGGAGGTCATTACGCTCATATTGCTGATCCGGATGATTATGACCCGCAGGGACACTTCTCGACAGACACCGCGCGACACACTGCGGACCGCGGCGGTCCTGCTGTCTGGTGGAATCCTGCTGGTAGTGGTATTCTTCGCCGTGGGCGGTTTTGGCGGCGAGCAGCCGGCCGCCGGCACCATGCCACAGTTCGGCCAGCCCGTGATGACGCACGGCGCTGATGACGCCGTCCCACCGGGCGTGGCGGCCGAATACCTCGCAAACGCCGCCGGTGAAACCAAATCGGCAAACAGCGTAATGAGTATCCTTTTGGACTATCGAGCCTACGACACGCTTGGGGAGGCCACTGTCATCTTCGTTGCCATACTTGGCGGATACGTGGTGCTTCGAAGCGTAGGCCGAAAAAAGAAAGATGAGGTGAATTGCCCATGAAGGGAATGACCCCCATCGTGCGGAACATAACGGCCATCGTTTCGTGCTTCGTGATGTTATACGGTGTGTACGTGGTATGCACCGGGCACTTGGCGCCCGGCGGCGGCTTTGCCGGCGGTGTAATCATTATGGGTGGCCTGGTTATGTTGGTTCTGGCCTTCGGCGGCGGCGGCAAGGCCAAGGAATTGATAGGCGAACATCGTTGCCACGTATTCGACGGGCTTGGAGCGTTGGTCTTTGCTCTGATAGCGATATTTGGCTTTTTTGCAGGGGGCTTCTTTGTCAATTTCCTGCCTAAGGGTCAGGTTCACAAGTTGTTCAGTGGCGGGACGATCTTGCCGGCCAATATAGCCATCGGGCTGAAGGTTTCCGCAGGGCTGATTGGCATATTCCTGGCCTTGGTCCTGGGATGTAGAGAAGCACTGTTCAGGAGCTGTTCGGCCCCGAAACCGCCGGTAGAAGACTTTAGGGAGTAGCCGGAATGGGTACTGTTATATACATATTGGCTTTTGCTTTGCTGCTGTTTGGGATATACGCCCTGGTAGCGAAGAAAAACATCGTCAGGATCATCCTGGGCATCTGCATACTTGGATATGCGGTGAACCTGCTGTTGGTGCTGGTGGGCTACCGCCGCGACGGCGTGGCACCGATTTTGGCCCAGGGCCAAAGCTCCGTGGAACTGGCTAAACAGGCGGTCGATCCACTTCCGCAGGCGATGGTGCTGACCAGTATCGTTATCGGGCTGAGCACCACTGCCCTTGCGGTGGCCTTGGCCATTCGACTCTATGAGAAATATGGCACGTTCGACATGAACGATATTCGCAACCTAAGAGGTTAAGGAACCACAAGGATCCCTTTATGAAGGAACTGGTGCCATTACTGGTGGGAATACCGCTTGGGGCGGCATTTCTGATTACCATCCTGGCGCACGTCAGGGGCATTTCCCGTCTGACCGGGTTGATTGCAACGTTGGCCGTAGCAGCCAACGTAGCTGTCAGCATCGCCCTCTGGGTGGCGGCCTATAATGATCCAGGCCAGAGTGTTTCGGTCTGGGCCGGCAATTGGGACGGGCTGGGCGTGCCCATCGGCATTGAGATGGTTTGCGACGGTTTGGCGCGTTTGATGGTAATCACCATCAACATCATCGCCTTTGTGGTAATAATTTTCGCCGCCTCTTACATGCTGCGTTTTACGAAGGTCTGGCTGTTTTACAGTCTCTTTCTTTTGATGACCGGCGCCCTGAACGGCGTGGTATTGGCCGGCGACCTGTTTAATATGTTCGTTTTCATCGAGGTGGCCACGATTGCCAGTTACGGCCTGGTAGGCTTCGGCTGCGAGGCTGAGGAACTGGAAGCGGCGTTTAAATATCTCGTTTTGGGCACCATAGGCTCGTGCTTCATCCTTCTGGGCGTTACGATTCTGTATTCACTAACCGGTCATCTCAACATGGCCATGGTCGCGTCGCTGCTGCCCAAAGTCGGTTCGCAAGGCCCGGCGGTGCTCCTGGCGGCTGCGGCGCTTTTGGGTGGCCTGTCGCTGAAGGCGGCAATGGTGCCGTTCCACGCCTGGCTGCCCGATGCGCATCCGTCGGCGCCGGCGCCGATTTCGGCGATGCTTTCCGGCGTGCTGATCAAGGCCTGCGGCGTATACTGCCTGGCCCGGCTGATGTTCAACGTATTCGGCACCAGCGGCGAATACGCCATGATCCTCATCGTTCTCGGCGCCGCATCAATGGTTATAGGTGTGTTCCTGGCAGTCGGACAGTGGGATTTCAAACGCCTGCTTGCCTATCACAGCATATCGCAGATGGGTTACGTTGTGCTGGCTATCGGCGTAGCGGGCGAAGTTATAAGCCGCGCCGAGCCGGATCAGGCCATTGCGGCGCTGTGTCTGTTCGGCGGCCTGTTCCATATGTTCAATCACGCCGCGTTCAAGAGCCTGCTGTTTCTTTCGTCCGGTTCGATCGAGCAGCAGACCGGTACACGACGATTGAAGGAAATGGGAGGCCTGGCCCGCCGTATGCCGGTTACCAGCTTCTGCTGCCGAATCGGCGCATTGAGCATCGCCGGCGTGCCGCCGTTTAACGGCTTCTTTTCCAAGTTGATTATCATTGTGGCGCTGGTTCTGGCCGGGCATCCGTTCCTGGCGGCTCTGGCGGTTCTGGTAGCCCTTATGACGCTGCTAAGCTTCATAAAGGTCCAGCGGTACGCACTGGAAGGCGAACCGGTCGGCAAGGCGGTTGCTGCCCGCGAGGCGCCCGCACTGATGGGGCTGGCCATGCTGCTGCTGGCGGTGGTCTGTATAGTCGCCGGTCTGGCCATGGTCCCGCTGAGGGAGTATCTGTTTGGCCCGGCTGGCGAAGTCCTGTTGAAGGGCTCTGGGGCCCTGAAGGCCAAACTTTCCACCGGTGTTTCTTGGCAAGAACCGCTTATGTGGTTCGTGGGAGCAGCACCATGAGATGGCTGATTTGCACACTCTCGGTTTTTGCGCTTTGGATACTGTTGTTCTTGTCATTGGACCCGTGGGTAATCGGCGCGGGAGTGGTCATTGCGGCGATTATCGCCGCGGTGCTGGGCCGCGTTTGTCCCGCCACATATAAGGCTCTCAACCCCATACGGTGGCTGTTCTTCGCAATCTATCTGCCGTATTTCTTATTCTACTGTGTCAAAGCCAATATCGACGTCATGCTTCGCGTAATCGCCCCCGACGTGCCGATTAGGCCGGGCATAGTCAAGGTGCGAACGACGCTCACCGGCGAGATGGCAAAAACGTTCCTGGCCAACAGCATCACGCTGACGCCCGGTACGCTGACGGTCGATATCGACGGGCAGGATATGTATATTCATTGGATCAACATCGATACCGACGACCCGGTAAGGCGCACCGCGGAAATCTGTGGCCGTTTCGAGCCGCTGCTGAGGAGGATATTTGAATGAATGTGGCTTTCCTGGAGCCGTTTCTCTATGTTGCGATGGGCGTGTTGATGCTCGGGTCGCTGCTGTGTTTGTATCGCATCGGTCGCGGGCCTACCGCGCCAGACCGGACCGTTGCTATCGATATCCTCGGCACCCTGATGGTTGGGTTCTGTTGTGTAACGGCACTGTGGCCTCATAACGTTGATGCCGAGGGCATCCCTAATTTTCAGGATTACTTCATGACAATTGCCATTGCATGGGCGTTGACCAGCTTTATCGGCACATTGGCGCTGGCCAAGTACCTGGAAGGCAGGTGCTACGATGCTTGAAACGGCAGCCTACTGGGTTATTGGCATCGGGCTGGCATTCGACTTGTTCGGGTGCATAGGCTTGGTGCGCCTGCCCGATGTTTACAACCGTGCGCAGGCGGCTACCAAGTGCGTTACACTGGGAACGTGCATGATTCTGCTCGGCGTGGTGCTGTTGGGCTTTGCCGGCGGAAACGCGCCGATGGGCGTCAAGGCCCTGCTCTGCGCGGCGTTCATATTGCTGACCAGTCCGGTCGGAGCGCACGCAATCTGTCGTGGCGCATACATTTCCGGCGTGCCGCTTTGGTCCGGCAGCGTCGAGGACACGTTCGTCGAGCGGGCAAAGACCATTCGTGACGAACAGCCTAAGGAAGGACCGGTGCAAGGTGAGAAAGCCTAAGCTCCGTGAATTGAAAGAAGCCGTCAAGGCCGTTATCTTCGGGCCTTATACGAGCAAGTATCCGTTCAAACCGCACACGCCGCCGGACGGCTTTCGCGGCAAGCCGGAATTCGACGAGGAAGAATGTATAGGCTGCGGGGCCTGCGCGGAGGTCTGCCCTGCACTGGCTATTAAGGTAATAGACGACCCCGAGGCAGCCAAGCCCGTCCGCCGCCTTGTCCAGCGATGCGACAAGTGCATTTTCTGCGGCCAGTGCGAGCTGAACTGCACGACCAAAAAAGGAATCACACTCACCAAGACCTACGACATGTCCACGCTCGACCGGGCCGAGCCTAGAACCGAAATCGAGCATGAGTTGGTGATATGCGAGGTCTGCGGTGCGGTTGTCGGCACGCGGAAGCACCTGCGATGGGTGGCCCAGCGGCTTGGCGCCAAGGCCTATGCGAACCCGACACTCATCGTCTGTGCCGACGGAAGCATGAAGCTGGCGGCTAAGGACGCCGGCCGGCCCGGTGAGCCGGCACTGGCCCGCAGCGATATGATGCGCATCGCATGCCCGGCGTGCAGACGCACACTGGTCGTCCGCGAACTTTGGGGCGAGTAGGATCATGTCTTCCGAAGGCGGCCATGACCATCCGCCGCACGCCGGTATCGATACGGCCGAGCACCTTGCAGAGCACCTTGGGGAGATTGTCTCGCCCTCCATGGCTGTCGTGTGCGTCGGCAACGAGCTGTGCGGCGACGACGCCGCCGGCACAATCGTCGCCCGAAAGCTCACCGCCAAGACCGTACCCTGGGACGTGTACGACACACAATCGGTCCCGGAAAGCTTTTTGATGAAGATTGTCGCCCGCAAGCCGGCCTCGGTCGTGTTGGTGGATGCGCTGGATTTCAACGCCGAGCCGGGTGCGGTCGAGTTGGTCGCGGCGAATGAGATCGGCGGGCAAGGCCCCAGCACGCACGGACCGGCCCCGCTGGCATTTCTGGAGGTCCTGCAAATGATGCATCCGTGCCGCTGCGCCGTACTGGGCATTCAGCCGAAGCAGGTCGACTTTGGCCAGGCGGTCAGCAAGCCGGTCGCGGCGGCCGTCGAGCTTGTCGCCAGTGCGTTTGAGTTACTGGCCCGGCGCAAAAGCTGACGGGCTAAAAGGTTCCTGCCCCCTTTAACTTCTTTAACTCTATCCTATTCGCCCTTGGTTTTTCTTGGGCAGCTCTGAAGGAATCAAGTCGGCGTATGAGTTCTTGTCATCCATGGATGTAACCACGACGCCAACCCCTGGAATGTCCCACATACGTAGAATAGATCGATTATTAAGGCGTGATTTCCAACAACCTTGCTCGCCGTAGCCATAGAATTTATAGACAACGGCGTCGTTCCCGGCCCGGATGAACCAACAATCTTGAGGCACCCAAGGAGATGCAACTTGCAAAGAAGTAATGTATCTTCCTTTTACAAATATATGTCCTTTTTTGTATCTGCCTGTAACTATTTCAAACGGTGTCCCGTCGCAAAAAACTTCCGAACATCGAGATGTGATTTTTATGGTACTCCAAAATCGTTTTACACCAGCTCGGTGCGCCTTCCTCTGGTCTTCATAGAATTTATGGCCAACTGCCGACCAAGCGGGCCCCGGGAGTGGGCGGCGGATCCCACTTGGATTGCTATGGCTGTACTTCTGTAGATATTTAAACTTTTCACTTTCCCGATCAAAGGCTTTGGTCTTGATGTCATACGGAAACCAACGTTCGTAGCCATGCGCCTTATGTATGCCGATAAAAAGCCAAAGCTTTTTTGAATCAGGACTGATCAGATAGGAATAAATCGTAAGAAATTTGTCCTCCGGAGCTGTAAGCACATCGACATGGCTCGTCTTTTTGCTGATCAAATCATAGAAAGATAGTGTTTTGCGTCTGCCTCCTTTCTGCTCCCTTACGGCGTATACCAACATCGAGTTGTCTGGAAACAGGTACGTGAAGTAGCCAAGCTCTTTAGGGCCGGAATATATTCGCTCCGTTTGTTCATTCCATTGCACTTCTTTTACTTGACTGAGGTATTGCTCAAATTTAGCTTTCATGTCGTCCGATGGGGGGGCTGATGCATCCGCAACGCCAGGCAGCAAAGTCACAGCCAGAATAATTTGGGTCAAAATGCATCGCTTGTATTCTGCTATCATGTCATTACCCCTTGCGTTGTTGTGGTATTTGTTGCCGATTGTAATCTAATTAGCATCGCCGCACCTAATTCTAATCAGTATTGTAGTTCGGAAGTGGCGCATTATATGGCGCGCCTTCAAAGGTGCGGAGTAGAAGGTTGAGATTCGGTCGCGGCTTCCTTGGGCAGCCTATCTTGCAATCTGATGAGCTGCTCAAGGCGATGTTCCAATTGCTCCGAAGCAGAGAAGTCTGTCACCAGACTGCGGAAGGAATCGGGCCCAACGCTCGGCAAACCCGTTTTCTGAACTGCCTTGAATTTCTCGTCAATTGATCTATCTGACCGGAGAATCTTGGCTATCTTGGGAAGATAAGTGATTGTGCCTTGCTCTCCAAAAGTCATGTGCCCTCCACTGCTGAAAAAGAAGTAAGTATCATTCTTCAGAAGGCGGCTAACTAAGTTCTTTCTTTGAAACTCGGCCTGCCTGAGAGCGGCCTCCCTACCGATCAAAGGCTTTCTTCTTGGCATGGCCAGCGCAAATGCTGTTTCGTCGCCGTTAAAGAAATTCACGATTAGACTGCCAGATTGTGGGTGCAGTCTTGCCTCTCTTGTGCAAGGAAGATCCCGATATATCTGCTCCATTATCCTACGCTCTTCATCGGGAGAATAATGTTTCTGAACATAAGCGATCTTGCGGCCAACATAGTCTTTGAACGCTCTGTCGTACATGGACGTCTGCTTCGAGATCTCTTTGGGCATGACAGGGTCCTCGTCACCTGTCGCTACCTGATGCTCTTCTATTAGTTGTCCACGATAGAACCGGCACTCGTTGACGTAAACGGAGAGACCTTTTCGTGATATTACATATGGGCTGTCCAAGTAACGGCCGTCATAGAAGACAAATCCGGCGTTGATGGGCGAGCTTTGCTCTGTTCCGAAGATGTTGATTAGTCTAGTCTCTTCGTCGGCGTTCTCGGTACTGTCGACGATAGCGGTGGTCGTCTTGATAGGATGTAATGTTTCGTCTGTCTTTGCTAGTCCATGTTCGGCCACTGCTTCAGACGAATCTGGCTTATCTGAATCGCCATAGATACCTATCAGCACTGCCGCCGCTGCACATGCAAGCACGAGCACGGAAATAATCGGGATATACCTGTTCTTCATCTTGCATCTCCTTGCCTTGAAGTCGCCGGCTCACCACGACCAATCCTTATTGTCCTTATTTGGCTTGACACGGTTGCCGTCCAATTGCCGGCCGCCGTCAGGGTCCTTGTTCTTACAGCTGGCGGCAACTGCCCGCATAGTGGTCGCTGTCCTGCCCGTTTTGTCATAGTCGAAACCCAGGATGAACTTATCACTTGTTCCTGCCCATCGATGATCATAAGTAGTGCAACCGCCCTACGCTGGAATCCTTTATACTTCTATACTCCCATTGCCCAAGATAAAGCTAAAAGATTATCTGAAGGGCAAGCGATTGACAGGGTTCCGGTTATGTGGTAGACTCTGGTTTGACGTGAAGATGCGACCATTCGCTCATCTCGGCCACCTTCAACGCCACCAACGCAACCTTCCTTGGCGACTTGCTGGTAGTGCTCATGATCCATGGTGTAGCCCCAATAGCACAATCGCGCAAGCCTTTAATTCACAAAATAATAGAGCTTTTCTACAGGGCAGGTCAGGAACCTTTTTTAGTTTTGATTTTGTCATTTTGCTTATTTTTGTCTTTTCGCGGGCGGCCTCTCGGTCCGCGCGCAAACCAGTTGCGCGCCCTGCTTACTGACGGAATCCAGGGTCTCAGCGGTATTGCCGGATGCTTTCGGCGATGTTTTCCATCGGCTCACGCCGCGGCGAGGTGAGGTACAGAACGAACCCTTCTCGGCCCCACCACTTGATATGATTGGCCTTGGCCTGGTCCCAGTCGGCTTTCCACTTCATGCGGTCGGCCCGTAAATCTTAGGCATATTTAGGGTTTCGCAAAGTGTAAAACCCGACTGTGTTAAAAAAAAGTAGTGTTGGCCCAGGCCGGCGTGGGCTTTTATAATCGCTGTGTTTCCCGGCCGTGAGGGTCGCCGCTGGGGGGAGAGCAAGGCGGCATAAGGCAATTTTAATCGATACGAATATGGCGCGTAATTCAAGGAGACGTTGGCATGAGTAAAAAGGTACCGTCTGATATTGAAATTTCGAGGGCCGCTACGCCGAAGGCGATTACTGAGATTGCAGCCGCGGCTGGTATCCTGCCTGAAGAGCTTGAGCCTTACGGCTCGGTCAAGGCGAAGGTCAAGCTGGAGATTCTCGATCGGCTGACCGAGCGGCCCAGCGGCAAGTACATCGACGTAACGGCCATCACGCCCACGCCGCTGGGCGAAGGCAAAACCACCACCGCAGTCGGCCTGACGCAGGCGTTCGGCGCGATAGGCAAGAACGTTCTTTTGTGCATTCGCCAGCCGTCGATGGGTCCGACGTTCGGCATCAAGGGCGGGGCGGCCGGCGGAGGCTACAGCCAGGTGATTCCGATGGAGGAGTTCAACCTGCACCTGACCGGCGACATCCACGCCGTCAGCATCGCCAACAACCTGCTGGCCGCCGCTATCGACGCACGCATCAAGCACGAGGCCCACGCCGATGACGAGGCCTGGGCCAGGACCAATCTGCCGCGGCTGGACATCGACCCCGAAACCGTTACCTGGCGGCGCGTGGTGGACGTAAACGACGCGGCCCTGAGGTTCATCGAGACCGGCCTGAGCGATAAGTGGATGGACGGGCCGAATCGCAAGACCGGCTTCGATATTTCCGTAGCCAGTGAGATTATGGCGATTCTGGCGCTGGCGAAGGACACCGCCGACATGCGCCAGCGACTGGGGCGCATCATCATCGGCATGAACAAAAGCGGCGACCCGGTTACGGCCGAGCAAATCGGCTGCGCCGGCGCCATGATGGTCCTGATGAAGGACGCCATCAAGCCGAACCTGATGCAGACGCTGGAAGGCCAGCCCGCCTTCGTTCACGCCGGGCCGTTCGCCAACATCGCGCAGGGCAACAGCTCGATCATCGCCGATAAGATCGCCCTTAAGCTGGCCGATTACGTGGTAACCGAATCCGGCTTCGGCGCCGACATCGGCATGGAGAAGTTCTTCGACGTCAAGTGCCGCATCTCAGGCCTGAAGCCCGACTGCGTGGTCCTGGTCGGCACGATCCGGGCGCTGAAGATGCACGGCGGCGGGCCTAAGGTAACGCCCGGCAAGCCGCTGCCGAAGGCCTATATAGAAGAAGACCTCGAACTGCTGGAAAAGGGTCTCTGCAACCTGAGACGCAACATCGAGATTGCCAGGATGTACGGCGTGCCGGTGGTGGTGGCTATTAACCGTTTCCCGGCCGACAGCGACGCCGAAGTGGAGCTGGCCCGCAAGGCCGCCGCAGATGCCGGCGCCGAGGCGGCTGTGATGTCCGACCACTGGACCTCCGGCGGCAAGGGCGCAGTCGAACTGGCCGAGGCCGTCGTCGCAGCCTGCGAAAAACCGTCCAACTTCCAACTGCTCTATCCGGACGACATCTCGATTAAGGAAAAAATAGAGACCATCTGCCGGAAGGTCTACAAGGCCGACGGCGTAACGTACTCCGAAAAAGCCGACGCGCAGATTGCCTCTTACGAAAAGGCCAACTTAAGCCACCTGCCGATGTGCATGGCCAAGACGCACCTGTCGCTGTCGCACGATCCCACACTCAAGGGCGTGCCGGAGGGCTTCACCGTGCCCGTGCAGGAGGTTCGCGCCGCGGCGGGGGCGGGCTTCCTCTACCCGCTTTTGGGAACGATGCGGACCATGCCCGGCCTGCCTTCCAAGCCGGCTTTTATGGAAGTGGACCTCGACGCAGACGGCCAGGTCGTCGGCATGTTCTAATACCCGGCGCACAAAGTTAAAGCACCCGATGTGGGAAGCACCCTACGAGCCGCGACCGTGAGGGAGCGGTCATTAAGACTTTCGCACCGGTCTGACCGCT
>JAXIHJ010000028.1:0-13821 GCA_034189755.1 Planctomycetota bacterium
TTCGGGTCACGGTAGACGGCTGCGAGAATCCTGTTCGAATCACACCAGAGGCTGCCGGAAACCTGCTCGGACGGACGCGAAAAGTGAATTGCGTTGACGTCCAGTAAAGGTGTAGCCGAAATTTTCGCGGAAAAATCAGCCATGGGCTGAAGGACAGCCAGCCGTTTGCCAGCCTTACTATTTTTCAGGAAGAACCTTGTCTCGGAGGACCAGCTCATCCCAAGGGAAAGGCATTTCATGATGTCCCGGTAGCTGTCGGTATACAACATTCCGACGATATTGGTTTGGAAGGCACGGACCAGCTCGGGCATCTGTTTATGCATGCCCAGCATCCCCTCCTCAAACATGACGGCGTCGGAGTAATATTGCGTGGGAACGGCGAGGGCGAAATTGCTGATAACGTTTTTTGGCGGGTTGCTCTGTTTCAGCCATTTGTAGATTTCATATTGCACTCTCAGCAGGCCGTGGTGAATTCCACTTCGTGGATTGGAAACGGAATATCCCCTTCCCATGTACATGTCCAGCCAATCCATGTCCCAGGCCACGCCGTCGGCGTTATAATACGTTATGCATCTCTTAACGCCGTCAATATACCATTTACGGTAATCGGCGTTTCCGAAATAGGCCTGGTACCAGCTTATTGTATTACTGCCGGCCGCTTCGCGCAGGGCCTCGGTGGGAAGCCGATACGTGCCGTACAGCATGGGCGTTCCGTCTTTTTTCCTGGCTATCCAGGACTTGTAAGGGGGGCGGTCGTTGTAAGTTGCTTTGTCGTTAAGCATCTGACGGCAATAGAGATACACCTTGAAACCCTGGCCATGCAGGTTTTCGATTATAGGTCTTCAGCTTTTCGGCGCTGATACGCGCTCCGTGCATGGAAAGCCACTGGCCGGAAGTGGGGAAGTTCTCCTGCCAGTTGTCCCAGTAAACGAACCACAGGTTGGTCATCTTCAACTTTTTGCAGAGTTCCAGGTCAATCTTAGGCCCGGCGGGGTCTATGAAATCCTGGAAAACGTGAAAGTTCAGGACGTTACCTTCCGGCAGCGTTCGCGGCTCGCGGGGATTATACTTTACGATATCCGCCGTCAGAGGATTGGAAGAATACGTTTTCGCCCCGTACCAACGATATATGTCCGCATAGGTGCTCTCGCTGCGTGGGAAAAACTTCATTTCTTTTTTCAAACGTAGCTCCTTGTCTCCACACAGCAAAATGACGTCTTGCGCCGCTTACCTTCCGGGCGAGGCGCAGGTTTTTCGAGGTTCAAACGTCGCATCAAGGACCACGTCTTTAGCGGCGGCCTTGCCTTTCAGCAGATTCAAAAGCAACTGGCAGGCGTATACACCCAGGTCATGGCCAGGTATATTGATAAGACTTAATGAAAATACGCCATTATTTACTGAACCGAAGACGTCAAATCCAATAAAGCTCACATCCTCAGGTACACGTAAACCTCGAGATGTAAGGACGTCGAACAGGGGCAGGGTTAAAGCATCGCTCAGACACATATACGCGGTAGGTGGGGCGGGCAGATCCTCTACCATTTCCACCACCTGCCTTAACGTGTCTGTTGCCAAAATTTCCGGCGACTTGGGGATCAGTTGCTTATCAAGCGATAACCCGTGCGACTCCAGTGCATCCTTGTAGCCGGCCAGTTTTTCTTTGTACTCGTAGACCTTGAAATAGGGCGAGATCAATGCGATGCGATGATGTCCCAGGCCGATCAGATATGAAACAGCCTCACACACCGCTTTGCGGTAGTTCACGCACACTGTCGGCAGCGCGTTGCCGGAAATTTTCCTGTCCACCAATACGGCAGGCACATTCATCTCGGAAAACAGCCGAATGTCTGATTCCCGTGCACGCTGGTCCATTATGAACACGCCGTCAAAACGTTTCTCTTTGGCGAACTGAATATATTCGGAATATTTCTGCCCTGTATTCGCGATGGTTTTTGCAAACAACAAGCCGAAGCCGTTCTGGTCACTTATCTCCGCTATACCGCTTACAATCGAACCGATGTAAGGGCCGGAAAGATAGTTCATGTTGCGAAGGGTTACTCCCAGAACGTCTGTTCGGCCACGCGCCAAGGCCCTGGCCGAGGCATTGGGACTGAACCCCAATTCTCCGGCGACTTTCAGCACCCTCTTGCGGGTTTCCTTGCTGACGTCGGGCTTGCCTCCGATCGCCTTGGATACGGTGGCTATGCTTACCCCTACCTTCCTCGCCACGTCGTGAACTACCGGCATCTCGACTTCATCCCTTCCAGGCTGTCGCACACAGTTGCAGGTCGAAACTGTTTACCTTAACCGTTTTCGTAAGTAATAGCATAACATGGGGACGAGATGCTGTCAACTTCAAAATCCTGGTAAAGTCGCTTCGGGGCCAGTGCCGCCCTTAATACTCTTTATTACAGGTACTTAGCGCTCAATTCCGACAGCGTTTTTTTGTCGGCCGCCGGCGCCGGCCTTCGAATACGCTTTCGGACAAAGCCGCTTTGCCTGAATTTCAGGATATCCACCAAGATTAACAAAGGCTGGAAGGGTTCAATTCACGGCGATGTCGAGATGTCGAAATATTCCCTGGCGTTGCCGAAGCAGATATCCTCGACCATTTGCCCGAGCAGTTCCATGTCCTCCGGCAGCTCGCCGTTTTCCACGTCGCTCCCCAGGATGTCGCACAGAACCCGGCGAAAATATTCGTGCCTCGGATAAGACAGAAAACTCCGCGAGTCGGTTACCATGCCGACGAAGCGGCTTAGCAGGCCCATATTGGACAGTGCCTCGAGCTGCCTGGAGATGCCGTTCTTCTGGTCGAGGAACCACCAGGAGGGGCCGAACTGTATCTTTCCGGGAACCGAGCCGTCCTGGAAATTGCCGATCATCGTGGCCATCAGCTCGTTGTCACGCGGATTGGAATTGTACAGAATCGTCTTGGCGAGTTTGTTGTCCGCATCCAGCCTGTCGAGGTATCGGGCCAGGCGTGGGCCTATTTCAAAATCACCCATCGTATCAAAGCCGGTATCCGGGCCAAGTGTCCTCAACATGCGTGTATTGGTGTTCCGAATCGCTCCAAGGTGAAACTGCTGGGTCCAGCCCTTCTCGTGATTCATCAGTGCCAGCTCGACCATCACGGCGGAATTGAACCTGAGTATTTCCGAAGCGTCCGGCTGTTTTCGGCTTATTATTTTTTGGAAGATCGACCTGATTTGGCCTTCCGTATAGTCTTCGGCGTAAGGCTGCCGCATCGCGTGGTCGCTCAATCGGCAGCCGGCTTCATGGAAAAAATCATGCCGCTTCCTAATGGCTTGGAGATACGAAGCGTAATCTTTAATATCCGCACCGGTGCCCCTGGCGAGTTCGTCTATCCAGTCGTTAAGTGCGCCGACGTCATCCGCTAGGAGTGCCTTATCCGGCCGCCAGGTGGGCAGCACCTTGATCTCGAAGCCGTCGGCGAGAACCTTTTTATGATGCTCCAGGCTGTCCAGCGGGTCGTCCGTTGTGCAAACTACACTGACATTCATCCGGCGCATCAGGTTCCGTGCGCTATATTCCGAAGTCCTCAGCAATTCGGAGCAGGTTTCATATATTTCACCGGCGGTATCAGGCCCCAGCAGCTTATCTACACCGAAGTAACGCTTCAGCTCCAGGCAGCTCCAGTGATAAAGCTGGTTGCGCATGGCGCGGGGGACGGTTTCGGCCCATTTTTCAAACTTTTCGTAATCGGATGCATCGCCGGTGCAGAACCGTTCCGCAATGCCGTTGCTTCGCATCGCACGCCATTTGTAATGGTCCCCGTAAAGCCAGACCTGCGTGAGGTTGTCGAATTGCTTGTCTTCGGCAATCTGCGCCGGCGGCAGGTGGCAGTGGTAGTCGTAAATCGGCATCCTGCCGGCGTGCTCGTGGTAGAGCCTTCTGGCCGTCTCGGTCCGCAGCAGAAAATCTTCAGATAAAAACCCGTGTGCCATAAAATGCTCCCCGCCCGCTCAGCTAAACGGCTTTACGTGTCTGCCCAGATGCTTCTCCAGGTGCCGGTAATAAGCCTGTTCGTTTTCCTTCAGGGACTTCAACATTCTATCCTTGAACAGAAAGCGACTTCCAGGGTCTTTCGCAGTCAGAACCGAGCCGAACGTTACATGGCAGACCTGCCTGGTATCGAATTGATCCAGGGCGCCCGGCAGGTCTTTATTGTCGACGGCAGCCAAGTCTATGGTTTTTCGCAAGTCGGCACTGACATGATACGTGGCTTTATCTTCCGGGTAGCGGTCTTTGGCGAAGGTTAATATCTCGCCGAAGAGTTGCGGGTCAACTTCGGCAAGTGTTCGCAGCGCCTCCAGGTAGCTGGTTCCCGCCGTCTTCAGGTACACCAGGTCCTCCGCCAGTTCGGCGACGGCGGGGTATATCTTGAACTTGTCGCTGCCGGAATGCAGACTGATTTTGTATGGCCCGAAGTACCTTGCAATCGCCACGTGCTGCGCGAATTCCGACCGGAAAAGGTCCAGGTCGCCTATATAGTCGACGCCTTTTTCAAATTCGCCGACAAATCGCGGCGCCAGGCTGTGCCACCGGGCGCCGAGCCTCTTAAGCTCCGAGGCAATATAATAATGTTCCGCAATTGAAGTCGGCCTCGCCGTTTCATCCACGGAAATTTCATAATCGAACGCCTGGCCTGCAAAAAGGCCCTGAAGGTAGCGATACATCGTTACTACGTGGGCGACCGCCCGGCCGTACTTGACCGCGCTTCGCAACAAGTCTTCGCCGGACATCTCCAGCTTGAACTCGCCGGCCGGACTTTTCAGGGGCGTGCTCTTTTCTGCGTAATTGGAGATACATTCGTCCGGCCCGGATTCCAGCTCGCCCCAGGGCAGTGCGTCGAACTTCTCCCTGAGTTTAGCCGGAGAGGCGTCTTCCGCTGACCCATCGACAAATTCGCCGGGATCGACGGTATAGAGCGTATAGCCGGCCTTGAAACACCTATCGATATCATCCGTGTTTTTCAGGTGGTCGGCGTCGGCGCCGTATCCTGCCTGATAGCCGCTCTGGAGCACTCCCCAGCAGGCGGCGTCCATCACCTCTTGCGGCGTCCTTTCCGTACGGGCCATTTCCCTGATGGACTGCATGGCTAGGACCGGCCTCATGTTACCCTGTTTCACCGCGAGTACGTGTCCCGGCGTAGCCACCCCAAGCCTGTCGCCTGTGCCGATGGTCTTTTTGACCCCCAGGACCGTCGGGGCCGTAAACGGCAGGTGCTTCCGGACGGCTGCGGCGTTGTCGTGGCCGAGAGGGCAGACCTTAATGACGGCTTTGGCGCCTTCAAGGTCCACATTGTCGCCGGCGCCGCTGAAGGCGGACGTCGTCCGGTCGTCGGGAGAAAGAACGAGCAGATGTTTTTCTATGCCCTTGCGAGCTATGGCGAAGATTGCATCTTTTTCAACGGTTAGCGACTCAGGGTAGACGCACAGGCCGGCGGCTTCTGCAAAACGGGCGATTTCTCGGGAAAATTTCCTCAGATCCTTCATTACTTCCTCTCCGGGATGAGTTAGTCGGCCGAATGGGACAACACCGGTATAGAGTAAGGCCCATCAGGCAAAACAAGCACACTGTCAGAGGGGACTATCACCTGCTCGACCGTCTGTTGCAAGCTTCGCTCGGCGAAATCCACGTCGCTTTCACCTTCCATCCGCTTGGTCTGAGCGGCTACATTCACTTCCGGAATCAAGTCTTCAGGGCTATCTTCCAGTCTGGGTGCGCAGATATAAAGGTTTTTGCTGCCGCCTAATTTGGCGAAGGCCTTTGCCCACATCTGCACCTGCCACTGGTCGGGCACAAAAGTCCAATCATCGGAGAGTATCTTGTTCATAAACCCCGCCGGCCCGAGGCAAGCCAAAAGACGAAGCATGTCTTTGTAATTCCTGCCGCCGATTGGCTGCCGTTCCTTCAGGTGGCCGACCAGTATAATTTTTCCGCCGGGCCTTGCTGCGCGGCTGGATTCATACGCGGCCTTGGCGCATTGGTAATGATTCACGCCAATATATCCGGCCGGCATTATGACGACATCATAGAGTTTGTCTAACTCGATGACACTGTATTGGCTGACATGTTCAGCCGCCGCCAAATGGGCCTCTTCAAGTGCGCCGCCAAAAACTCCGGTCAGCCGTTTCTCACAATCTATCGCCACATTGACGATGAAATCGACGCCCGCCATCCCGGCGATGCGCAGGGCCTCTTCGTGGCAGGGATTGCCATTGAGTTTCAGGCCGGTCGCCCCTTCCTCGTTCAACATGGCAGCGGAGTGGAATCCGTAAGTGACGTTTTCGCCGCAAATTCCGGGACAGATCGCCTTTCGGCCGCCCGAAAACCCGGCCATGAAGTGAGGCTCCACAAGGCCCGTGGCGATTTTCAACCGGGCGTCCAGGTAATGTTTATTGACGGTTATATTCGGCGTCCTGTCCGTAGAGCCGATGCATCGCAACGTGAATTCGTCCGTGGCGACGTGGTTTATAACTTCGATGCCTTTTTGAAAAGCCGAAGGCCCCAACATGTCTCGGATTTCATCCGGCTCCATCAGCCGGTGTGTGCCGCAAGCGATGATGATCTTGACGTCTTTGACGCCGCTGCGTTGCAGAGTTTCTATGATGGGCGGCAAAACGCCGGCTGGCCCTTTGTAGGGTATCGGCCGGGTATTGTCGGATACCACAACGGCGGCGCTGTCGGCGCCGGCGGCTAATTTACACAGGGCAGGGCAACCAATGGGCCTGTCCAGGCTGCGGCGGATGCTTGCAGCCGGGTCAGAAAGAGGCGTGGCCTTTTTCGCAGTCAGGATGTCGGCTGCATCAGGCAGGCGGATTTCTATCTGCCCGTCCCCAAATTGTAAGGAAACTGTCTTCATGGCGACCGATTTTCCCGTCGCGTAAAAGCGCACGGCGCCTCGCGATGCTCAGGCACTGGGGACGGCTTCGAGATTGCCGGCATAAGCCGCCTCCAAAGTGGGCAGTATGTACTTGCGGACGTCTCCTTTTTCAATGTTCATTGGCACGGGCATGTTTTGCAACTTGCTGGCGAGTTGCGGATTCTCCGACTGCTCGACCATAACGGCTATCCGCTCGGCCGGCACGTTCGCCTCCTTGAGCGAGGTGGGAAACTTCACCTTGTAAGACAATCCGATCATCGCCCTGGCGATTACCAATGCCAACTGTCTGCCTGACAGCTCATCCAGATTCACTGAGGGCTTGATGTAACCGTGTTTCCGGTAGATTGTTCCGATGGTCCGGCATTGAGGCTCGATAGAATTGGCGAACAGCACGGTGTAATAAGGGTTAAGCAGGGCACAGGCCCGGCCGTGGGAAAGATAGTCGGTCAACTGGAAGCTGCCGAGGTGTCCGCCGTTGGTGCCGCCTCGCTGAATTGTGCCGGTTTGCGGATCGGCGTTTTCGACCATGATGGCATAGCCGCCCAGGTCCGTTCCCAGACACAGCGCGACGTGAGCGTCCAGGTTTTCGGAATCTTCCACGGCAATCGGCAAGGCCTCGACAATCAGCTCGACGGCAGTGGCCGTTATCTTGCATATCTTGTCGTAGTAACTCTTGCCCGTAGCCCCCATGAACACTTCCCAGCAATGGGCGATGCCGTCCAGGGCGCCGTCGATCTTCAATGCCACGGGGCAGGAAACGGTGCTTCTAAAATCAAACACCGCAGCCACCGGCACGTGGGCGTAATCGATTTCCAGTTTCTTGATGCCCCTGACCGGGTCGGTGATATTGGCATATTTGGTCAAGTGTGCGCCGCTGCTGGCGGCCGTTTGCACGGCGATAATGGGCGTGATTTTTCGGCCTGACTTGTTCTGTATCTCGGTGATGCGATCTGCGCCGAAGTACGGCTCAATGCCTGACGCCTCCGGCAGACTGCTGCCGAGGAATTCGATTTTTTCCTTCGGCGTGAAGGTGGCCAGCGATGCGGCGGCCTTGGCGGCGTCTATCGTGCTGCCGCCGCCGTAGGCCACGATAACGTCGGCCTGCAACATGTTTGCCGCCAGTGCGATACGATAAACATCCTGGCGGGGAGCGTTGGGCGCAGCGCCCAGGACGACCTGATAATCCACGCCGCAGCCGGCGAGACTGTTTTGCACTTTCTCCAGTCCGCCGGCGATCCAGTCCTTACCAAGGTCCGCCGCCACCACCAGCACCTTGTCGCCGAGTTTTCGGGCGGCCTTGCCGAGATGATCGTAAACGGAATCCTCTACGCCAAAGACGTATGAATCTTCCTTCCACTGCCGAAGTAATTTCGCGGCTTCTTCAAACGATGGCTTCATGATTTTTCCTCGTGCACATTCGATCCGGCGTCGCCTGTGTCTCCGGAGTTTTGTGTTTTACATCTGTTGGCATAACATGTTTCTACGTCTTTTGTTACAACTCTTCCGCCCGGTCCGGTGCCCGGAATTTGTGTAATATCCACGCCCAGTTTGGCCGCGAGCTTCAAGGCCCTCGGAGAAACCCTCGGCGAACCTGACCGGCCCGGCGGGCCTGTGGTGTTCACTTCTTCAACCGCGGCGGCAGGGCAGGGCGTTTGGGCTGCGGATTCGACCGGCTGCTTTTCTTCCGCTTCCGGCAGCTTGTCCTCCGCATCGCCGACGTAACCCAGAACCGCGCCGACCGGGACGGTTTGCTCGGCAGGGACATCGAGTCTGAGGACGGTGCCCTCAACCAACGACTCCACTTCGAGAGTTACCTTGTCGGTTTCCACCTCCATGAGCACGTCGCCTTTTTTGACCGCGTCGCCTTCGTCGACCAGCCACCTTACTATGGTGCCTTCTTCCATTGTGTCGCCGAGCTTGGGCATTACTATCTTTTGCAGCATAATCAAGTCCTTTGCAAGTTGCCGGATTCACACAGCCGTCAGCTTCCTGTTCCAAGGGTACGTCTCACCATGTTACAAACGTCTTGAACGGATGGAACAGCCGCCCGTTCGAGCGTGCGGTTATACGGAATCGGCACGTCCCTGCCGGTAAGCCTCACCACGGCATGGTCGAGTTCGTCGAACACGGTTTCATTTATAATCGTGGAAATTTCGGAGGCGACGCCGCCCCTGCGGCAATCCTCACTTACGACCAGGGCAAACCCCGTCTTGGCAACGGAGCTGCAAATTTTTTCCTTGTCCAGGGGGACTAACGTTCGCAGGTCGATTACCTCCGCGCTGATTCCTTCAGCGGCCAGTTGTCCGGCGGCCTCCAGGCTGTACAACACCATGCGGCTGGTGGCCACGATTGTAATATCCGTGCCGGCCCGTTTTACGTCCGCCCGGCCAAACGGCAACAAATACTCCTCGACAGGCACGAGGCCCTTTGTGTTGTACAGCGCCTTGTGTTCGAGAAAGATTACCGGGTCCTCGTCGCGGATAGCCGTTTTCAACAGCCCGATCATGTCGAAGGGCGTCGCCGGCATGACGACCTTCAGGCCCGGCACGTGCATGAACCACGCCTCCA
This sequence comes from Planctomycetota bacterium, assembly GCA_034189755.1. Classification (GTDB taxonomy): domain Bacteria; phylum Planctomycetota; class Phycisphaerae; order SM23-33; family SM23-33; genus JAXIHJ01. Next base: position 9,476 of record JAXIHJ010000028.1, read on the forward strand.
GCGATTGGCTGTGCTGGGAGGCATTGCCCCGTCCGCCGCTGCCACAGGGCGCGCGGTAGACCAGCGGCGCATGAAGCCGCCCGCCGAACATGTAATGCACCTTGGCCGCCTGATTGGCAATCTGGTCCATTGCCAGCGTCATGAAGTCCGAGTACTGGAACTCGCCAACCGGACGCAAACCCGCCAACGCCGCCCCAAGCGTGCAGCCGCCGATTACGGCCTCGCTGATAGGCGTAGTACGAACCCTTTCGCCGCCATACTTCTTATACAATCCTTTTGTAACCTGGAACGCGCCACCATGAATACCCACGTCTTCACCGAGCAGAACGACATTTTCATCGCGGGCCATCTCTTCGTCCAAGGCCCGGTTGGTGGCGTCCCGATAGGTTACTTCCACAGTTGCAATCTCATCGAGGACCGGCGGTTTAATATCTCTACAGGCCCAGAGGTCTGTATAAACCTGCTCTTCGAGCGTGTTCAGGGACGGCTCTTGCTCCGTGAGGGCGTTACAGGCGGCCTGGTCTATCTCCTGACGGATTGCGACGTCATGCTCGTCCAGCTCGCTGTCGGAAGCGATATTCCCGCTCGTCAGATAGGCCCGAAGCAGTTGGATCGGGTCGCGATGCTCTATCCAATCGAGCGTCCGCTGCCTGTCTCTGTACAAACAGGGATCGCCGCAATAATGACCTTCCTGGCGGTAAGTGAGGCATTCAAGCAGGTAGGGGGCATTGTTAGACCGGATATGCCGCATCGCTCTGTCGGCGGCTTCGAAGACATCCAGGACGTTATTGCCGTCAACCTGCTGTCCGGCGATATTGTACGGCCGGGCCAGGTTTGCGATGGCGTCCGTCGCCATGGTGCTGCAAACCGGACTGGACATTGCATATTGATTGTTCTCGCACACGTATAGAACCGGCAGTTTCCACAGGGCACAAAGATTCAGCGCCTCGTGCAGTCCACCCTGTGCCGCGGCGCCGTCGCCGAAAAAGCATACGCAGATGCCGCCGGTCTTCAGGAGCCTGCCGGCCAGGGCGATGCCGGAGGCAATCGTTATTCCTCCTCCTACGATGCCGTTGGCGCCGGCGAAGCCCAATTCGGGATCGGCGATGTGCATCGAACCGCCCTTGCCATGACAATAGCCTGCGGCGCGGCCGAGTATCTCGGCGAACATCTTCCCGATGTCGGCGCCTTTGGCGATCATGTGGCCATGACCGCGGTGCGTGCTGAGGATTTGGTCGTGCCGGCCGGTTGCGCTGCAACAACCGACGGCGACGGCCTCCTGGCCTGTGGACAGGTGCGCGGCGCCGCCGACCTCGTTGAGTTGGATCAGCTCTTTTACTTTGGACTCGAAGGTCCGTATCTTCACCATCGTGCGGTAGAATTCGACGAAGGTTTTCGAATCACCGGAAATGTCTTTTTTGCACGTTGTCATGAAGGACAACCTTGAGTTCGGTGTAGTCCCGCCTTGCCGGATCAGGGCCTGGCCGAAATTCCTTTGCGGACTACTGGTAAGACCAGTATACTAAGATGGAATATTGTGTCAAGAGTGATGGGTTTTTTTCTCCGCTGCCGGTAAAATAGAGCCTAGAAGGCGAAAACACCTTTGGACGTTCACGCTAAGACAAACATATCGGACCGAATCGCCGACGCCTTACTGGAGCGGATCATGGCCGACGGGCTTGGTGCGGGCCAGGTCCTGCCTTCGGAAAGAGAGCTGATGCACGAGTTCGGCGTCAGCCGGCTGGCCTGCCGGGAAGCTCTGGCTAAACTCCGAGGCATGGGCATCATCCAGGCCCGCCACGGCAAGGGGGCGTTTCTGGCGGACCTGGACAACTCGTCGCTCACGCCGGCCATACTAAAACTATTGCGCGTACACGGACACATTTGCAGCGCGGACGTTATCGACGCCCGTTTGATTATCGAGCCGAAAGCTGCCAGCCTGGCCGCCCGCAACGCCAACAGCGCACAACGGAAGGGTATCCTTAACCAGGTCCGGGACGATTTGCACAACTTTGAAGACTCACCTATTGTGCAGCGCGCCCGGCGTTTTGGGGAAATAGACTTGTCCTTCCACCAAAGCATTGCGGCGGCCAGTGGCAATCCCATATTGCCCATGCTGCTGAAGAGTATGCATGAACTGCTGCTGCGAATACGTCTGGAGGCGTTGATTTTGAACCCGGACATTGCCTCGCGTGCCTTGGCAGACCATAAGAAGATCGCCCTGGCTATCGGCGCAAGGGATGCCCAGGCGGCCGAAAAGGCCATGAAAAGCCACATCCGCCTGCGGGGAAAAGATTTATTGGAAAACAAAAAGTAACTTTCAGGAAGGTGATTTACGGTGAAATTGGACATACCTAATCTTCAGAAAACGGCACGACGAATCCGCCGGGATATTGTAGAGATGGTCTGGCGTGCCGGCAGCGGGCATATCGGCGGGTCTCTGTCGATGGTCGAAATAGTTCTTGTTCTGTACCACTGCATCATGAAGGTCGATCCCCAAAGGCCGGACAGCGAGGATCGCGACCGGCTGGTGCTGAGCAAGGGCCACTCGGCCGCTTGCCTGTATGCCGTGCTGGCGGAGATGGGGTTTTTTGACAGGAAGCTGCTGTTCGAGGAATTTATTCGCACACACGGGCGATTGTCCGAGCACCCCGACATGCAAGCGGTGCCTGGTGTAGAAATGTCAACCGGTTCGCTGGGCCAGGGCATATCGGCCGCGGTCGGCATGGCCTGGGCGGCGAGGCACCAACGCAAGCCAGTAAAGGTATATGCCATCATGGGTTGCGGCGAGCAGCAGGAAGGCCAGGTTTGGGAGGCCGCCATGGCCGCGGCACATCATCGGCTCGACAACCTGGTGGCGATCGTCGATTTCAACAATGCGCAGGTCAGCGGCAATACATCCGACGTAATGAACCCCCAGCCGCTGCCCGAAAAATATCGCGCATTCGGCTGGGATGTCGATGAGGTCGACGGGCACGATATCGGAGGTTTGGCCCAAATGCTGCAAAAGGCGAACCCTGCCGAAAAGCCGAGGGTCATCATCGCCAAGACCGTCAAGGGCAAGGGCGTTTCCTTTATGGAAGGGGATTTTCACTTCCATGCGACCTCTTTGACAAGGGAACAATACGAACAGGCGTTAATAGATACCGGTTCGGAATAATTGCATCGGCCGGCACCCGGCCAATCGGAAGGATAAGTCAATGGGCAGTCATGCAGGCGGTGTTAGCGGGATGAGAGATGAGTGGGGCGGGATACTCACCCGCGCAGGCCAAAAGTTTGAGAAGATGGTGGTTTTGGACGCGGACGTCAGCCCCGCGACACGCGCGAAAAAGTTCGCCGAGGCCTTTCCCGACAGGTTCCTCCAGCTTGGCTGCAGCGAGCAGAATGTAGTCTCCGTGGCGGCGGGCATCTCAACTATGGGATTGATACCCGTTACGTCCATGTTTGCCTGTTTTTTGAGTAAACGCGCAGCCGATCAGGTAGCCATTTCGGTGGCCCTGTCCCACCTGAACGTGAAGCTGTGCGGCTCATACGCTGGCCTGACCACGCCCAATACCGGCCCGACCCACCAATCCATCGACGACGTCAATATCATGCGAGGAATGCCGGGCATGGTGGTGATGGAGGCCGCCGATGCAGTTGAGCTGGAGCAAATTATGGAGGCGAGCCTTGAGTACACAGGCCCGACCTACGTAAGGATCGTCCGCTGCCCCTGCCCGCGCGTCGTGCCGGACGACTATCAGTTTCAAATGGGAAAGGCCCCGACGCTGCGTGAGGGCGGCGACGTAACGGTTCTCGGCTCGGGACTGACCGTATCCATGTGCCTTCAGGCCGCGGATATCCTGGCCGGGAAGGGAATCGCCGCCGAGGTTATTAACATCTCGACCATCAAGCCGATCGACGCCGAGGCCATCGCGGCCTCAGCCGCAAAGACGGGCTTTGTGCTTACCGTGGAAAATCACAGCATAATCGGCGGCGTGGGTTCGGCGGCGGCGGAGGTTCTCGTCGAGCAATGCCCCGTGCCGATGCACCGCGTCGGGATCAACGACTCGTTCGGCAAGTCCGGCCTGCTGGATAACATACTGAAAAACTTCGGCCTGACGCCGGACAACATCGCTTCCCGATGCGAACAATTTTTAGCCGGCGTTCGGTCGTAAAGTAATACCACCGCCAATTAATTACTGCGCTCGCGGCTAGTTTAAGCCCAGCCATAGCTATGGCTGGGCTTCTTGCATCAATCGCATTAATTAACTGCCAGCGGCATGACGTGCAACTTCCGGCCTAACGGACAAGGGCATCTCATCGAGGCCGCAGCCGGCGCCTGTAAACCGGGCGGGTCTATTCCA
>JAXIHJ010000029.1:0-13890 GCA_034189755.1 Planctomycetota bacterium
GCCTTGCGGGTGAAATCGCCAGCCGGGCACCGGATGATAGAAGCGGCAGTATTCGCCCCATCCGTAGGCGAGCGTAACCAGCCCGCAAGGCTACGAAACAGGACAGATCAACGCCGGCGTAGCCAATGTCCGGACCTATCCTGTTGTCCAGGCGCATAACACTAATGAGCAGGCCGAACCACGCGCCAGGAGGTCCATGCCGTTCGCCACGCGCGACGTGGCGGTCGTTCAGCAGTATATCGATAGGGTGTACCACAAGGAGCAGCTCACGCCGGCGAGGTTCCTGTACAGCGCAAACGACATCACCATCTTCCGGTACGACTACCGGCCGTTCGGCAACATTATCCTGCACAGCGACCTTAGCGCGCAGGTCCTGAGCGATATCAAGCTGAGCAGCTCAAAGGCGCTGGAGCTTGAATTGTTCGGCGTCGACTACAGGGGCCGAAGCGATATCAGCAAGGTCTCGTACGTCGATCCGGCCGGCAAGCTCCAGACGCTGGATTACGACCCCAAGGGCATGACCTTCCGCCTCGGCAAGGGCGGGTTCGTAACGCTCTGGCCGGACCCGTTCGGCCTGATGGCTATCTACTCGCTGGACCAGGACGTGGACGTGCACGTTGTCGGCGAGACGCCGAGCGTGAGGCTCGGCTTTGACCTGGACGGCCAGACGCTGATGAAGGGCCGCGAGTTGAAGTGCCGCGCATTGGTCTGCCAGGAGGCCGGCGGCATGGACGTGGAATACTGGCAGAAGCTCAGAGCACTATGGGGCCTGGACAAGTCCAATCCGCCTGGCCAGCCGAAAGTTGCCTGCGGGAAATACCTCGGCACCGAATACATAACCGCCTTCGAGGCGGAGCAGGGCGGCGTTAAGACAGTGATTCCCAAGCCCGAAGTCCTGCCTAACAACATCTTCCCGCTGACCGTCGAAGCGATGAACGCCAACTGGTCCGCCGGCGCATACAGCCTGGGCAGGTACTACCCGGGCGCAGTCTACAAGGGCAAATTGTACTTGGGCCTGGACGGCGACTGGCTTGATAAGCAGATTTTCCTCGGCCATCCGCTGGTCTGCAACCGGCCCGAGGTGATGATTGAGATTCGCAAGCTGGACGCCGAGAGCGTGGACTTTCAGGTTTACAATCCGCTGCCTGAGAAGGTCTCGGTCATCGTAAAGCCGTCTGCGGCCCTGGGCGTCGAGCCGTTCGCCCGGCGGATCAGCCTCGAGCCCAGCCAGACGGAACGTGTCAGGTGCGATGTTAAACCCCTTAGCCGGTGAGGTGCTACGGGGCGATTTTGTCGCCTTTACGTAGTGGTTCGACACGAAGTTGCCAGCCGGCCGGCCTGGGCAGGTGAAACATCGCGTCGTTGAACCGGACGTTGGTCTTGATGTTGTCAAAGATAACCGTTCTCTCGTCCTTGTTTTTGTCCACGCTGATGATTTTTGCCGGCAGGTGCCGTTCGCGGTCGATCCACATCTCCAGGCGGACGAAATCCATCTCCCTGCGGAACTTCCGATATGGTGTCAGCTTGAGGTAATCGCAGCCTTGGGGTTCTTTTGGTGCGGCGGGGCGGCTTTGGACCCGGAAGTACTTCAGCACGTCGTCGGCCTTTTGACCGAACGGAATGGGGAACGGGCCTTTGCCGAGCCGCAGCGGCTGGGCCTCTTTGGTCGGCAGGTTATCGTCGGCCAGTTGGTATCTGGTCATCTGCCTGATGCGGTGCTTTTTGACCGAAAGCCATTTGCCGTCGAAGGCGTAGTCCACGCGGTCCCTGGTTTTTCTGCCTGCGCCCAGCCTGAGCGTCTCAAAGTGGATTCGGAACTTCGCGGCGGCTTTTTCGCTTTGCTTCTGATAGGCCACCCATCCGCTGCGCGTCTCGCTGTCGCCTGTCTGGGGCATTTCCACGTGGTAGTTCACGTCCGCCCGCACGGTGGCGTACTCATCGCCGGTCTGCTCCAGATTGCGAAGGATTTTCATCGTTGCCGGGCGGGTTGTCGGCAGCGTCGCGGGCAGCGTCGCAGGCTCGCAATCCGGCGCTCCGGCCGCGGAGGCAGACAGGAATATGCATATAGTCATAGTCAGGCGGATGTATCGGCTCATGTCTCTGGCTCCTGTGTCGCAGCCGGCGGTTAGGTTGGCGCATCGGCCTGCTGGCCGGCGTTGCATGAGTTTTTAGTGAGTATTTTTCGCAGTATTACCCCCAGGCCCCGCCCGCCGGCCAGAACGACCGCCAGCGCCAGAAGCGCCACCACGGCAATCCAGCCGAGGTTCCAGAAATAAGTTACGAAGGCGATAACGCCGTAGCGGATGAATCGCCCGATGAAATTGCCGGCTGCGAACGGCACGCGCGGATAACGATACGTCGTGGCGAGCATGCGGATTACGTCCACCGGAATCGGAATTACGTTGAAGATCACCAGCAGCAGAAACGGCGCCCTGGCGAACCACCGCGCCGCAGCATTGTACGTTTTGGTCTGGCGGACCTTCGCGATCCGTCGGTTGCGCAGTATCCAGGTGAACAGGTGGTAGTCGTTGAGGTTGGCGATGGTCGAACCGGCCGCCCCGGCTGCGGCGACCATCAGCATGGTGGTCCAGAAGTTGGTTCCCACCGCAGCCTGCTGCGTGGCCACGCCTGCGACGATCCAGCCGGTCGGCATGGGCAAAAATGTGCAGCAAAGCGACAGGTACACGGCGAAGCCCAGCAGCTTGATAGCCGGGCTGGTGGCGGCGAACGTACCGGCTGTTTCATATCGCCAGTCCGACCACGACCAGGGCTGCTGCGAGATCAACAGCCATAGCCCAACCGCCGCCGCGACCAGCAGCAGGCCGTAGAACATAAACCAGTGGCGCACCTTAACATCGTCCGGCAGGTGCGGCTGCAGGATGGCGAGCTTATGTTTACTGGTCAAGGATTCTTCCATCTTTCATGTGCACGATGCGGTCGGCGTAGCCTGCGGCCTCGGCCGAGTGCGTAATCATTACGATTGTCTGCCGCCGCCGGTGATTAATCTGCCGGAAGAGTTCCAGCAGGCTTGCAGCGTTTTTCGAATCGAGGTTTCCCGTCGGCTCGTCGGCCAGCAGCAGCTCAGGCCGATGCGCCATCGCTCGGACCACCGCCACACGCTGCTGCTCGCCTACGGACATTTCAGCGGGCTTTCGTCGACTTACATGCGCTACGCCCAGCGCCTCGAATAGTTCATCCGCCGCGCCGTCGGCCTTCAAACCGCGAACGCGCAGCGAGATGGCCACGTTGTCGGCCGCGCTGAGTACGCCCAGCAGGTTGAACCGCTGGAAGACGAATCCGATCCGCCGCCGCAATGCGGTCCGTGCGACTTCGCCGTCGGTTATGGCCAGGCCGTTGATTGTAACCGTGCCCTCGTCGGGTGGGGTTATCAGTCCCAGCACGCCCAGCAGCGTGCTCTTGCCGCAGCCGCTAGGCCCCATGACGGCCAGGAACTCGCCGCGCCGGACGGTAAGGTCCAGGCCGCGCAGCACGTGCAGCCTCGCCCTGCCCTTGCCCAGCGACTTATGCAGTCCTCTTGCGATGAGTGTTTCCTGGTCACGGATCATTCGAACCTCAGCGCCTCCAGCATGTCGATTCGTGTTGCCCGCCAGGCGGGGTACAGCGAACTTGCAGCCGCGCCCAGCAGTGCGGCGGCGGCGGCGACGGCAATCCACCACCACGTTATCGTTACCGTCAGCAGCGGGCGGCAGGCCTCGATTCCCCAGCCGGCCAGGAAGCTAAGAGCGACTCCGGCCGCGGCGCCGGCGGCGGTCAGCAGCATCGACTCGGCCCAAACCTGTCGAATCAGAAAAAAATTCGAAGCCCCGCTGGATTTCAGTATGGCGATTTCGCGCGTCCGCTGAAGCACCATTGTATACAGCGTAATCATTATGAACAGGAAGGCGATAACCATCGCCACGACGTTCACGGCATCGACGTAGGTGAACATGATGCCGAACTTGTCTTTCAACATGCCGCGATACTGGTCGACCTGCATGACGGCCGTGCCCGGACGTTTGATTTTTCTCGCCGCAGCCGCCGGCTCGCCGCCGCCGGCGAGCTTTATGAACATCAGCGTGCTCTTGGTTATGTCGCCGTTGCCGAACAGAAACTGGGCCGTACGTCTCGGCATGAAGGCCCGTGCCAGGCCGCCGGCCGGCACGATGCCGACGATCGTAAAATGATGGTTGGCCGTAAAAACTTTCTGTCCCAGCCGGTATCCGCCGGCCGTCGCCAGCCGCGTGTCGATGACCATCTCCAGGCCGTTGTGGTCCGTATCGGCGAGCTGGTCCTTTGTAATCTCGACGATCTCTTGGTCTTCGCCCGCCGGGGCGAGCAGCGTGTTTTCCAGCCAGCCGGCAAACCTGCCGTCCGGGTCGAAAAGCCGGCCCTGCCGCAGGCGGCGCCCGCCGACCAGCATGTTGAAATTTTGCGGATCGACGCCGACGACGGTCTGGTCCTGCCCGGCCAGCCTGATCGGCCAGAGAAACACCGGCACCACGCGCTCAATAAGTCGGCTGTGCTCGGCGGCGATTTTGTCGCCGTAACGGTCCGGCAGGGCCGAACCGCTGAGTGTCGTGAGGTTCCGGCCCCAGATTTCCGGATAGATAATCAGCTCGGCGTCCACCTCTTCCCACCGGTCGGCTATTTCGTATAAGCTGCCGCGGCTAAGCCCGCTCAGGGTCACCAACATGCAGATGCCTATAGCGATTCCCATCGCACTTAACGCGCTGCGGAGCTTGTGGTGCAGGATATTGGCCAGCGGCAAGTAAGACATTTAAGCCATCTTCAATGTTGTTTGCACAGTTCGCTGTAATCCCGCTATTTTATAATGTTTATCCATCGGTCTTCGTCATTGCCAAGCACTGTTCGATTTTTATTGCAAGTAGTTTAGATTCCCAGCAGCGGCGGCAGTTCGGCGAGTCGGTTTATCACGAAGTCGGCTTGGTCGGCGAATTCGCAGCCGTCTTTCGGCGCCAGCAACACGCTGACTGCGCCTGCGGCGTTGGCCGCCACGATATCATAACGGAAGTCGCCCACACATGCGGTTCTTTCCGGCCGGACACCGAGCCGTCGGCATGCTCGCAGTATGCCGTCTGGTTCGGGTTTGATTGGGCCGTCTTCGCGCGACCAGGCCAGATCGAACGTCAGTTCAAAGCGTGACAGGACGGTTTGCATCGCCCGGCGTGCGTTGCGTGTCAGCAGGGCGGTTTTCAGGCCTGCCTGTTGCACAGCCAGAAGCATCTGGGCCGCACCTTCCCGCAGGCTTGCCCGGCGTGCGGCGGCAAGCTCCCACCGCTCCAACTGCGCCGAGGCGCGCCGGCGACGGGCCGGAGGCATCGCCTCGAGCGCCTCGATAATGCCGTCGCGCGACGCAATGCCCAGTTCCGCGCGGATGGCTGCAAAATCCAGCAGCGGCTCAATCAGCGTGCCGTCCATGTCGAAGATGACAGCGTCGTACCGCGGCGTGGACCCGCCGGCCCGCACAGCCGGCGAAACACATTTGCGATTGTCGCGTTTCATTGTCAGCAGCAATTAAACGTATCGCGCAACGTTATGCCAGGATAGAATCTTTTCCCGGAAGAACTTTCATCGTGAGCTTTTCCAAGACAATTCGCCGCAGCCTGACGGGTTTGCTGTTACTGTCGGTCTGCTGCGGGCCGCTGCAAGCAGCCGGCGCGTGGTGGAACTCCGACTGGCCTTACCGCCGCAGCGTAACCGTGTCCGTCATGCCGGCGTCGAGGCTGCCGGGCCGGGACATCGCGGTTCTGACCATGCGCACCGCCGGATTCACCAAGCCCGACGGCAGTGACATCCGAGTGGTCGCGTTCGACCGTCGTCCGACGCTGCACCGCCTGCTGATGACCGGGCCTGGTGATCAGGTCCGGCTGGCCTTTGCGACTCGCCCCGGCGTCAGGCGGTATTACGTCTACTTCGGCAACCCGAACGCCTCGGCGGTCAAGCAACTGGAAATACGCCGCGGCGTGCTGATGGAGACCTGGCGGTTCGCCGGCGGCGGCGTGAGGAGCCTGTCGCAGGTAAAGAAGCTTTTCGGCCGGGCCGAGCAACTCATCGGGCGGGATTTCCAGCGGCGAATCTTCATAGGGCACAATCCGTTCGGGCCTCAAAACAAAGTTCTCAGTCTCTTTACCGGCTATCTCATCTGCCCGGCGAGCGGCAGATACGTTTTCGTCAGCTCCAGCCGGAACGCCTCGTTCCTGCTGATAGACGACGAGCTGGTGGTCGATAACGGCGGGCATCATCCTCCGCAGTGCGACACTCGCCAGCGGGGTGAAATCAAGCTGACCGCCGGTCTTCACAGGCTGACGTTCTATCACGCCAGCGGCTGGGGCGACCCGATAGCGGTAGCCGCGTGGCAGCCGCCCGGCCGCGACAGGGTCGTGCCGATACCGGCGGAGGCCTTTGCGCCCGTTGCAATCGGCGAGGCCGGTGCGATGCAGCGCTACGGGCGGCAGTTCACGATCGATTTTTTCGCCGACCATCGCGGCGAGGCCTTCATGGCCAACCGCTACTACCAGCGATTTGAATTCGAGGCGGTAACGGCCGGCTTCGCAGGGCGGAACGTGCGGTGGAAATGGGACTTCGGCGACGGTCAGAGTTCCACGGAACAAAAGGTCGAACACGTGTACCTGCTGCCGGGCCAATACGCCGTTACGCTTACAGCCGGGACATTCCAGGGCGAGCTGAAACGCACGAACCGAATTTCCATCTCCCGCCCCTGGGATGAAGTAACGGCGAATCGCATCGACAGCCTCCGCGATTATGCCAAGATCGTATCGGAATATGATTTCGCCGCGCTTTGTCCGGATTCAACGGTCGAGGCGGTGAAGCTGCTGGAACGAGCGGGATTCCACGATGCGGTCTTGCGGGCCGGTGCTGCGTTTGTTGCCGGGGACGAGGTGCCGGCGGAGGCCGTCGAAAAGCTCCTGCCGGCTTATAGCCGACAGCTAATCGCCGCAGGGCGTCCGGCTGAGGCCGTCGCTGCGTTTTTGAAGGCCGAGAAAATGACGAATAATCCGGCTGTCTGTGCGGCGATGCTGGTCCAGGGAGGCCACGTCGTGCTCGACGTTCAAAACAAGCCCACCCGGGCCAGGGAACTTTTCCAGCGGGCGATTAATCGCTACGCCGGGCGGACCAGCTCCAAGTCGATACGGCTTGCCCGGATCGGCGTCGGCGACGCATGGCGCGTCAGCGGCGATTATGACAAGGCCGCCGAGGCCTACGCCGCCGCCGGGAGCCGCCTGAATGTTGCCGCCGCCCGAAAACCAATTCTCAAAGGCGATTTCGCACGACACGTCGAAGACTACCTCTGCCGCGGGGCCTACGACCATGCCGAGCAATATCTCAACCGCTGGGTCGAGGCCTTTCCAGCCGACAAGCTTGAAGGGTATTTCTCGCTGCTGAAAGTGGAGCTGTTGCTGACCCGGGAACGCTTCGCCGAGGCCGCCGTGGAGGCGGAAATACTGCTCGGTGTCAACCCGGCCTCCAACTATGCCGCCGAACTGCTGATGCTCGCCGGTGAGGCGTATCGAAAAACGGACAGGCACAGCCAGGCCGAAGACGCCCTTAAACGCATCGTCAGAGATTACCCCGAATCCCCCCTGGCCGCAGACGCAGCCAAGATGCTGAAGCAGGAGTAACCGTTGCGTTCTGCGGCCGGGCCATAAGATTATTTGACTGTCCCGGCCATATCGTTACACTGTTCGTCTTTCAAATTTCCGGGCGTGGCCCGGCGGTGTGTTTGTATAAGGAGTGATAGATTGACGGACAAAGCCGTGATACTGGCTCGAGGCCTGGGCACGCGGATGCGCAAGGACAGCGATTCGGCGCACCTCAGTAAGTCTCAAAGCTCCGCAGCCGATGCAGGCGTCAAGGCCATGATCCCTACGGGCCGGCCTTTCCTTGACTATGTATTAACAGCCCTGGCTGACGCCGGCTATCGCCGCGCTTGCCTGGTAATCGGGCCGGAGCACGATTCGATTCGCGACTACTACGGCCAAAAGGGCGCATGCCGCCGCCTGGGCGTCGAATTTGCCGTCCAGGTCGAGCCGCGCGGCACAGCCGATGCGGTCGCGGCGGCTGAGACATTCGCAGCCGGCGATCATTTTCTCATGATCAATTCCGATAATTATTATCCGCCCGAGGCGCTTTCCGCCCTTCGCGAGTTGCCCGGCAGCGGCTTGGCCGTCTTCGATCGAGAGACGCTGCTGGCCGGCAGCAACATACCGCCGGAGCGAATAAACAAGTTTGCCGTCATTCAGTTCGATGCCGAGCGCAACCTGCTCCGCATCCTCGAAAAACCCCAGCCGGAGCAGATTTCCGCTCTGACCGGGCCAATTTGCATCAGTATGAACTGCTGGCGGTTCGGGCCGGAAATATTCCAGGCGTGCAGGTCAATTTCGCCCTCGCCGCGCGGCGAGATGGAAATTACCGACGCCGTGCAGTATGCCATCGATTCACTCGGCGTGAAGTTCCGCTCGATGAGCTTCCAGGTCCCTGTACTGGACCTTTCCAGCCGCGACGATATTGCCGAGGTGGCGAAGCGGCTGGCCGATGTGAAGGTGAGCTTCTAATCGCACCGGAAGCCCGTGGCGGGAATTTCCCGCGGCGCGAGGGCGGTTGCTGCCAGGATGAACCAGGGCGATAGTCGTGATGCTTCTGCGAAAAATCCTGCTTTGGTTGGCGCTGCCGGCGACGGCCTTGCTGGCGGTCTGGTCGATAGTGGGCGCTTTCCTTGGCGCCGAACAGGCCTCGAAACTGTTCAACTCGACGCCGATGGTCTGCATATGGTGTGGTTTGGCTGTCCTGCTGGCGGTGGGGGTTGTTCATTCGGCCTGGCGGCTGCGTCGGCCGGTGCTGGCTGTGATGCATCTGGGGGCGCTGTTGATTATCATCGGCAGCATGATCAACTCTTGCCGAGGCCATGAGCTGGCCCGGTATTTCGGCATAGATAAGCCCGTCCGAGGCTACATGGTCCTTTTCCGGGGCCATCAAAGCAACAGCCTGCTGGACTCGCCCGACGGCAAGCCGGCCGCGACGCTGCCGTTTGGCCTGAAGCTCGAAGACTGCCGGGTTGAGTGTTATCCCCCGGCCGATCCGACCTGGCTGCTCGTGGCCGAGATGCCCGCCGACCGGCCGGCCGGTGAACCGCAGCGGACACTGCTACAGTGGCGGTCCGATAAGCCAACGGGCATACCCGGCACGTCGGCAAGCGTGCGGGTTCTGCGATATGTCCCTTGCGCCAGGGCGATTTATTCCGAGGGCACCCGCCGGGTGCTGGTTATCCGCTGTCGAGGACAAAAGCTGATTGTGCCCGCTGAGCCGGGGCGCCAGGTTATGCTGGAAAATCCCAGACGCTCGCTGCGCATCAGCGGTCTTTACACCCGCCCCAGCCCGCGCTGGAACGAAAGCGGCCTGGATGTCGTGGAAGACCCCTCGGCCCGTCGAAGCCCGGCGGTAAAGGTCGAGATCGAAGAGGCCGACGGCGACAAGGATAAAACCGTTCGGCTTGTCTTTCAGGATTTGCCCATGCACGGTCAGGCCGATGGCCTGGCGATGCGCTACGTGGAGACCTGGCCGATTGATGCGGTGGCCGACGCGGCTTCAGATACGCCGGCTATGCTGCTGGAGGTGAGCTTCGCCGACCGCAGCGAACGGGTTTGGCTGGCGCCGGAAACCCCGAACATGCCGGACGGGCTGGAGATAAGCTCGCTGCTGGCGCAGGCTGAGAAAAAAGACCGCTTGCCGGAAGTAACGCTCTACCTGGTCAGGCCGACCAGCCAGATCAAACGTTACCAGGCCCGCCTGGCCGTGTTGGAATCCGGCCGGAACGTCGCCGAAAAACTCATAGAGGTCAATCGCCCGCTGCATTACGGCGGGTTTCACGTTTACTGGCATTACTGCGATCCGGTCGATCCCCGTTACGTGATGTTGTCGGTGAGGAGCGACTCCGGGCTGACGGTGGTTTACGCGGGGTTCGCACTATTGTGCGGCGGGATATTTGCATGGGGCTGGGCTAAGCCGGCATGGAAATCACTGAGCAGGCGGAGCGATAATGGCGATTAATCAGGCCATCCCGGGCTACCTGATTTACGCAGCGATGCTGGCGCACCTGCTGGCCTTTGCGGTGCTGCTTATCGGGCCGAAGCGCGTCGGCGGGGCGATCTTCGCCGTCGGTTTTGCCGCAGCAGCAGCGGCGTGGACCTGCCGCTGGATACAGGTCGGCCACGTGCCGCTTCAGAGCCTCTTTGAGGTATTTTTGACCCTGGCGATGCTGGTCTTTCCGCTGTCGCTGTTTTGCAGGCTCTGCCTCGGCGTCAAGGCCGAGGCAGCCGATGCCCTGGTCGGTCTTTTGATACTGTTTCCGGCCGCCTTCGTCTTCTCAGCCGAGCCGCAGCGGCTTCCGCCGGCGCTGCGGAGCTGGCTGTTCTTCCCGCACGTTATGGCCTACATGCTGGCATATGTTGTACTGGCCAAGGCGGCTGTGGCGGCCATCGGCGGACTGCTGAGCGGCGATGCAAGTTGCGAGCAGGCGACCTACAAGATGGTCCGCCTGGGTTTTCCGCTGTTGACCGGCGGGCTGATTCTGGGGGCCGTCTGGGGCAAGCTGGCCTGGGGCGACTACTGGAACTGGGACCCGAAGGAGCTTTGGGCGCTGGCGACGTGGCTGGTCTTTGGGTTTTACCTTCACCTTCGGGCTGCATCAAACGGGGCAAGGTTCCCCCGCACTAGCTGCGCTATGGCGCTTCTCGGCGTCGTGGTCGCCGCCATAACACTGCTGTGGGTCAACCTGGCTGCGAAGCTCTTCGCCGGCCTGCACAGCTATGCGACCTGACCATCCGCGAAGGCCCCGGCTGCATCCGGCCGGGTTATCATTTTGATACCCATCGGCGCCGGTGGTATCCTGATAGGTTCCGGACAGTCTTAAGCGAGCGGCAACGATGAGAATCTCTATTATCGGAATCGATTTTCACACGGCGGCGGTCGAGCTTCGCCAGCGGGCGGCGCTGGACCGCAGCCAGACCATGAAGCTGCTACGTGCAATTCGCGATGACGGCATCTGCGAAGAGGCCCTGGCACTGTGCACCTGCAACCGGACGGAGATATATTTCGTCTGGCCTTTAGGCGGCGGCTCGGAGCCGGACCGCGTACTGGCGCACATATCCGAGATTAAAGGCCAGCCGCCGCTGGGGCCTTCGGGCTTCTACCGCATGGACGAGCTGGAGGCCGTGGAGCATCTTTTTCGGGTGGCCGTTTCGCTTGAAGCCCAGGTCGTCGGCGAGCACGAGGTCATCGGCCAGGTCAAGAACGCCTACAAACTGGCCTGCGAGGCGCGTACTGCCGGGTTCCTGCTGCACAAGCTGCTGCACTGGTCGTTTAGGCTGGCCAAGCGCATCCGCAACGAGACGAACCTCTGCCGGGGCACGGCGAGCGTTTCCCAGGCGGCGGTGGACCTGGCGGCTGAGGTGCTGGGTTCGCTGGCCGGCGCGAGCGCGTTGCTGGTCGGGGCGGGCACAGCCGGCCGACTGGCCGCCGAGGCCCTGGTCCGAAGCGGCGCCGAAAACCTGATTGTTGCCAACCGCACCATCGACGGCGCGCATAAGATAGCCGGGAGCTTCGCCGCCGCACCGGCCGCGCGGGCGGTAGGCCTGTCCGAAATTCCGTCGGTCATCAACGAGGTGGACGTCGTAATCAGCTCGACCGGCTCGCCGGCGCCTGTGCTTAAATGCGGCGAGCTTGGCGGCGTTCTCCAGAATCGCCGGCGCCCGCTTGTGGTGATAGACATCTCCGTGCCGCGCGACGTCGAGCCTGAACTGGCTGAGATACCCGGCGTGCAACTGTACGATATTGACGGCCTGGACGGCGTTATCGCCGCCGGACTCGAGCAGCGCCGAAGTGAAATCCCTTCCGCCGAGGCCATTGTCAAGGCCGAGGTCCGGCGGTTCGGCAAGTGGTTTTCATCGCTTCAGGCCGTGCCTACCATCAAGCTGCTGCAACGCTACGTCTCAGCCTGCCGGCAAGCCGAGCTGAAACGCCATGCAGGCAAGTTCGACCCGGCCGAGCGCGCCCAGCTCGAACAGTTCGCCCGTTCGCTGAGCCGAAAAATTATCCACGGGCCGATCAACTTCCTGCGAACACTTTCCGACGACGGACACGGCAGCTCCGACCTTGCGGCTGTCGAGCTGCTGCGGGAGATATTCGACCTGGACGCAGCCGAGGGGGACGAATAATAACCCGGACCCGCATATTGCAATCGCACCAGGCCCGTGCCGGCTGCGATTGCCGTGATGACGAGGAAAACACTCTCGGCGAACTGCGATGATTAGTATTTCAAAATTGTACTGCGGCGCCGTCGAGCCTGCGGATGATTTGCGTTACGGCCGGGCCGGTGGGCTTGGCAAACCAGTCGTGGTGTTCAACTGCACGCGGCGGTGCAACCTGCGATGCCGGCACTGTTACGCCGGTGCGTCCGACCGCAACACCGACGGTGAACTGAGCGGTGATGAGTCCCTTGCGCTGCTGGATGACCTGGCCGCGTTCGGCGTGCCTGTTGTGCTATTTTCGGGCGGCGAGCCGCTGGGCCGGGCGGACTTGCCGGCACTGGTCCGGCGGGCGACGGAACTGGGCATGAGGGCGGTTGTTTCCACCAACGGCACGTTAATCGACGAGCGGCTCGCACGGTGCCTGCAACAGGCCGGGGCGGCGTACGTGGGCGTCTCGCTGGACGGCATGCGGGCGACGAACGATGCGTTTCGAGGCATGGACGGCGCGTTTGATGCGGCCATTGCGGGTATACGCAACTGCCGGGCCGCCGGTATCAAGGTCGGCCTGCGATTCACCATCCACAAACACAACGCCGAGGAGATCGACGGCATATTCAAACTCGCCCGCGACGAGAACATTTCACGGCTTTGCTTTTATCACCTGGTCTACGCCGGGCGGGCCTCGACGCTGATGGATGAAGACCTCGACCACGCAGCCACCCGGGCTGCGGTGGATGAGATTATCGACCGGACGGCCGAGCTGCACCGGCGGGGCCTTTCGGTCGAGGTCCTGACCGTGGACAATCACGCCGACGGCCCATACCTGTATCTTCGCATGTTGCGGCAGCACAGCCCGCGGGCCGAACAGGTGCTTCGTCTGTTGCGGACGGCCGGCGGCAACGCCTCCGGCTGCGGCATCGGCTGCGTCGGCTGGGACGGCCGGGTGCATCCCGACCCGTTCTGGCGAAACGTCTCGCTGGGCGACGTCCGGCGGCGGAGCTTCGCGGACATCTGGTCGGATGAGTCGAACCCGCTGCTGGCGAAGCTGCGCGACAAGGGGTCTTACGTAACCGGGCGATGCAAACGATGCCGGTTCCTGGACGTTTGCGGCGGCAACTTCCGCACCCGTGCCGAGGCCGCCACCGGTGAACTGTGGGCGCCCGACCCGGCATGTTATCTCACCGATGAGGAAATCGGACTCGGCGGGTAAAAGTTTGAATTTGTGCCCTGATGCAGAACGCCCAGCCATAGCTATGGCTGGGCGTTAACCAGAATACACAGGGAGATAAACCGATGAAGATCACCATCAGCAGTGAGGCGTTCGACGACGGCCGGCCTATCCCGGCGAAATATACCGCCGACGGACAAAACATCTCGCCGCCGCTGAGCTGGACCGGCCAGCCGGCCGAAACGAAAGAATTGTCGCTGATTGTGGACGACCCCGACGCGCCTACCAAGACTCCCTGGGTGCACTGGGTGATGTACAAGATTCCATCCGGTGCAGCCGGCCTGGCCGGTCCAGCTCAGCGGCGGCGAGATGTTTTGTCCGTCGGCGGTATATTTCGCCGGGATAGGCCGGCCGTCGTCGAACGCCTCACTGCTGATG
>JAXIHJ010000003.1:0-5610 GCA_034189755.1 Planctomycetota bacterium
AGCTTCGCATCGGTCGTGCCGTAAGCGGCGTTGTGCCTTGCCACCAGCTCCCGCCGACGCTGCCACAAGGCTGACGGCAGAAGAATACGCCGGTGACGGATGTCGATTACGAAGCGTTCCTTGTCGTCCACGAACTCATTAAACCGTTCGACGATACGCTGGCGGATGTCCTGACCGCTGAACGGGCAGGCAGGCAGACGGGCGCAAGAGAGGCAAACGCCCGGCGCTGCCACCACCGTGCGCCAATCCTCATCCGCCGCCAGCTCGGTGTCGATTTCCGCGATTGTCATACGCCGGCCGTCCAGCGGAAACGTCCGAACCTGTAACTGCCTCGGCGAAAGCTTTTCCGGAAAGTCGTTCAGCATCGCCAGCTTCATCGACCATGCGGCCCGCGCGTTGTACCAGTAGGCGATTGCATCTTCCGGCTCGGTGAAAAGGTCCGGCGTGCCGGTCGGGCCGAGCACAACCAGACGACACAACTGCTTGTCCAGCTTATCAGCCTGTTCGGCCATCATCTCCGGCAGCAGGCGCCCGTCGACGTCCACGACCTTTTGCAGCACTTCGGCCAGGTCGCTATAGTCCACTACGCGCCGAGTCGCTCCAGGCTGCAGGACAATTGGCCCACACGCAGGCTCGCAGCCGAGGCCCGTAAGAACCACAACGGCCAAACCAAGCTTGAAAGCTCTCGTGCCCATCACCATGATTGTATATCCGGCACCGGCTGGGACAAGCTTTTTGATTATGCAGGAGCCTTGAGGCACTTATGAACTTGAGAATAAGACGGCTTGTAAAATACCTGGCCAAAGCTCTGCTCGGCCTGGTTGTTTTGGCGGCGCTGCTGGCGGCGGTGGTAAAGTTCTGGATCATCCCGGCAGTAGTGCGCCACACAATTCGGCAGAACGTGGCCAGGTACTGGGACGGAACGGTTGAGATCGAGCAAGTCGACTTTAGTTTCAGCGGCCCAAGCTTCCTGAAGGGCATATCGGTCTACGACCGGGCCGGGCGGCGTTGGGCCTGCATCGGATCGGTTCGGCTTGGCCTGGACAACTGGCCGGGCCTGGCACCGACACTCACCGAAGCGCATCTTAAGCAACTGGACCTGCGGGCGCACTTTGTCAACGGCAGGTGCCGCCCGCCGCTGCGCTCGCCCGCTCGTCTCGATAAGCACTCGGCCCTAAAGCGCATCTCGGCAGCTGAGATTTCCCTCACCATCGTCGATGAGGCGGGGGCCGAGGCGACCTGGGGAAACTTGGAATTTCATCTGGCCAACGCCGACAACGAGGGCGAATTCACGCTGACGCTGCCGGCGGGCGATGGCTCCAAGACCACGCTGCTGGCGGGCATGCTGGCCGACGGGTCATTCCGCAATACGGTGCTAAGGGCCAACCTGGCCATCGACCGAGCGAAGGCCCGGACCATACTCTCGGCCCTCAAGGCCCCGCTGGCCCGTACGGCCGAGGGCAATATCACAGCGGATGTGAAAATCTCCGGCGCCTTCAGGCAACCGTCGATTCAAGGCTACGTCAAATTCAACAACTGGACCGTCCTGGCGACCGACGGCGTCTTGCTGGAAGACCTCGGCACGACCGTTATGCTGAAAGGCCGCCGCGCCGAGCTTTCCGGCTTTAGCGCCTCGCTCTGCGACGGGTATCTCGAGGCCGACGCGGAGCTGGCATTTCCACCGGGCGGGCCTCTGGACTACCGGGGGCAGATTTCGACCGGCGGCGTGGACCTCAGGCAGTTGGCCAGCGTTGCCGGACAGCAAAACACGCGCGGCGGCAGGCTGACGGCCAGCTACACCTTCGGCGGCAAGGTACACAGGCAAAAGCGGACATGGACCTGCCACGGGGACGGGGCGGTGTTTGTTGATGACGCCGACCTGTGGTCGCTGTCGGCAACGGCCAAGCTGTTCGGCGCATTGGGCCTCGGCCGGCGCGACCCGTCGCGCATATCCGACGCCGAGGCGGTTTTTACCACGAACGGCTACACCGTGACCATTCAGGACGGCCGGCTGGCCAATGCAATTTCCGCGATTCGGGCCGAGCCCGGCGGCATCATCGATCTGAAGACGGGCCGGTTGGACATATATGTCGTGGCGGTGCCGCTGGAGCTTGTCAGCAAGCTTCTTTCTTCGATGCCGGTGGTCCGTCTGTTCACAAACATAGCCGACAAGCTCACCCACATGCGCGTTCACGGGCGGTGGAACGACCCGCAGAGCATTGTCGTTACCCGCCAGCCGGTTCGGGACGTGGAAGAAGCAACAATCCTGTTCTTCAGCGACATGGTGAAAAGCGGCGGCCAGCTTAAAGGCCTGCTGAAACCGCTGGGCGGATTGCTTTATAAACCGAAACGCAAAAGGTAAGCCGCGGCCGAGTATTAAGGCTTCCAGACTGCCTCTTCAACGCCGGCGTTGTGATTGGCCATTCGCGCGGCTGCAAACAGCAGATCGCCGAGCCGGTTAAAGTATCGCAACACCACCGGCGGCAGTTTGGCACCAGCCTGTGCTAAGGCTACGACCCGTCGCTCGGCCCGCCGGCAAACGGCCCGCGCCGCGTGCAGCCGACAGGCCAGCTTACAGCCGCCCGGCAGTATAAAACTTGCCAGCTTCAGCAGTTCCGCGCACATTGCGTCGATTTGGCGCTCCATTCTCTCTACGGCCGGGTCGCTCGGCTTTACGTCGGCTTCGGCCGTCGACAGCAGGGCGCCGACACCAAACAGCTCCGCCTGCAACGGCGCAAGGACCTCTGCGATTTCGACCTGGCCGGCTTGCTCGGCGGCCTGGAAGCACAGCCCGATCTGCGCGCTTAGTTCGTCGATTGAACCGACGGCTTCGATGCAAGGGGAATCCTTGCCGACCCGCTGCCCGCCAGGTTGCTGCGTGAATCCGTCATCGCCGGTCTTCGTGTAAAGTTTCATCGTCCGCTCTCCGTGGTGTTCGGCCATTCTGCCAATGCCCAAAATGTCCAATGAAGCCTATTACACAAAACCCCCAGCGTCAAACTCGTTCATCGCCGGCGGTGGAAGGGAAATTTTATCCCCCTCCGTTCCATCCGTTCTCGCAGCTTTTTGAAGAACTCGGACCGCCTGGCGCGTTTTGCCGGAGTAGTACTGTCGATTCGCCGTCGAATTCGTGTGGCGTCGAATCGGCGACGACGACTGCCGCCCGGCCTCTCGGAGGCGCGGTCTCGCCGTGCCGCACGCTCCTGCATCCGATCGATAAACCCATCAAGATAAGCAGTTCTGTCTGCTTCAGGCAGCTCGAAGTATTTCTCGACCTGCTCGTCCATCATCCGCTGAAATAGCGGCCTGACGTTCCTGCGAAGGTTGGTCCGCTCCGTCTCGGTCAGTTCCTGAAAATTCGTACGCCGGATGAGCGACCGGTCGGGCTTGGCCTGGCGGACCTCGTTGAAATATTCCTTCCGCTGAGACTCGGGCAGTCGGGCAAACTGTTTCGAGGCCATGTACTTGACGATCTCGGCGGGGCTTTGCTCAGCCGGATTCGGCGGGCTTGGGCGTGGCCAAAACATCCAGGCCGATACTCCCGCCGAAGCCAAAACGGCCAGGCCGGCGCCGGCGGTAATCCACTTCTTTGCTGTCATGGTGCATCCTTCAGTCTTACTCCAGGCCGCCAACATGTCCATCGGCGAAGAGATTGTTTCTCGCTTCCAGCGCACCAGCCGGGCCGTGGAACGGATCGTAATCTCTCACCACGTATATGCGCTCCTCGCCAAGCCACTTGGCAAGGAACCACTCGTTGACCTTCTGCCCGCCCAGGCTGCTGTGATACTCGTAGCTGGAGCCTTCCGAGGCGAAATAATTCTTTTCCGTGTCGGCGGGGCACAACAGAGTCTTTTCGTCGGACAGGTAAGGCCGGAGCACATCGGCGATGCGAGGATCGTCGTTCAGTTCCAGCGACGGCATCTGGGCCGCGACTGGCATGATGTCGTCCGATTCGTCCAGATACATGCGGAACGCCACGCCGACCGCGCGGAGATTGCCCCGGCAGGCAACCCGGCGGGCGACGACCTTCGCCTGATTTAGCGACGGCACCGTCAGCGCAGCCAGTAGGCTGATAATGCCAATCACGATCAGCAGCTCAACCAGTGTGAAACCACCGCGTCTCACGGAAACCTCTCCCTGCTTCCATTATTGATTAACGCAGGAACACAGACAATATTTTATCGCGCTGGTTTGGGCAGTTTTCGCTGGCATCGGCATGGGGCATCCGGGATAATAATATAAGGGTTTTGCCCGCTTTTGGTCCCGGCGAAACGGCGGCAGGCCCTGCGGCCTCCTGCCAGGCGGCGGCAATCAAGGTTCCGTGGGCGAAGGAGAAGTTTTTGGCAAGGAAAGCAACTAAGAAAGCGGTCAAGGAAGGCCCCAAGGATGTTTCGACGAAGAAATCGCCGGTGCCCGGAGTCTACGACGAGAGCAAGATCAAGGTCATGCGCGGCCTGGAGGCGGTCCGCAAGCGTCCCGGCATGTACATCGGCGACACGACGCTGCGCGGCTTGCATCATCTTCTTTGGGAGATCGTGGACAACGCGATTGACGAGGCGATGGCCGGCCGATGCAGCAATATTTCCGTAACAATCCACCCGGACGATTCGTGCACCGTAACGGATGACGGGGTGGGCATCCCGGTTGGGCCTCATCCCACCGAAAAGGTTTCGACGCTGGAGGTGGTATTCTGCCACCTCCACGCCGGCGGCAAGTTCGATCACGGCGTGTACAAGGTTTCCGGCGGTCTGCACGGCGTGGGCGCGTCGGTCGTCAATGCGCTCAGTGAATGGATGGAGGTCGAGGTTTGCCGCGACGGCGCCGTGTATCGAATGGAGTTCGAGCGAGGCAAGAAAGTCGCAGAACTCAAGAAAATAGGCCAGCGCAAGGAAACCAGCACAAAGGTCAGCTTCCGCCCCGACCCGGAAATATTCCCCGAAGTGGGCTGCAAGTACGAAGTTATGGCTACGCGCCTCCGCGAGTTGGCCTACCTCAACGAGGGCGTACGCATCAAACTGACGGACGAGCGAAGCGACAAAGAAGAGGTCTTCCAGTACAACAAGGGCCTGCTTGCCTTCATGGCACACCTCAACGAAGGCAAAACGACGCTCCACCGCCCGGTTGTCATTCACAAGGAAAACGAGCAAGACATGCTCGTTGCCGACATCGTGATTCAGTATACCGACGGCTATAGCGAGACGATTTTTACATTCGCCAACAACATCCACACCGTCGAAGGCGGCACTCACCTGTCAGGCTTCAAGAGCGCCCTGACCAGAACGATCAACTACTACGGGCGCAACGCAAAGATTCTCAAGAACGGCCAGTCGCCCAGCGGCGACGATCTCCGCGAGGGGCTGACCGCGATTATTTCCGTAAAGGTGCCGGAACCCCAGTTTGAGGGCCAGACCAAGACCAAGCTCGGCAACAGTGAGGTCGAGAGTTTTGTCACCCAGGTTCTCAACGAGCATCTCGGCAGTTGGCTTGAGGAGCATCCATCCGACGCCCGATCGATCGCCAACAAGGGTCTCCAGGCCATGCAGGCCCGCGACGCAGCCCGAAAGGCCCGCGACCTGACTCGCCGCAAGGGCGCCCTTTCCAGCGGCTCGC
>JAXIHJ010000030.1:0-2508 GCA_034189755.1 Planctomycetota bacterium
CCGACTTTTCCTTTTCCTTCACGCCGGACAAGAAGCTTCAGGTCTCAATTCTGCAGACGCGTGTGGGCAGGCTTGCGATGCCGGATACGTTTGTCCGCAGCCAATTGGAAAAGCTTCGGGGCGCATTAAAGGCCAGGCCGCCGCAAAAGACCAAGCGGGCAAGCCGGCCTAGCAGCCTGCTGGTGGGGCTGTCCTCATCACAGTTGGCGGCGGTACTGGCGGCGGTTATCGCCGCCGTCGATAAAGAACCAATCAGCACCGAGCTTCTCTGGCCGGTCAGAAAGAAACGAATTCGAATCGAAGGAATCGCAATCGATGATCGGCAGCTTATCCTTTACGTAGTGCCCATCGACAGGGCGACTGGTGGTTAGGCCTTCTCCAGCCACACGAAGGTCCACTTATCGCCGCCGGCCGGAAGTTGCGACAGCTCGCATCTGCCCTGAAGCAGCCGGCCACGGAGACAAACCCGCCAGGAGTTTTCTTCCATAGAGGCCAGCTCATACGTGCCTTTGTCGAATATCTTCACCTCTCCCCGCCCCCTGCTGACCGGCCCCTCATAGGCCAGGTACTCCAGGCGATGGTCCGCAAGCTTCCTGGCGGCAATCGGCTCCGAGACGCCTATCTCGGCGGGGCTGCGCGACAGATGCCATGTCGCCAGCGCCTTGCCGCAGGCCAGCATAAAATCATAATGCAGCGGGCCGAATCCGCTGTGTATTTGGATGACAAACGGTTTCGCCATGGTTATCATGGTATCGTAAAAGCATCTGCGGTAACAGTCAGCCGGCGTGCAACTACATGGGGAACAAAACTATGAAGCGCCTGGCCATGTTCGGTATATGCGTCGCAATTTTTCTCGCCGGTTGTGCGCCTTCCATCGCGGAACTCCGCAGCCGCGGCATCGGCGAGTTTCAGGTCGGGCATATTCCGCAGGCAAGGCAACTGTTTCAGCAGGTTCTCGAACGTAATCCAGTCGATACGGCGGCTTTGTATTACACGGGCCGTATCCACCATGCTGAAGGCTTTTACGAACAGGCGATATACTATTACCAATGCAGCCTGGACGCCGACCCACGCAACGCCGAAGCTCGCACCTGGCTGGAAAAGGCGCAAAGCGAGGCCGGGCTGGTCGGCAAAGGGCTGCGCTTTATCCCGTAAGTTATATACTGCGAAAAGGATTCAAAAATGCTTCGTTACACCTTGATATTGGTCCTCGGGCTTCTGGCCGGATGCCAGTCGCTTTCACGGCAAACCCGCCCGGCTTCAATGGAGATGATAACCAAGCAGGGACACTGGCGACTGGAAGGCGTTCAGAGCACTACGCTGGAACTGGTCGGCTGGCAGGTGCGAATAACCAATTCGCGGGTAAACGTTTCGCCCAAGGTGCCGCTGCTGGAAACGTTGGAACTGGAAATTGTCAACAGCTCGCCCGATACGCCTCTGGTCCTTGAGCCGACGGAGATCAGCATCGGCGGCATCGCCAACCACCCTGTATTGTTAGGCCCCAAGAAAACCGTCGTCCTGAACCGTGGCGAATGCCATCGTTTCTTCTACAGCCCCGGCAGACGGGCGGACCTGCTGCCTTATCCATTCGTCCTGAATATCACGGTTTTCCGCGGCCTGAACTTCAAAAACCCCCAAACCGCAAAAATTGTGATGTACTGAACGGCCGGCGGCACGCTGCAAGGATTCCGGCTCGCATCAACATAGGCCGGGACAAGAGCCAGACCATTCAGTCGGTGGCGAGTTTGCCGACATCTACAGCCGCTTCTATTTTCCCGTAGCCGAGTGCAGCCAGCAGGAGCGTAGCCAGTGCGGCTATGCGAATGGCCGCTGTCTGGAGGCTCTGTTCCTGGTCCGGCCAAAACAAGGCCGCGACCGAGGCGATCTGAACGGCCAGGGCAACCAGAAACTTCCGTGACGATATCCGCTGTAGAAATGAACGCATGTCTTGCTCCTTTCGGTTTGGCGGCCCGGTCAGCCGGCCAAAATGGCGCCGAGAATCGGACTGGCCAGGTCAATTAGTTTGTTTAGCAACTCCAGTTCGCTGCGGCTTTGGTGATAACCTGCGACGGCCTGTCGGTACTGCTCGGAGTCGCGAAGCGATTCGACGGTCTGCTCCGTGAGCGAGATGCGGTCGATTACGGCTGCCAGCGACGGATGCTCCGCCGCCCAGGCGTCATAGGCCTGCTGGACCGCGCGAACGACAATCTGTTGGACCATTTCATCTGCCATGAACCAGTCTCCTTTGAATGGTGATAAGCTGCTGTTTGATCCGCCGGCCGAGGCTGGACTGCTGAACGACAAGCTGCGAGGCCATCTCCAGGGCTTCGTCGGCGGCACGGATGTTATCCAGGCGGGTTGCGTGTACGGCCTCGGTTAAGCGGATCTTTTCGCCGATGAGGTTATGTGCGGCGGTGTAGCCCTTTCGGGCCGATATGACCCACTGGGGCGTAAGCTCAACAGGCTGGCCCGAAGCGTTTTCGATTTTGCCTGCGCCGACGAGCTTAA
>JAXIHJ010000031.1:0-2898 GCA_034189755.1 Planctomycetota bacterium
GGCCTAAAACAGCTAAGTGTTTGCTTACTCGCGACTTACGTAAAAAACGGTTTGGGCGCAATTGGGCGCAACTGGGCGCAACTGGGCGCAACTGGGCGCAATTGGGCGCAACTGGGCGCAATTGGGCGCAATTGGGCGCAATCGGGTGGAATTGGGCGCACTGCTACTACTGACTACCGATTTAGGGCTGGTTGGCCGATAATGACCAAGGAAATAGCCAGGTCAGGAGCAGCTGCATGGATAGATTGATGGTGAGCGTTTCTGGTGTGCGCGGCATTGTCGGTATGGCATTGACGCCTCAGGTGGCGTGCGACTTCGGCTGTGCGTTTGGGACTATGCTGGGTGCGGACGCGGCGGCGGGGTCTGAAGATGGTGTAACTGTCGTCTGCGGCCGAGACACGCGGTCGTCCGGCCAGGGCATACGCAACGCCGTGGCTGCGGGGCTGCTGGCCACCGGCGTGGACGTAATCGATCTGGGCGTGGTCAGCACACCGGGTGTCGGGTTGATGGCCCGTGAGCTTGGCGCCGACGGCGGCTTCGTCGTTACCGCTTCGCACAATCCTGTTCAGTACAACGGCATCAAATTTCTCCAGGCCGGCGGCACGGCCCTGACGGCCGAGCAGGTGGGTCGGCTCGAGGCGATTCGGCGGTCGCGCGGCTTTGCACTTTCCGGCGCGACCCAGGCCGGAAGTGAATCCCGCAACGGCAAGACGCACGGCCGGCACGTTGACGCCGTTTGCAAGCTGGTCGACACGCTCGGCATCTCATCTGCAAGGTTCAAGGTCGTGCTGGACAGCATTAACGGTGCCGGGTCGGTGGTTACGCCGATGCTGCTTGGCCGGCTTGGCTGCGAGGTGGCCCATCTGAACGCCGAACCGACGGGTTTGTTCGCCCATCAGCCTGAGCCGACCGCCGAGCACCTTGCGGACCTTTGCCGGCAGGTTCGCAAACACAGGGCGGCCGTCGGGTTCGCACAAGACGCCGACGCCGACCGGCTGGCGATCGTGGATGAACGCGGCGAGTACATCGGAGAGGAGTACACACTGGCACTGGCGACGGCCTTTGTGCTGCGGCATCGCAAGGGCAAGGTGGTGACGAACCTGATGACCAGCCGGATGATCGATGACATCGCAGCCGCCGCCGGATGCCAGGTAGTCAGAACGCCGACCGGCGAGGCGAACGTCGTCGCCGCGATGCAGGACGGGCAGTGCATTTTCGGCGGCGAGGGCGGCGGGGGGGTTATCGAGCCTCGCGTGGTATTCATCCGCGACAGCCTCGTCGGCATAGCCTACGTGCTGCAATACATGGCCGAGACTCACAAGACAGTCAGCGAGCTTGTTGCAGAGATTCCCCGCTACGTAATAGTCAAGACGAAGCTGCCCTGTCCGGCCGGTGCGGCGGGGCGGGTAAGCTCGGCTGTGCGAGAGTCCTTTGCCTCGCGCGCCGGGGCGGAGTTCAACGACGCCGACGGCCTGAGAGTTGACCTGCCCGTCGGCTGGGTCTGCGTGCGGGCTTCCAATACCGAGCCTGTCATCCGCATCTTCGCCGAGGCCGGCTGTAGCAACGAGGCCGAGGCGCTGATCGACCAGGTCCGCCGGATCGCCGGTACCGTCATCGGCGACGATGCAGAGGCGTAACTCCCGCCGGGCAAAACGCCCAAACCTCAGACGGGAAAATGCCGATAGAGTTTCTTCGGGCCGGCGGCGAGGGACCTGCCTTAGAAAACGCACATTAACGCCTCAGGCCAACCTTGACAATGGATACCGGGCGGGCCTATACTTCCCCGCCTTTTGCGTGGGACGGTCAACGGCAGCCGAAGCCAAAGGGTCGGCGGCTCACAGGGTTTTGAACAAAAGGGTTTTTGCAGTGGCTAAAAAGACAACTTCAAAAAAGTCCACCGGCAGAGGCGGGGCGAAGAAAAAGGTCGCCAAGAAGAAGGCCTCCAGGAAAAAGGTCGCCAAGAAGAAGGCCGCCAGGAAAGCGGTCAAGGCTTCCGGTAAGGCCGTAGCCAAGAAGAGGAAAAAGGCGCCGGCCAGGAAGAGGGTTAAAAGCCCGATGACCAAGTCGCAACTGGAAGAGTTCCGCCGGATGCTTTTGGACAAGCGGCGCGATTTGGTCGGCGACATGAACGGGATCGAGGCCCAGGCCCTGCGGGTCAACCGCCAGGAAGGAGCCGGCGATCTGTCCACTATGCCCACGCACCCTGCCGACATAGGCACCGATAATTATGAGCAGGAATTCACCCTCGGCCTGCTCGAAAGCGAGTTCGCCCTGCTGAACGAGATCGACGAAGCCCTGGAGCGGATCAACAACCGGACGTTCGGCATTTGCGTTGGCACGGGCCGGCCCATCGCCAAGACCCGGTTGCGCGCCCGCCCGTGGGCCAAGTACTGCATCGAATACGCCCGACTAATCGAAAAGGGCCTGGTCCGGCCGGATGCGCAGGACGAGGCCGACGCGAGTGTTGAATCAGATCAGGACGGGGAATAGCCCCCTTGTCTTCACAACCCAAACAGCAGCCGGCACAGGAACAAAGTTCCGCTGACCGGGCCATACGAAGCCCGGCGGCTGTAACGATCTTTCTGGCCGTCATGGGAATCTCACTGGCGGCGGACCTGTTTAGCAAGCACGCCGTGTTTAAGTCTTTGCTGGACGATCCCGCACTGCCGCAGCGCATCGAGAACATCCGGGCCGGGTACGGCCAGGATATTGCTCCCGCCGATATACTTCGAAGCCTTCGCCTTCAGCGGCGTCTGTGTCCCGGCGTTCGGCTGTCGCTGTCCACAAATCCCGGTGTGGTCTTCGGCCTGCCGATGCCGAGGCTGATCGTCGGCATCACTACGTTACTGGCCGTGGTGCTGGTCTTTTACTTTTTCGCGACGTCCGACCGCAGCGCCC
>JAXIHJ010000032.1:0-5069 GCA_034189755.1 Planctomycetota bacterium
GACTCTTATTTCTCCAGGCCGAAGTATTTCTCTCGCCACCAAACAAAGTAGCCCCACGGGTTATCCAATCTGTACTTCCCACCGGTCAGTTCCTTGTCCGTCAGTTGTTTGTCATCCAATTCTTCACAACCTTTTCCTTCCGTCAGGAACCTGTATGCACAGTTGACCCGAATGAATCTTCGGGGCGATTCCAAACTACCACCATTGTTGTCAGGATGATTCCTGAGGCTCTGCTTACGCCAGGTTTGCTTGATCTTTTCTGCGCCGGACGAATCGGACACACCAAGAATTTGCCGCGCCTTTGTCTCCCGCCGCTGCAAAAGGCTTATCTCAGCTTGCCAATCCCTATCCTGCACTTATCCTTACCTCTTTATCGATGTCATCGAGCAGATGGGCAAACACCGACCCGTATTTGGGAATCAGCTCACACGCCGTTTCGCCGCGCGAGTACGCCTCGGCGATCCGGCGGTCGTCCGGGATTTCAGCCAGAATCTCAATTCGATTCGTCTCGCAGTAAGAGTAAGTTTCCCGGTCGCCCAGATCGGCACGATTGACTACCACGCCAAACGGCAGCTCAAGGGCCTGGACCATCTCGACGGCCAGCTTCAGATCATTCAGGCCGAATGGCGTCGGCTCGGTAACCAGGGCCACGAAGTCCGAATCCCGAACGCTTTCGATGACTGGGCAGGAAGTGCCCGGCGGGGCGTCAACTATGACCAGGTCCACGTCGGGACCGGCCGCCTTTACCTCTCTGATCAGCGGCGGACTCATCGCCTCGCCGATATTCAGCAGGCCCTGGACGAATCGAATAGGCCCGGCCCGGCCCGTCTCAAGCTTCCCCAATTCGTGAAGAGTTTCGGTAATCGCCTCAGCCGGACAGACCAGCGAGCAGCCGCCGCAGGCGTGGCAAAGTTCCGGGTAGAGAAGCACCTTCTGGTTCACGCAGACGATTGCGCTGTATTGGCATATCTCGCCGCACTTGCCGCACTTGGTGCACTTGGCCTGGTCAACCTGGGGAATCAGGTTGCCGACCGGCCTGGACCTGGTGATTTGCGGTTTCAGGAATATATGCCCGTTAGGCTCTTCAACGTCACAGTCCAGGTACGCGACGGTTTGACCTTTGCGTGACGCGGCGTAAGCCAGATTTGTTGCCACGGTCGTCTTGCCTGTCCCGCCCTTGCCGCTTGCTATGGCGATTTTCATCCGGATATTTTCTCTTTTTTCTCCCCGCCGAGTGCGGCCAGGGCCTGGTGCTTTTCGGCTAGTTCATCCTCGATTTCCAGAAGCGTCACCTGGTGCGCCCCGGTTGTGTCGTGAGCCGGCTTGCTGGCTTTTGCTTCCACCAGGCGCTTTTCAAGCAACGCAATCTCTTGTTCTATCTGCGCCTTATTGCTCATAGTGGTTACACACTATCCGCTGCGGCCCCGGTTGTGGTAACAACGACACCTTCGGTTATTTGGTCTTTTCGGCGGCTCCGGCCTGGAGTTCGTCGATCCGCTTCCTGATGTCGTTCATCGCATTCTCAAAGTATTCAGCCTGGCCCTTAAGCGCATCCAGTTCCTGCTGGGTTGTTGCAGCCTGACCGAACGGCGCAGCCGTTGGATACGCCGGCGGCTGGCCATATGCACCCATGCCCAGCCCTGCACGCTGCCAGCCCGTCAAGCCGGTGGCGTAAAACCAGTTGCGCCGACCCCAACCGCCACCGCGGCCACGCCCGAAGGCGCCAAAAGCGCGACCGCCAGCGGGATTCATATATCCGGGAATCGGATACCCTGCACAGTAGCCTGCTGCACGTCCTGTCATCGGGCCCAGTCCGGCCGGGCCTGTTCCATCTCCACCTGGCATGATAATTCTCCTTACATAAAAAGGTTATTCTCTGATCATCATGGCTCCGCACTTCGGGCAAGCCTTTTGATTGCAAGGCTGTCCGGGTACGTGGGGAACCTTTTGGCCGCAACTTGGGCAGACGCAATTTCCGCCGGGTCCGGCGGCAAGCGGCCCGCCCATTCGGCCGCGTCCTCGTCCGCCGCCGGGCGGAGGACCCATGCCGTTACCTTGTGGCATTGTGCTCACCTCCTTTCGTGGCGGCTGGCGCCGATTGAGACCGTTGCAGAACCGATTCGTTCACCTGGACACCGAGATCACGGGCGACTACCGGGCACTTGGCCTTGAGTATAAAGAAGATGTCCTTTTCGAGGTCGTTAAGCGTTTCGTAGTTGCCTTGTCCTTTGGCGATGACAAGGTCCGCCTCATCGAAACGCTGCTGAAAAGCTTCGCTGCAATCATCAAGGATCGTTCCCGGTGCATCCGTGCCGTTGTCTATTACCTTGACCAGCTTGGTCAGGCCGACCTCGACGGCATCGGTGAGTGTCGCGTCGTTGATGATGGGTCCAGCCTTGACGACGACGGTAACCTTTTCCATCGGAAGCCGTTCAATCAGCAGCCGATCAAAGACTATTTCGCCGGCGTTGTCGGCCAAATACAGGATTTCATCCGCTTCCGGGATTCTTTTAGCCAACTGCGACATCGGCCCGTCCAGCGGCGCGAGCATGGCGTGTGAGACCGCGTCCTTTATGGCTGATTCTTCTAGGTCGGGACGGATGCCGAAGTCGATTATATTGCCCGCTATGGCAAGCCTTACCGCCGTAGCCAGAGGATCGGAGGAACAGTCGACCTTGCTTTTTAATTCCGGGTACAAATCCATGACCAGCCGGTTGAACTTATCCTTGATTCGACGATAGGGGTCCTTGACGTCGGCAAGCTCGCGGACGAAAGTGTGGATGTACCGGCCCATTTGTGGCGGGGATTGACTGAAGTCCAGCTCCAGGATCTTCCTGAGCACTTCGCGCAGAATTTGCTCGTGGATGGCCTGGTCGTCGGTAGCTAACCTTGCGGCGTCGAGTGCCTGCCGCACAAAGCACGGAATGCAGTCCAGGAAGGTTTTCATGATTTTACCTAGAGCCAGTGGCCCTCCACGTTGGCGCCGGTTGCCTGCTGAAGCTTTCCGGCTTTGAACTGTTCGAGTGCGTCGGCCACCGTACCGGTAGCGCCGATGTAGACCTTGACGTTGCCGGCCTGGACCGTGGCGAAGGCCTTCGGGCCGATATTGCCGGTAACAACGGCCTCTGCGCCCAGGTCGATTATGGTCTTGCCGGCCTGGATGCCTGCACCCTGTACGGCGTTGAGGTTTTGGCTGTTGTCATGGGCGATGAACGCTTCGGAGTCGGTGTCCACGACCATGAAGCACTTCGCCCGCCCGAACCGGGGGTCCACCTGGCTACTCAGGTCTTGGCCTTGTGAGGTAATAACGAGTTTCATGGGGTATCTCCTATTCTGTTAAAGCCAAACCGGCCTCCGCGACCGCCACGACGGAATCGCCGTCGCCGGCCGCGGCAGCCGGGCATAAGGAACGTCTGCTCAGTCAACCCACCGGCGATAAACGCGCCAAGCACATCTTCGACCGGCCCGCACGTATGCGGGATAACCCGCAGGCCGGCTGAGGCCAGCATCATTTCGAGCGGCCCGGAAATAGCACCGCAGATCAGCACGTCCACGCCGAGGTCCGTCATGTGCCTGGTCCGTTGGGCAAACGTCGCCTCATCGAGCGTCTCCTCGTTGCGGGCGGTCTCCCGGCCGTCCGCAACGTCCACCACCAGCAGATGTCTCGCCACGTCAAAGACCGGAGAGACCCTGCCGGCCCAAACTGGAATAGCCACTCTCATGCCCAATATAAGTGCACAAACCATGCCGAAGCGGGAATATGGCGGATAAATTTGCCTAACCCACTTGTATCAAAGGCGATATAAAATATGAAGGCGATATAAAATATGGATGGTATTCGGCATAAACGACGAGGATTGCAATATGCAACGAAATTGAGGGATGAACAATTGCAATATGCAACACTATGTTTTCTTGCTGGCCCTCCCATCCTGGCCGGGAAGTTCTATCCGGAGCGCCTTGATTTTGCGAAAAAGTGTGCTTGGATTGATTCCAAGCTGCTTTGCAGCGGCGGTGCGGTTGCCGCCGTGTTGGCGTATGGCGTCGGCGATGTGCCGGGCCTCAAGTGCCTGGAGTGTCAGGCTGGCATTTCCGCTTGGCGCAGCATGGGGCAGGTCGGCACCGCCGCGGACCGACGACGGCAGGTGCTCCGGCTCGAGCAGGCCGCCGCGGCTCAGTACGAAGGCGTGCTCGATTATGTTTTCCAGTTCGCGGACGTTGCCCGGATAGTCATGCTCCATCAGCAGCGCCATCGCGTCTTCGGACACGCCGGTAACGTCTTTATTTTGAATGCGGCTGAACCTTGAGACGAAATGCTCCACCAGCAGGCCGATATCTTCTCGCCGGTCGCGCAGGTCGGGCAGTTTCAGGCGGATGACATTGATGCGGTAGTACAGGTCTTCGCGGAAGGCGCCCTTGCGCACCATGCGGCTCAGGTCTTTGTTGGTCGCCACAACGACGCGAACGTCCACGGTAACCGGTTCGAGTCCGCCGAGCGGCTCGATTACTTTTTCCTGAAGCACGCGCAGCAGCCTGGACTGCATGGCCTGTGAGACATCGCCGATCTCGTCCAGGAAGATAGTGCCGCCGTCGGCAAGGGCGAACCTGCCCGGCTTGTCGCTGCGTGCGTCGGTGAACGCGCCGGCCTTGTAGCCGAACAGTTCACTCTCCAGCAGCGTATCGGGCAAGGCCCCGCAGTTGATGGCTATAAACGGCGCGTCCCGGCGAGATGAAAGATTGTGCAACGCCTTGGCGAACAGTTCCTTGCCCGTTCCGCTTGCACCTTCGATAAGAACCGTGCTGCCGCTGTCGGCGATTTCCGGCAGTATGTCGAAGAGCCGTCGCATTGCCGGGCTTCGGCCGACAATGTCGGCGAAGGTGTATTTATCGTGCAGTTCCTTTCGCAACTGCTCGACCAGGCTGAGGTCGCGGAACGTCTCAACGCCGCCGATGACCTTGCCGTCGCGGTCTTTCAGTATCGCGGTTGAAATGCTGATGGGGACGCGCCGCCCTTTAGCGGTAACGATGTAAACGGCCTGGTTGACGATGGGCCGGCCGGTCTGGATGGT
>JAXIHJ010000033.1:0-12567 GCA_034189755.1 Planctomycetota bacterium
GGCAGAGCCGGCCCGACGCGACTGGCAGCCTGGCCGTCGCACGCCAGCAGTTCATGGAGATTGCCAAACGCATCGACGCGCCCGACGATATGTTTCCTGACGTGGCTAAAGCCTGATGAAAGACATGGGAGAGTAACCGTGAGCTATCAGCCTGAACATATAGATACCTCGAAGGTCCAATTATCCGAGCATCTTGAAAAGCTCATTGAGCGCTTGGCCAAGAACGTGCACAATGTCTGGGCTAAACAGCGCCTGGCGGACGGCTGGCGGCTTGGCCCGGTGCGGGATGACGAAAAAAAAGAGCACCCGTGCCTGGTTCCGTACGAGCAGTTGCCGGAGTCCGAAAGGCAATACGACCGCCAGACCGTAACGGAGACGATTAAAACGCTGATCGCGATGGGATATACCATAAACAAGCCGCCGGATGTATAATGCCCGCGAGGGTTCCCGCTCTTGGGGCCGTGGCCAAAAGGCCGGTGTCTGGGGCTGTTAAAATCGGATTGCGTTATGGCGGATATCTTTATTTGCTATTCTCGGAAGGATACGCAGGAGGTCTCGCGATGGGTCCGGCGCCTCGAGGCTGAGGGGTTTTCGGTCTGGATGGACCTGGACAGCGTCGACGGCGCAAGCCTCTGGGCGAAGGAAATCGTCCAGGCCATCGACGACTGCAGCGTCCTTATCCTGATGCTGTCGCGGCATTCGGTCGAATCCCACCACGTCGTGAAGGAGGTCTCCCTTGCCTCGGAAAAGGAAAAGAGGATCCTGCCCCTGAAAATCGAGCCGGTGGATATTCCGCCTTCGATGCAGTACCAGTTGGCCAACATCCACTTTCTGGAACTGTTTCGCGGGGATGAAGAGAAGATTTACAGTATTGTTGTTCGCGCCCTGTCTCGTCACGGCGTCGCAGCCGGCGCCGGGCCGGAAGCGGCAGATTCAGCCGCCGAGCCGGCTGTCGCGCCTGCGCCTTCGCAGGCCAAGAGTATCTGGCCGAGATTAAAGCACGGCCTCCTTGCTCTCCGGGAAGGATGCAGCTCGGCCCTTTATCGGTTCTGGATGAGGGCCAGGCCCCGTCTCAAGCAGCTGTGGGCGCGCCTGCGGCCTGTTTTGCTGGAAGGGCCTCACAAGCTTTGGAAGAGACTGGCCCTCGGCGTCCTGGCCGGTTTGGTGCTGCTGGCCGGGCTTTGGGCGGTCTGGCCGAGTGCCGACGTGCCGCCGGTCAGCGCCAACGAGGCGCCGGTATTGGATAACGCGACACTTCGGCTGGCTACTCAGGCCATTAATGTCCGCCGCGTAAAGAAGGGCTTTCTCCAGAGCGACGAGAAGACCCTGATAGGCTCAGCCGGCGTCTTCCGGTCCGCCGGCGGCAAGTTGTTCCTGGTAACCAGCTCCGGCTGGCTGGACCTGAAGGGCCTCGGCAAGTCGCCGGAGATCGAGGCGTATGAAATCTGGGTCACCTTCGTTTCAGGCGAGTCGCGGGTCGTCAGCCGGTTCTCGGACAAGGTGGGAAACCTGGACCTGGCGGTGCTCGAGGTTGACGGGCGAGGCCTTAAGCCGGGCAAACACTATGTCGTGCTGCCGTTTAGACCCGACCTTGAACTGTCCCAGGGCGACGAAGTTGTCATGGTCAAGAGTTCTCCGAGACTCAACAGTACGAGTAATATTCAAACGTTCGGAAGAATCCAGGCGGTCCGCGACCTTACGGCAGGCTGGAAAACGTGCCGCGCTATCCAGTCCGACGCCGCTGTAACCGAAGCGAATCGCGGCGGGTTGCTCTTTAAGGAAGATGACGGCGAGTTCCTCTGGATAGGGGTGCATGTCTTTGAACCGGGCGCTGAGTATGATCAGAACGTCTCCGTTTATGCCGGCGACTTCCTAGGCGTCGAGCCTCGGTGGTATCCCTGCGACCCCGGCGGCGCAGCACAGGCGCTGCGCGAAATCTACAGCGCCAACGCCCGCGTGGCTAAATAGCAGCCTAACCGCCGTGGCTCTTTTCTTGCCGTTTTGAGGCTGGCAATCCCGAACCGGCGGCGTTAGGATTTCGGCGTCGAAAGAAAAGGGTGTTTTCTTATTCTCAACAGGCCCATGTGGCGAAAGGACAATCTTATGAAACGCACGACAATGATTGCAGCACTGGTGTCTGTAGCCTTGTTGTTCGGCGGTTGCAGCCGGCTGGCGAAAGAGGGTATCGGCGTGGCTTCGGGCGCCAAGGGCGTGTACGCGGAGATTCAGGCCCCAAGCCGCCCGCTGGGGATGTATCACAACATCCAGCCGGGGCAGATAGAGGACAGCTTCGGCGGCAGGACGCCTCCGGGCTTGCTGTCCGCCCTGCCCGGCAAGATTACCGAGCAGTTGCACAACGAAGGTTTGCCCACCGGCACGTCCGGCAAGACGCTCGTCATTACGGGCAAGGTGATTTACTACGAAGCAGCCGGCATCACCGGTGAGGTCTTCGGGCCGTTCGAGGAGGCAGTCGCCGAGATACAATTGGTGGACAAGGACACCGGCCGGGTCGTTTCTGTCGCCAACTGCGTGGGTCGAAGCACCACCTCCCTGAACAGGGGCGTCGACAAGAAGGCTGAAGGACTGGCCAAGGGCATAGTCAAGTGGATATCCAAGCACTATCCCGAGGCCGGCCGGGTCAGGCCGCAGGACTAACCAGCACCTGTAAATATCGCCGTCTTTGCAATCTTCGGGCACGGGTCAGATGCCGTCACGGCATCTGACCCGTGCCCGTTTCACAGGGTAACGTAAGGTGGGACGAGCCTGCCGCAATGGCAATTGTAAGCTGAAATGGGTGCATTTTGGCAGAACGGTCCCCGGAGGCAACCTCTTATTTAACAAAAACTTGTGATTCAGGCACACCGTTTGCTTCCTTTGTGGAGGAATCGAATTTTGCTGCCGCTGTGCGGCGGGAGGAGGCGATATGCGTCTGGACAAACTGACAGTCAAGGCACAGGAAGCGCTGGCTGCGGCGCAGAGCATTGCGGCCCATGCCGGCCATGCAGCCGTCGGGCCGCTGCACCTGCTGGATGCACTGCTTAGGCAAGACGGCGGGCTTGCCGCTGCGCTGCTGGAGAAGGTCGGCATCCCGGCCGACCGCGTACGTTCCGTCGTAGCCTCGGAGCTGTCGCGCCTGCCCAGCCAGTCAGGCCAGGCGGGAATGTCGATGGACGCGGCCTTGAACCAGGTGCTGAACCGGGCCGAAAAAGAGGCCCGTAACATGAAAGACGAATACGTCTCGGTGGAGCACTTCCTGCTGGCCCTGGCCGATGAGGCCTCGGCGAGCAAAGAGGTGCTGACGACACTCGGCGCCGACCGCGACGCGATCCTGTCGGCTATGAAGTCCGTCCGCGGCGGCCAGAGCGTTACTGATCAAAACCCTGAGGACAAGTATCAGGCGCTTCAGCGTTACGGCCTTGACCTGTGCGAGATGGCCCGGCAGGGCAAACTCGACCCGGTAATCGGGCGGGATGAAGAGATCCGCCGCTGCATGCAGGTGCTAAGCCGGCGTACGAAAAACAATCCCGTCCTCATCGGCTCGCCAGGCGTGGGCAAGACGGCCGTCGTTGAGGGCCTGGCCCAGCGGATAGTCAACGGCGACGTGCCGGCCGGACTTTCCGGCAAGACCGTCGTCGCGCTGGACATGGGGGCGCTGCTGGCCGGTGCGAAGTTCCGCGGCGAGTTCGAGGACCGCCTCAAGGCCGTCATCAAAGAGGTAACCGAATCCGACGGGCGGGTCGTGCTGTTTATCGACGAGCTGCACACCGTCGTGGGCGCAGGGGCGGCCGAGGGCGCCATCTCGGCGGGCAACCTCATAAAGCCCGCGCTGGCGCGCGGCGAACTGAGATGCATCGGCGCTACCACGCTGGATGAGTATCGAAAGCACGTCGAAAAGGACGCCGCGCTCGAGCGGCGCTTCCAGCCGATCCTCATCGACGAGCCGTCCGTGGCCGACACCATCGCGATACTCCGGGGCCTGAAGCCTCGCTACGACACGCACCACGGCGTGCGGATTCAGGATGCGGCGCTTGTAGCCGCGGCCGTGATGAGCCGGCGATATATCGCCGACCGGTTCCTGCCTGACAAGGCCATCGACCTGATAGACGAGGCGGCCAGCCGGCTGCGCATCGAAAACGACTCCATGCCCGCCGACCTGGATGAGCGGAAACGCCGCATCATGCAGCTTCAGATCGAACGCGAAGCACTGCGAAAGGAAAAGGACGCCGCCAGCAAGGACCGCCTCGCTTCGCTGGAAAAGCAGCTTGCCGAACTTCAATCGGAGTTTGACCGCCAGCAGGCGCGATGGCAGAACGAGCAGGACGTCCTGAAGCAGATCAAGCAGCTCCGCGAAACTATCCAGTCCAAGCGGACCGGGCTGGAACAGGCCCAGCGGGCCGGCGACCTGGAAACGGCAGCGCGTATCCAATACGGCGAGCTGCGGGATCTGGAGGCGGACCTTACCGGACAAGAGGATGAGCTCACGCGCCTCCAGGGCGACGGCGGGATGACCAGCGAGGAAGTTACACCCGAGCAGATTGCCGAAGTGGTGGCCAAGTGGACGCAAATCCCGGTCGCCAGGTTGATGGAGTCGCAGCGTCAGAGGCTGATGGAGATGGAGCAGCGTCTGCGCCGGCGGGTGGTAGGGCAGGACGAGGCCCTGAAGGTCGTCAGCGACGCCGTCCGCCGTAACCGTGCCGGGCTGGGCGACCCGCAGCGCCCGATCGGCAGCTTCCTGTTCCTCGGGCCTACCGGCGTGGGCAAGACCGAGCTGTGCAAAGCGCTGGCTGAGCTTTTATTCGACAGCGAGCAGGCCATGGTCCGCATCGACATGAGCGAGTTCATGGAGCAGCACGCCGTGGCCCGGCTGATCGGTGCTCCGCCCGGCTACGTCGGTTACGAAGAGGGCGGCCGGCTGACCGAGGCTGTCCGGCGCAGGCCTTACTGCGTTATCCTCTTCGACGAAATCGAAAAGGCGCACCGCGACGTGTTCAACGTGCTGCTACAGGTGCTGGACGACGGACGCCTGACCGACGGGCAGGGGCGAACCGTCGATTTCAAGAACACCATAATCGTGATGACCTCCAACATCGCCTCGCAGTACATCCAGCAGTTGGCCGAGCGCAACGCCGAGGACTGGGAAATTGAGGCCCAGCTCACCGACTCGCTGAAGAAACAGTTTAGGCCGGAGTTCCTCAACCGCATCGACGAGACGGTCGTGTTCCACTCGCTGACGAAGGAAGACTTGGCTGCCATCGTTGACATCCAGGTCCGCGAGCTGTCCGACCGGCTTGCCGAGCGGGACATCACGCTGGAACTGACCGCCGCGGCCAAGGACCTGCTGGCGGAGTTCGGCTGGGATGTAACCTACGGCGCCCGCCCGCTGAAGCGAGTGATTCAGCAGAAGATAGAAAACGCACTGGCCGGCAAAATCCTCAACGGCGAAATCGACGAAGGCCAAGCCGTTACCATCTCCGCCGCGGGAAAGAGTTTTACGTTTGATGTCGCAAAATAGGCCATGCTCACCACGTCGCCGCGCTGTAGAGATGCCGACGCGATCTTACGCGACGATCTTGGTGATTCGGACGCGGAGGTATTTCTGGCGGTGGCCGACCCTCCGCCGCGAGTTCTTCCGTCGGCGCCAGACGGCGGCGTAAACCTTCAGGCCTTTGGCCTCTGACTCTATGATTTCCGCCAGCACCTTGGCCTTGGCCAAGAGCGGGGCGCCAACCTTGGCGTTTCCGTCGTCGCTGACCAGAAGCACCCGGTCGAATTCAATTTCCTTTGCCTTCTCAGCCAGCTCGCGCGTGTCGACGTTCAGGACGTCGCCTTCACTGACCCGAAACTGCTGACCGCTGTCTTCAATAATAGCGTACACTATTGTCGCTCCCTGGTTTCTCGTGAAAACGGGAGATTATGAGCTTCCGGCCGGAAATGTCAAGAAAACTTCCCCCATGTTGGCCAATCCGCACCGAGGCAGTAGTCCGAGGCCGAAAGCGGGTAATAATGCCCACGACTTCCGAATGCAATGTGCGGGAAATCCCCACAAATCCCGCCGATGAGCCTGTCGCCTGGAATCAGCCGGAAAAATTTTATTTTTTTATCTCCCTTTAATAACAGGCGTTACAGCCATTTTCTCCGCCTGCCCGGCCGTTCTCACGGATTTTGGCGCGGCAGGTGCATTATGGAGGGGTGAGGCGGTGGTTTTTGGCAGACCTTGGCCCAATATCGTCCTTCGCCTGAACATTAAAGCTCGGTGGAAAATTCTGTAGTTTGTCTTTTATAGCTGCCTCGGCCGGGATATAATTACATGGCAAGGTGGAATCCTTGCTTATTGCCGGTCCTTTGGGCCGGTAAACTTTCGGGTTGGGGCCTCGCCAGTGCGAGGATGGGGAATCTCCCTGTCTCACGTGGGTTGGCACGGCGGCCGATACGCTTCAGCCATCGGACGGCGAGTTAAGGATTAGCCGAATTATGGCCAAGCCGCCTGATGAAAAAGATCATCGCCGCCGGCCGGCCGACAATCAGGGCGAAGGCATCCGCGTCTGCCTGTTCCGCGGCATGCATATTGTGCAGATTGCCATCCAGAAGCTGTTGCAAAGCATTGGGTTTACCGTTATTACCATACCTGATGATGAATTCGCTTTTGAGCAGTGGATCAAGAGCGACAGCAGCCGCAATTGCGACGTGATCGTTCTAATCCTGTCCAGCGGCCCATTCAGTACGTTCCACCAGGTCCGTGAGATTCTTCGCAAAAGCAGCCACAGCATTCCGCTTGCGATCCTCGCACCGCAGGCCAACCGGGCCCAGATCTACGCCGCCCTGCGTATCGGGGCAAAGGCATATGTGAACCTGGATGCCGAACCGGCCGAGCTTATCAAGGCGATAAAGATGGCCGCACAGAATAAGGTGTATCTTGCGCCGGCTGCTGCCGAGTTGTTGGTCGGTGACGTCTCGACGGCGATGCAGCCAAACCAAAGCCAGGGCCTGCCGAGCATGGAACTCAGTCGGCGGGAGGAAGAGGTCGTCCAACTCCTGTGCGAAGGCCTGAGCAGCAAGGAAATTGCCCGACGCCTGCACATCAGCCCCAAGACGGTAGAGAACCACCGCTACAGGATTT
This sequence comes from Planctomycetota bacterium, assembly GCA_034189755.1. Taxonomy (GTDB): domain Bacteria; phylum Planctomycetota; class Phycisphaerae; order SM23-33; family SM23-33; genus JAXIHJ01. The sequence goes on from JAXIHJ010000033.1 coordinate 7,118, forward strand.
ATCGAAAGTGTGAGGTGGAGACCATCGCCGGGCTGTTTCGTCACGCCATACAGAACGGCCTGGTCTCGGTCTGAGCGGCCGGCTCGCAGCTTGGCCGCTGAAAACCGGCAGGCCCAGGACTGCGAGGCCGGACGGGAAGATCTCTTCCTTATTTTCGAACATGAAAGCCATTGTGTAATTATTCTTGAGCAGGAGATTAGGAGAACACCCCTTCGGCTTGCTTCGCTCGCTCAGGGCCAGGAGACCGCAGGTGAGCGACCTTGTCCGAAATCCCGCTCAAACCCAAGCCTCAGGTCTTTGTCGTTTCACCTGCTCAACTGATCTACTGCTCACCTGCTCTATTTTTCAAGGTCGGCTTCGCGGCCTTGAAAAATCGCCTTGCCCCTTGTGAGTTTGAACGCAGAGCAGAGCAGTTTATTGGCTGGTTCATGGAGCCGTCGTCGCAAAGGACTCTTTGGAATGAACTTGTGGCCTTTCTGGCCGGCGATGAAGCCTGGCGAACCAGATGTAACCTTCGCATAGAGTCCGCCATCCCGCGTTTTGGTGGCTTGAAATCGCCCGATCTGACGATTTCGGGCCGATTCCAAACCCCTCGTTCAACATCTCGTGGAGCATCCCGGGGGCACCCGAAAATCATTCCCCACTTGGCTGAAAAGCCTTACCTCACAAGCGCTTGCAGCAAGCATTAACGCTACGTTTGCAGCAGAGCCGCCCGCCTTCATTACGTGGTTGGCCGCGAGGATATCCTTCCCAAAAGATGGATACTTTTGTATCCCAGAAAGGATAACATCAAGATTCAGGTCTCCCAGTACAATGACCGTTCTAACAACTTTACCTCAACGTTGGTGTCCGAACCGATTCTCTCAAATCAAACACGGCCTCTGGTAAATCCCAGAGGGTCTCGCCGGGCACAAGAGCAGTTTTGCGCACACCTCTCTCTTTAAGAGGTTACTTTGGAACTTTCTGCCAAACCTTTGCGAATCCCGCCAGTCCGGCATCGGTCAACGGATGCAGGAACATCTGGAAGAACAGCGTATCCGGGACGGTTGCAATATCGATCCCCGCCCGCAGACACGAAAGAATGTGATTGGTCGTTTTCAGGCTGCCGGCGATGATCTCAGATTCAAAACCGTAGTTCCGCTTAATTGCAGCGGTGTCCCGCACGAGGATGTCGCTCTCGTTGGCGACAGCGTCCAGGCGACTGAGGACGATGCTTACATAGCTGGCGCCGGCCTTCATGGCAAGATGCGCCTGTGCCGCAGAGAATACCATCGTTACGTTGACGCGGACGTCCTTTTCTCTTTCCAGGATGCCGGCTGCGGTCAGCCCTTCGACTGTCATCGGGAGCTTAACAACGACATTGGGAGCAATTGAGGCAATCTGCTGCGCTTCTTGAACCAGGGCGTCTGCGGTTTCGGACATCGCTTCGGCACTGACCGGGCCGGGCGTAACCGAACATATCTCTTTTACCACGTCCTTAAATTTTCTTCCGCTCTCGGCTATCTTGGCCGGATTGGTCGTAACGCCGTCTATAAGCCCTGTCGCCTGCGCCTTTTGCACGGCAGCCACATCCGCGGTATCCAAAAAAATCTTCATAACCAGCTCCTGTGTTAGAGGCCAGGCAAGATTCGTGTTGTCTCTGTGCCTAGGAAATGCTTTGAAGCGAATTCCTTATCTCGTTCAAAAACTGGGCGGCGTAAACGCCGTCCGCGGCGCGGTGATCGCACGCCAGCGTCAGTGTCATCATGTCCCTGATGCCTATCTTGCCGGCAACGGGCACTGCTCGCCGCTCGGCGCTTCCTATGCCCAGGATTGCACATTGAGGCGGGTTGATAATCGGGAAAAACTCGCGAACGGAATACATCCCCAGCGTGCTGATGGTGAAGGTTCCTTTGGCCTTCAAATCCACGGTTCCGGCCCTGGCGGCCTCGGCGTTCGCCCTCGACAGCTCGGAAATCTCGGCAAGGCTCTTGCCGTCCGCATTGGGTATGATGGGCACCAGAAGCCCGTCTTCTACGGAGACCGCAACGCCGACGTTGATGTCCTTTTTCAAGGTCATCTCCTCGGAGTCCACGTATGCATTGAGGCGGGGGAATTTAACAAGGGCTGATGCGGTGGCTTTGATGACTATGTCCGTAACGGTGATCCTGGTGGCGTTCTTTTCGTTCTCGGCCTTACGCCACTTGAGCGCCTCTGTCATGTCCACGTCGACGGCGAGATAAAAATGCGGGATGGTCTGCTTGCTGAGCGTCAGTCGCTTGGCGATGGCCTTTCTCATCCTGCTGAACGGCACCGTCGTATCGTCATCCGGAGCAGGCTGTTTCTCCGCCGGCGGCGGGGCAGCCTGCCCGACGGCGGAAACCGCCGCCAGAACGTCGCGCTTGATAATGCGATTTCCGGGGCCTGTGCCTTTGATGTTCTTGAGATTAACACCGTGCTCTTCGGCAAGACGTTTGGCTATGGGTGAGGCGCGCAGGTGCCCGGCCTCGGCCTTGTCGCCCGCGGCTTGGGGGGGCTGTTTGGTTTGGGCATCCTTGGCTTTTGGCCCGGCGGATTCTTCGGCGCCGGGTTTTGACGGGGCCGACAGTTCTGATGCCTCTTCAGGCTGGCCGATATATCCGATGGGCGTAAGGATTTCCACCTCTTCGCCTTCCCGGTGAAGGATTTTCAACAGAACGCCCGACGCCTCGGCCTCCAGCTCAAAACTGGCCTTTTCCGACTCGACGACTGCGACAACCTCATCCTTCTGAACGGGGTCGTTCTCGCGCTTGAGCCATTGTGTAATCTTGGCTTTTGGTATGTCCTGGCCGACCTGCGGCATGATGATGGGGACCATTTTTGCCTTACCCTTATTGTTCGGCGCCTCGTGTGTTCCTGAACTTTCATCCCTTATCGTGTACCCGGCTTCTGACCGCAAGGATTATGTCCGACTCCTGCGGAACGCAGGCCTTCTCCAGCTCCAGGTTAAACGGGATCGGAGTATTCTTTCCGGCGATGATCTTTATCGGCGCATCGAGGTAATCAAACGCCTCCTGCTGGATGATGGAAGCAATATCGCTGGCTACGCCGCCTCGGCGGACCGCCTCCTGGACAATCACGACGTTGCCCGTCTTTTTCGCGGATTCGATGATCGTGTCCTTGTCCAGCGGCACGAGTGTGCGGGGATCGACAACCTCCGCGTCGATGCCTTCATCCGCGAGTTTTTCAGCGGCAGCCAGGCATCGCGGTATCATGTTCGACCAGGCGATTAGCGTAACGTCGGACCCGCTCCGCTTGACGTCCGCCTTGCCCAGTTCGACGAGGTACTGCTCAGCCGGCACCTCGCCCTCGACCATGTACAGCAGCTTGTGCTCCATGAAGACCACAGGCTCATCGCTGCGTATTGCGCTTTTGAGCAGCCCTTTGGCGTCATACGGCGTGGAGGGCACAACGAGCTTCAGGCCGGGAATATGGTAGAAAATCGCCTCCAGGCTTTGTGAGTGCTGGGCCGCCAGGCCGTTGCCCACGCCCCCCTGTGTACGCAGAACCATGGGCACGCTGCCCGCACCGCCGGTCATAAACTTGAACTTCGCCGCCTGATTGACAAGCTGGTCCAGGACCAGCAGCGAGAAATCCACAAAGAGAATTTCGACCACGGGCCTCATACCCGTAATGGCTGCACCCACAGCCGCACCCGTGAAGCTGGGTTCGGATATCGGCGTATCAATCGCGCGCAACGGGCCGAATTCATCCAGCAGCCCGACAGTAACCTTGTAGGAACCGCCGCGCTCGGCGACGCCGAGGCCCATGACGAAGACCTTCGGGTCAAGCCTCATCTCTTCCGCCAGGGCCTCATTGAGGGCCTGGCGCAACATGATGTTCCTGCCGGTCGCCGCAGCGAGTTCCGTCTTCGTATTCGCCGTCATGCGTTTTCCACCTCCAGCAAAAATTCCTCGACGGACGGAGCGGGGCTGTCCACGGCAAACTGTACCGCCTCTTCAAGTTCCTGCTCGACAGCCGCCTCGATGCGCTTTACTTCTTCCGGCGAGGCCTTGGCCTCTTTCAACAAGTAATTCCGCCCGATCTTCACCGGGTCTTTGGACTTGTAGTAATCGAGCGTTTCTTTCGGCATATACTGGCCCGGATCATTAACGTGGTGCCCCGTATGGCGATACGTCTTGGCCTCCATGAGTATGGGGCCTTTGCCGTCGCGGCACTTTGCAGCCGCAGCCGCCGTTTTCTGATAGACTTCCAATATGTCATTGCCGTCCACGGCGAAGCTCTCCACCCCATAGCCCAGGCCCCGCTTGTACAGGTCGGCGCTTCGGCTGACCTGTTCGATCGGCGTGGAGACGGCGTAATGGTTGTTCTCCAGCACGAGGATTACTGCGAGGTCCCATATCGCCGCGAGATTCATCGCCTCGGCGAATACGCCGTTGTTGGCGGCCCCGTCCGAGAAGAAAATCGCCGCGACTCGATCTTCGCCGCGTATCTTGGCACCGAGGGCCGCGCCGACGCCGAGAGGGATTCCCGCGCCGACGATACCGTTGGCGCCGAGATTGTTCGTGGAGAAATCGGCGATGTGCATGGACCCGCCCCGGCCGTTGCAGTATCCCGCAGCCTTTCCCAAAAGCTCCGCCAGCATTTTTTTGATCTCCGCGCCGCGAGCGATGCAGTGCCCGTGGCCGCGATGCGTGCTGACGATGTAGTCTCTTTCTTCCAGGGCCGCACACACGCCGGTCGCAATGGCTTCCTCGCCAAGGTAGGGGTGAAAGTATCCGCGGATCAGCCCCTGGCGATACAGCTTGATGCACCGCGTCTCAAATGTACGGATCGCGTAGAGGGTCCTGTACATTTTGGTCAGAGTTTCTTTCGAATACATACTCTTATCCTCATTTGGGCTTTCCGTGCGGCTGTCGGTACTATAATCGCAACTCCGGTCGGATAATCGGTAACAATTAACCACCGGCAGGGGGGCGGCAGGCTTTCGTTGTAATGTCGGTACAGGCCCTTAAAGGCCGCCCAGCTTAGTGCTCTAAGCTTAACGCTCTAAGTTTAGCATCCCTCTCCCTGTTGTCAAGGTGCAAACTGCTCGAAATCTACGGGCCTGAGCAGCCTTTCTGGCAACAGGTAACGGAAATTGCGTCAACAGAGCCGGAGGTTGAGAAGATTGGTGCTTTCCTTTTCAACTGTTCCACTGCTCTAGTTGACTGGCTTTTATGCGAACGCCAGGTCAGGACGTGGATTCAAGCCTTTCGGTTCTCTAGCCCCTTAATCAGGCCGGAGAGCATTCGTGCGATTTCCTCAAGGTCCGATTTTTGATAGACGGCGAGTTTCTCAAAAAGGAAGGCCATACTCGTTTTCTCTTGAAAGTAGATAGTAGAGAAGGAGACTGCAGGAGAAGCCGATTCGTTTATGGGCGTATCTGTCCGCGCGAAAGCGTTTCTTCTTATCTATTTTCTACCTTCTCC
>JAXIHJ010000034.1:0-10074 GCA_034189755.1 Planctomycetota bacterium
TTTCCATTTAAGCTGACCGATGCCCAGGACCGCGCCGTGGCGGAGATTGCCGCCGACCTGGGGCGGGACCGGCCTACCAACCGCCTGCTCCAGGGCGACGTCGGGTCGGGCAAGACGGTCGTCGCGCTGTACGCGGCGCTGCTGGCCGTAGCGAACCGCAGGCAGGTGGCGATTATGGCGCCGACGGAAATACTCGCCGCACAGCACTACCAAAAGATTACCGCGTACTTGGAAGACAGCCGGGTGAAACTGGCCATGATCGTTGGCGGCTTAGGTGCAGCGGAGCGGAACCGCCGGCTGGAGGCGCTGGCCGGCGGCGAAATTGACATCGTCGTCGGCACACACGCACTCATCAGCCAAGACGTGCGATTCAGGCAATTGGCGCTGGTCGTCGTGGACGAGCAGCACAAGTTTGGTGTTCGCCAGCGGGCCGGTTTCCGCGCCAAGGGCTTCGCGCCGCATTACCTGGTGATGACGGCTACGCCGATACCGAGGACGCTGGCGATGACGGTCTTCGGCGATCTGGACGTCTCGGTCATCGACCAGCTCCCGCCCGGCCGGGGGACGACCGAAACCCGATGCGTCCGTCAGTCCGATCTGCCGGCTGTGTATAGCTTCGTCCGCGACAGGCTCGACGCCGGCCAGCAGGCGTACTTCATCTATCCGCTGGTCAATCCCTCGCCCGACGTGCAGTTGACCGCGGCTCAGCAGGCGCATGAAGAACTGGCCGCCGGCGAGCTGAAGGACTACCGCATCGGCCTGATTCACGGGCAGATGCCGCCGGCTGAGAAGGAGGCCGTCATGGCCGACTTCCACGCAGGCAAAATCCAAGCGCTGGCCGCATCGGTCGTGGTGGAGGTCGGACTGGACGTGCCGGCCGCCAACGTGATGGTCGTCATGCACGCCGAGCGGTTCGGCCTGGCCCAACTGCACCAGCTCCGCGGGCGGATTGGCAGGTCGGCTGAAAACGCCACGTGCATCCTGGTCGCGTCGCCGAAAAACCCGATCGCCCGGCGACGGCTGGAGGTGCTCGCCGAGACGCATGACGGGTTCAAGATAGCCGAGGAGGACCTGCGCCTCCGAGGGCCTGGCGAGCTGTTCGGCACGCGTCAGCACGGGCTGCCGGAACTCAAGGTCGCAGATTTGGCGGAGGATTTCGATCTGCTCCGCCTGGCCCGCCGCGACGCCTTTGCGATTGTCTGCGAAGACCCCGGCCTGAACGCCCCGCACAACCAGACGCTCCGCCGCGAGATGCTCAGGGCCTACGCAGGCAGGCTCGACCTGCTGGCCGGAGCGTAACGATTGGCAATTGACGATTGACGATTTTCAATTGGCGATTGAATCCGCCAGAGGCAACATGGTTTGACCGCAACGCAACCCTACGATAGCATGATTGCACGCCATTAGGAAACATAAGGAGTTTTCAAGTGGGCAAGCTGGACGAGACGATTCAGGCCTTGAAGTACGACGCCGCCGGGCTGATCCCGGCTGTCTGCGTGGACGCCGAGACCAGGGCGGTGCTGATGGTGGCGTACATGAACGAAACGGCCCTGCGGGAAACTCTTCGGACCGGCAAGACGCATTTCTTCTCGCGCAGCCGGCGGAAAATCTGGATGAAGGGCGAATCATCCGGCCACAGCCAGGATGTCAAGGCCATCTACACCGACTGCGACGCCGACACGCTGCTGATTGAGGTCGCTCCGCACGGCCCGGCCTGCCACGAGGGCTACGCATCCTGCTTCTATCGCAGGCTCAACGCAGCCGACGGCGGGTGGGACGTAATCGCCCAAAAACTGTTCGACCCGAAGGACGTCTACGGAAGCAAGTAACGCCGCTTACCGACAAACGACTAAGACGATGAAAGAACAAATCGTCCTATCCCGCCAGCCGGACCGCAGGGCAACAATCCTGCGTGTGATGGACGTTTTTCTCGGCCTGGCCGGCCTGGCGGCGGTGGCTGCGCTGGTGCTGGAGTACGGCTTTCGCGAACCGCTGCCGGTGGACCGGCAACTGCTGCACATCGTCGAGAGCGTCATCGTAGGCATATTCGTGCTGGACCGTTTTATTCGGCTGGGGCTGGCCGGCCGGCGGCTTTTCTACCTGCGCGAGAACTGGGTGGATTTCCTGCTTATCCTGCTGGCGGCGGTGGCGATAACCGTCAGTTTTCGGCTTCATCTGAGCGTCCTGTCGGCCGGGGCGCTGTACGTCGTCATCACGCAGGTTTACATCCTGGTCTCGCTGATCCTCCACGGCGTAAGTATCCACCTGCGGTTTGCCGGCAGCGGCATCCACCCGACCCGGCTGCTGTTTTCCAGCTTTGCCGTGTTCTGCCTGGTCGGGTCGGGCCTGCTCATGCTGCCGGTGGCCACGCCGGCAGGCCAGGGCGCTTCCTATATCGACGCACTGTTTACAGCCACCAGCGCCACCTGCGTAACCGGATTGATCGTCCGCCAGACGTCTACGGAATGGACGCCGTTCGGCCAGGCTGTGATACTGGCGCTCATCCAGATCGGCGGGCTGGGTATCATGATGTTCGGCACAATCCTGGCAATGCTGGTGGGCAAGGAGTTGTCGCTGCGCGGCTCCGACGCCATCGGCCGGACTATGTCAACTGACCGGATCGGCCGGCTCGGCCGGACCGTGGCGTTCGTAGTGGTGCTGACCATCGCCCTGGAAATTGTGGGGGCGATTGGTTTTTATCCGATGTTCGCCGCCGGGCAGGGGCCGGAGTCTACGCCGCCGCCGCAGGCCAAGGCCGTCTGGGACAGCGTCTTTCACAGCGTTTCGAGTTTCTGCAACGCCGGCTTTGCGTTGTACGCCGACAACATGGCGCAGGGCGTCAAGGGCAACTGGGCAACGCCCCTGCGCAACCACTGGCAGATTTTCGGCGTGATGGCGCCGCTGATCGTAGTGGGTGGGCTTGGTTTTCCGGTGCTGCAGGACGTCGCCGGATATTTTCGGTCCGTGGTTCATCGGCTGGTCGGCCGCCTGAGCCGGCCTACGGCAGGAATGACCCACGCCTGGCCGCGACCGAGGCTGTCGCTGCATTCCAAGATTGTTCTCAGCAGCAGCGCGCTGCTGATTGTCCTTGGCGCGGTGGGGCTGCTGCTCGTGGAGCCTGTTGGCGGCCCGGTGCTCGCTCACCATGATCAGCGAGGTCCGGCCAGCGCGCAAAAGGGCATCTGGTACGGTGTAAGTTGGCCGCAGAGGGCCAATCAGGCGGTGTTCCAGTCGATTACGGCCCGGACGGCCGGATTCAACACAATCGAGACGGCCAGGCTTTCCAACGCGGGCAAACTATGGATGTGCGGACTGATGCTCATCGGTGGCAGCCCCGCAAGCACAGCCGGCGGCATGAAAACCGTTACCGTCGCATTGCTGGTGCTGGTGGCCTACAATATGCTGCGAAGGCGAAACGACGTTGAGGTGTTCCGGCGGTCCGTCTCCGTCGAACTGCTGAAACGGGCCGTGGCGCTGGCTGTGCTTTACCTTGGGCTTGTCGCGGCGATTACGCTGGGGCTGTGCATCGCCATGAGGAACCACCAGCAACAGTTTATCGACCTGCTCTTCGAGGCGTGCAGCGCCTGCGGCACGGTGGGCCTGACGACCGGCGTAACATCGGGTTTGAACTTTTCCGGAAAATGCGTCACTATAGTCGGCATGTTCATCGGCCGGCTGGGACCGTTGACCCTGCTGCTTGCGCTGGCGAGCCGGATTCGCCACGTAAAATATGAATATCCAGCGGAAACCGTAGTAATTGGATAGAAACATGGAACGATTCGCCGTTATAGGTCTGGGTCGGTTCGGGACGCGGCTGGCTACGCTGCTGGCCGACGCCGGCGCGGAGGTTATCGCCGTGGACCGACACAAGGAACTGGTAGAGGCGATACGCGACCGCGTAACACTGGCGGTCTGCCTGGACAGCACCGACGAAGAGGCGCTCCGCTCACAGGCAATAGACAAGGTGGACGTCGCTATCGTGGGCATCGGCACGGCGTTCGAGGACAGCGCCCTTACCACGGTGATTCTCAAGCAGCTCGGCGTGCCGCGTGTCATCAGCCGGGCCACCACCTCCGTACGCGGGCAGATACTCACGCGCATCGGCGCCGACGGCCTCGTCAACCCGGAGCGGGAATCCGCAGACCGCTGGCGGAATCGGCTGGTCGCCTCAGCCATCATGGAGCGCATCGACCTGGCCGAAGGCTACAGCCTCGTTCAGATCGCCGCGCCGGAGAGCTTTTTCAACAAGACGCTCACCGATCTGGACATCCGCAGGAAACACCAGGTCAACGTGGTAGCCATCCGCAGAACGGCCGAAGAAACCGACGCCGACGGGCAAATACGAACCCGCCAGTTCGTTATCAGCGTACCGATGGCCGACAGCGTCATCAAAAAAGGCGACGTCCTGCTGCTGATCGGCAGCAATGACGCCCTGGAAGCATTCCCGACAGGCTGAGCGGCGGTGCTACTTTTCCTGCTTATTGCCCCCCGCTTCATCGCAGAGATTGGGGTCTTTGCCCTGTTCGATCAGCGCCATCTTTCCAACACGGCGGCCGTGTCGGCCCCCGCCTTCAAATTCGGTGCTCAGCCAACCGGCGACTATCCGCCGGATTAACTCTTCACCGAGCACGTCGCTGGCAAGGCACAGGACGTTGGCATTGTTGTGGCGGCGCGACATCTGGGCCGTCAGCTCATCATGGCAAAGCGCCGCGCGCACGCCGGGCACTTTGTTGGCGCAGATGTCCATCCCGATGCCGCTGCCACATATCAGGATCGCACGGTCCACTTTGCCGTCAGCGACCGATTTGGCCGCCGGATAGGCCAAGTCAGGATAGTCGCAACTCTTGGAGCTGTTGGTGCCCATGTCGAGCACCTGATGCTCGTTCAGCATGGCGAGGACCTTTTCCTTCGTCGCGTGGCCGCGGTGATCTGCAGCAAGGGCGATAATCATGGCTTTTCCTTATCCAGACAAATCCGTAAAGCACGCTCAATCTGCCTTGCGGCCCGGCGATAGACCGCCGTTCCGCCGCCGATGGGGTCGGGCACGTTACAATCAGCGTCGAGCCTCTTGGCTTTGTCCGCCACTTCGGGCATAAGGCTACGAACCTCGTACACGTGCACATCGGTCATGCAGAATACCAAATCGGCTTCGTAAATCAACTCGATAGTCAGTTTTCGGCTGCGGTGTCTGGAAATATCGGCGCCGAGTTCTCTGGCGGCGCAAACGGCCTCTGGTGCGGCCCTGGCGCCGTCGGATGCAAAAACGCCCGCAGAAAGCACGTCCAGGCCCTTGGCCTTCAAGTCCGATACACGGCAGTCGAGCCGGTCGGCGAGCAGTTTTTTGGCCAATCCGGCAGCCATCGCGCTGCGGCAGGTGTTGCCCGTGCAGATGAACAGAATCGTACGCTTCAAAAACCGGCGGATGGCTTGAGTGTCATATACGCCCCTGCGGACGACCTTCCACGAGCCGTCTTCGGCGAACCGCACGATGGTGCTGTCTGCACCGAAGCGCGTCGGGCCGCTGTCGATCAGCAGGTCGATGGACCCGTCCAGCGAGGCCAGCACTTCTTTGGCGCTGCGCGGCGAGGGTTCGTTTGCAGGGTTGGCGCTGCAGGCGACGACCGAGGCCTTGACGGCTGACAGCATTGCTCCGGCCACCGCTTCGTCAGGACATCGCAGCCCGATAGCCCCGTCATAACAAAGCACGCTGTTCAGGCGGCGGTGCCGGAGCAAGTCCCCGGCGTGTTCCGCCCCTGCCGGCAGCACGAGCGTAACCGGGCCGGGCCAGGCCTTTTCGATAAGCCGTCCCGCCCCGATCGGAACGTCGCACACGTAGCGGCGGACATCTTCCGGCCGGGGCAGGTGAACACTGAACGGCCTAAGCGGGCGCGACTTGATCTTGCGCAGGCGATTCATCGCGGCGCGGTTGCTCGCAACGGCCGCCACGCCGTAAACCGTCTCTGTGGCAAATCCGACCAGCTTGCCCGCTTTCAGAGCGCGTGCAGCCCGCCGGCCGGCCGCCGCGACCTGCCTGTTGCTTCGAACTTTAACCACACGGGTCTTCATAGTGCATGGTCCCAGGAGTTACATTATGAATTCCGCCTGCAAAGCAAGTCAAGCCGGGCGCATCGCGTGTAGACTGCGGCGGCGCGCCGGTTAAGGCCTGCCTGGTTAGTCGCGGGTGTGCCCGGATCAGAATTCCAGCGGCAGTTGGGCCGGTTTTCCGGTCTTGATAGCCTGTCGGGCAAGACGATAGGCTTCACCGTACTGCCTGGCCACCACGGTCCAGGAGATGACCTCGTCGAGGTATCGCTTGAGGTTTTCGCCCATGCGCATGCGTGCGGCTTCGTTGCAGGCCAGCTCGATAACGTGATGCTTGAGCATATCCCTGGTGGTGAACAGCGCCCCGCCGCCGCTTTCCAGCGTTTGGGCGGTCAGGCCTTCCATCGGCGCGGTGGTGATGTAGGGCTTGTTCATCGCGATGATCCTCGCCAGCGTGCCCGACTGCGTCTCGTCCGTGCTGGGCAGAACGATGAAGTCGCAAACAGCCATCATCTTGTAGTAAATGTCGCCGCGCGGGACAAATTCGTAGTAGTGGGCCAGGCCTTTCTTCTCCAGCAGCTCCACTTCATTTTTGTACTTGTCATAGTCGGCTTTGTGGTTCGGGTCGCGCCAAGTTCCGGCGGCCAGCAGGTCCCAATCTTCGCCGGTGCGCTGCTTGATGGTGTCGGCGATTTCCTCCCACATGCTGGTCAGGATGTCCCATCGCTTGTTGGACTGTATCCAGCCGATCAGGCCGACGAGGTGTGCGGAAAGATAGGGAAACTTGTCCAGCGAAAGTTCATTGCGGAGTTTGACCACTTCTTCCAGAGAGTACCTTCGGTCCGGCCTGGCGCCGTGCGGAATGACCATGATGTTTCTCGGCGTCGGCCAGCCTTTACCTGAGAAGTTCCAGTCCAGGCGCCACTTCTGGTAGTGGCACTTGAATATCACCACATTAGCCCGGCGGCACATCTTAAAGATGAAATCGGCCTCGAACTCAGTCAGCCGTCCGTGCACCGTGTGTGGCTCGATGACTGTCGGAACGTCATCTATCGCATCAAGCAGCGCGAGGAAACCTTCATTCCCGTCGCCGCGGCCGCGATCGTCGTGGTACTCATACAGGCCATACTCGTGTTCAAGGTGAACTGCATAAGGTTTAAGTTTATGAACCTGCTCGGCTACGGGTCGCCACCAGTCGCGGTGGGAAAGGTCCATCAATGGAAACACGCCGTCCCCGGCGCCGTCGGTATGGCTGATGACAAGGACGTCGCGGTTGGGGTTTTGCTTTTGGATGAATTCGCGTGCTTCTTCACAAAAGGTGCCGATTCCACACAACCTCGGCGGATAGCTACTTATCATTACTATTGGGGCGGGCATTTTCCTTCACCTTGGCTTTAACAACAGGCCCGCTGGAGCCGATGGGCTTGTGAACCGGGCGCTGCTCCATTTCTTTATCGGCCGGAACGCCGCCCAACGTTTGCTCCATTTGCACATCGTGCATCAAAAGCAGGCTCATCAGCCAGGCGAGGGTGCTTTCCGCCCCCTGGTTCTCGTTGACGCGATCGGAGTGCAGTCCGTCTCGGCAGCCTCCCGTTGTGAAGTCGTAGATTGGGGTTCTCAAGTCGTTATCACCCAGGAACCAGTTAAAGGCCTTGCGGGCCTCGTTAAGCCATTTCCTTTCCCTGGTTACGTGATAGGCTTCGATGCAGGCGTCCACCAGCGCGTGAGCCTCGATCGGCTGCTGGTCAAACTGCGCCGCTTGCTGCCCCCGAACGTACCAGCCGTTCGATCCAATGATAGAGAGCATGCCGCTGTCGTTGGTTTGTATCCGCAAGAGCCATTCCAGCGATTTCTTGCCGATGTCGATGATATCGCCCCGCTGCATCCACTTGCCGCTCATCAACAGGGCATGAGGCAGCTTGGCGTTGGCGTAGGTTACCTCGTCCTCCAGCCAGGGCCAGTCGTCGGCCATGTTCGCAGCGAAGCGTTCCACCAGGCGCTCGGTGAGCAGCGCCCGCAGCCGACGAACCTCCGAATCCCCGCCGAAACGCCTCAGGTAGGCATGCAGCCCGACAATAATAAACGCCCATGACCGCGGCGAAGAAAATCTTTCCACCGCCGGCAGGCCCCGAATGAACAGTTTCGTCGCAAGGGCGATCATCGACTCATGCGGACAAAGCGCTACGGCCATGCCAAGCCCCCAAAGCGCCCGGGCGTGACTGTCCTCACTGTCGCCCTTCTCAGCCCAGGTCCGGTCGTAGTCCAGGAAGTTATGGAAGCGGCCCGTCTTGGTGTTCATCGCGTGGGCGATGTACGAAAGGTACTTCTGCATCAGCGGAATCGCTTCCGGGTTGCGCGTCTGATCCCAGTGCATCACGGCCACAATAAGCGCCCTGGCGTTGTCATCGGTGCAATAGCCGTGCGAGCGGTTGGGCGTGGCGTAAAGGCAATGCTGAAGGATGCCGGTATCGTCGGTCAGCAGACGGAGGTGACGCAGGTCCACCTCCGGCAGTTCCTCGATCTTCTGCGATTTCTTTCGGGAATCCGCAGCCACAACGGGATGGCGCCTTGCCACCCAGGCGTCGCAGGCCTCGGAAAAAAGCTCCAGATAGGAACGCGCGACCCGTTTCCAGGTCATTTTCCGGCAAAAGTTGTACGCCCGCTTCCGCATGGCGTGGCGACTGACCTCGTCGTCCAACAGGTCGATCACCTGCTCGGCGATGGCGTCCGAGTTACGAAACGGCACCAGCCGGCCTCGATCTTCGGCGAGCATTTCCTGAGCATACCAGTACGGCGTGGAGACCACCGCCTTGCCGGCCCCCAATGCGTAAGCCAGCGTGCCGGAGGTAATCTGCGCCTCGCTGAGGTACGGGGTAACGTAGATATCGGCTGCGCCGAGAAACTCGCCCAGCTCGCTGAGTTCCACAAAACGGTTCTGGAAGATTACATGGTCGTCCAGGTTCAGCTCATGCACCCGGCGATAGAGGCTGTTGCGATATTCTTCACCGCTGGAGCGCTTAACGTGCGGGTGCGTGGCGCCCAGGACAATGTACACCAAATCCGGATGCTTCTTCAAAATGGCCGGCAAGGCCTCAATGACATACTCGATTCCCTTGCCCGGCGACAGCAGGCCGAACGTCAGCATGACCTTCCGGCCTTCCACGCCGAACTTGTCCTTGTAGAAATTCGGATCGACAAACGGAACGTCGAGGATGCCGTGTGGAATCGTCCTTATCTTCTCCCGGGGAATCTCGTACACGTCGTGAAGAATATCGTGCGCCAAGTCGCTCATTGTGACCAAGCGGTCGGCCATGCGTGCGATTTCCCTAAGAACGATCGATTGTTGATCGTTCGGCTCCTTCAAGATGGTGTGGAGTGTAACGACGACCGGCCGGCGAAGGCGCCTCAGCAGCGCCAGTACGTGCGAGCCGGATGTCCCGCCGAATATACCATACTCGTGCTGCAAGCATACCGCCGAGACCTGATTAAAATTGAGGAACTCCGCCGCCAGCCGATAGTCAGCCTGCACCGCCTGGCGAACCTCAAAGCGGACACGCTCGGAATACGGATAGCCTTCCGGCACGTCATTTATCGCAACAACAAACAGCCCCGACTTACCTCCCTGCTCGGCGGCGACGGCCTCGGACAGATCATACGTAAACGTCGCTATGCCACAACGGCGAGGCAGATAGTCGCTCACAAACGCAACAGGCGATTTCCTTAATACCGCTTTTGCTCTTGCCATGGCTCTTTTCACCTCAGGTGGACTAACTAACATCCACGTCGACTCATTTTAAGAAAAATTAGGCCGTCTCTCAAGAAAAGTCGCGGCTGCCGCCCCTGGCCAAGTGGTATTTCGACGAGCATCTTGACCACCGCAGTCAGGAAAGATAGAGTTATTCCCGTTATCCGGCCTGGGGCGGACAGCTTGGTACCGCCAAACACAGGCGGGCCCTTAGCTCAGCGGTTAGAGCAGTGGACTCATAATCCATTGGTCGTAGGTTCGAATCCTACAGGGCCCAGTCTTCGTTC
>JAXIHJ010000035.1:0-7350 GCA_034189755.1 Planctomycetota bacterium
CCGTATTACAAGCCGTGCGCTATTGCCCCATGATCCGTTTTAGGGTTTTGAGCCTGTCGCCGCGCGTCATGTCCACTTGCAGCGGCGTGACGGTTATGTACCCATCGGCCAGTGCCGCCACGTCGCAGTCGGCCTCGCCGGGCAGAAACTTATAGACGTCGCCGAGCCTGTATGACTCGCCCCCGTCGCCGTCAACGCGGCGGCGGTAGACGTCTTCAAGCCCGGCCGTAGACTGCCGCACCACTTGCACGCCTTTGGGCTCGCCGCCGGCCAGAGCGGGTACGTTCACGTTGATCAGGTCGCCCGGCGACAGCCCGCCGGCGAGCAGGCGGTCCAGCACCTTTCGGCAGCCCGAAGCGGCCCGCTCGAAGTCTATCTCGCCGCCGGTGGTAGCCGCGGAGAACGCCACGGCCGGAATGTTGAACATCGCCGCCTCCGCCGCCGCAGCCACCGTGCCGGAGTAGAATACGTTGATACCCACGTTCTGACCGGCGTTGATGCCGGACAGCACCAGCTCCGGCGGCTTATCCAGCAGTTCCCGAATCGCCAGGCGGACGCAGTCGGCGGGTCGGCCGTCCACGCTGATGCCCCAGAACTTTTCCGGCGCCCCCAAGCCGACGCGCTGCACGGTAAGCGGATGCTTCAGCGTAATCGCGTGCCCGGCCGCCGACTGCGGCGAGTCCGGCGCGACGATGCTGATCTCGCCCAGGTCCGCCACAGCCGCCCGCAGTGCCGCCAGGCCCGGAGCTAAAATGCCGTCGTCGTTGCTCAGTAGTATTCGCATACGCCGGAGTTTACTCGCCACCGGCCGCGACGGAAAGGCCTCAGCTGCGGCGCATCACTTACCGGGCTGCGTCGAAGAACTGCCAGATGCGCTCTGCGTAGGTCGCGTAGTACAGCCCGTCGTCGGCCAGCGGTTCGCCTGGTGAGATGCTGTTGGCCTGCACCGTTCCGTCGTCACTGACCGTTCGCACCGACCCGTCGCCGCGGGCTGCGTTGAAACGAGAGCCGTGACACCAGTCGGCCCGCACGGGGTACGACTGAAGCCCCGCCGCCCCGTCGGCGTCCTGCGAAAATGCGCGTCGCCAGAACGAATCGGCCAGGATAGTGTCACCCGATGCGTTGTATTCGCCGTCACCACAAGCTGCCGCATCGACGGTTGCATATCGGTAATCGATACGCACCTGCGGCACTGTGCGGCGATACTGGCCGGTCGTGCTGGTGCGAACGCGCTGTCCGCCGGCGGACTGGGCGTAGATACCCAACAGGTCGCCGCCTTCGTAGGCCAGCTCCGGAGACCGGCGAAACAAATCCTCGCTCGGCGGGAAACGCAGACAGTACGTGCTGTACCGCCGCGTGTAGGTGAAGTAGCTCGCCTCGCCGTTTTGCAACTCGGCCGCTGCTGCGGGGCATATTAGCCGGCCCGGCGAAACCGCTTCGTCGCGGACCAGCACCCACAAGTTCACGTACGCGACAGAATTCCCGCTTGGCCGCCGGCCGAAGCCGGCTGGGTCGCCCGGCTGGCTGACGCCGCCCCAATGACCCGACAGCGGCAGGTTGCCCAGGTGGTCGCTGAAGGCGAACGGCGGAAGCCGGCAGCGGTTCACAGCCGCATAGCCCGTCAGCCCGGCAACCACACCGCGCATCGACGAGGCACACAGGGCCAGACGCGCTGCCTCACGGACACCTACAAATGAGGGAATCACCAGCGTGGCGAGCATGCCTACTATAGCGATGACCACCACCAACTCCGTTAAGGTGAATCCCGCATGCAGCATCACGATAACTCCCGACCCGGTCGAGGCAAACAAATGTTACTTTTGCACTTTCCAACTCAGGTGTCAACCCTATGTCACCCCTTAACGGCATTTCCCGCCGGCGAATCACCTGATCTCCAGCCCTTGTCGCCAAGTCCCGGGTTACGAGTTACGAATTACTTGCCCTGAGTCCCGGCGCGCCGGGGTCGAAGGGCGGATTACGAATTCAGGTGTGGTGCGGGCTGCGGCCCCATTGCAGCTTGGTGGTGAGCGTATCGAAGAACGCCCGGCCGGGATGTGGGAAGATGCGCATGGGTGTGGATGCCCGGCCGACTTCCAGCACGTCGCCGTCGCACAATCCGGTCGAGATCTGCCCGTCGATGATGACCGCTGAGCCTTCGTTGAGGCGTGCGGCTGTAACGCGGATCGGCCGGTCGGTGCGGACAACGATCGGTCGCATGGACAAGCTGTGCGGGGCGATGGGCGTGATGGTGATGGCGTCCAGCATGGGCGCCATAATCGGCCCGCCGGCGGACATGTTGTAGCCCGTCGAGCCGGTCGGCGTAGAGATGACCACGCCGTCGCCGAGATACTGGGCGATGTGTTCGCCGCCCTGGGCGACGTGGAGGTCGATCATGCGGAACGGCTGGCCGGCTGCGATGGCTACATCGTTGGCGGCGGGCGAGCGAAAGCTATGCCGCTTGCACCCGGTGAGGCTGACCTGCAACATCATGCGCTCGGTCGGCTGAATCCGGCCGGCTAGGATGTCCCCGAAGTGTTTCTTCATGTGCTCTATGTTGAACTCCGCCAGGAAGCCGAGCTTGCCCATGTTCACGCCCAGCAGGGGCACAGCCATTTCCGCCAGAATCCTGGCGGCCGCCAGCAGCGTCCCGTCGCCGCCGAGTACCACGCACAGATCGGCGCCGGACGCCTCGGCGCCCGCCGGTGAGCCGGCGGGCTGGACGGCCAGGACCTCCACGTGCTTCTCGAGCCACGGGCGCAGCGCCTCTACCTGCTCGGCCATGCCAGGCTTGTCAAAATTGGCAAAAATGAGAATCTTCTTTCGCGCCATGTGTGTATCCTACCGCACGTGGCGGTAATTGGGAAGGTAGAAGCAATTTGCCCCACCAGCCCGCATTTCAGCCCTTTGGGCCCAGGTAAACGCTGCCGGCGGCGGGTATTGACAGGTCCGGGGCGACCTTTTGCTTAAGCCGCTCGGCGCTGTCGGCGTAGAGGGGCGATATTTCGATAGCCGCGGCGACCTGTCCGAAGGCGTCACGCGGCACGGCCAGGCCGGCCGCCTCCAGCCAAACCGCCGCACGACGAACCTGGTCGTGCAGACTGGTGGCCAAGCTGTCCTGGCCCGAAGCGTTTTTTATGGGGCTGAACTCCTCTCGCCGGCGGGTCTCCAGGATCAGTGTCTGCTCGGCCAGCGGCAGCGCGTCGAAGATAAACGTCTCCAGTTTAACGGCGTTGGGTTCGTCCGGGCTGACGTATTGGCCGGCGGCGTCGATAAAAGGCACCTTCTTACAAGCGCGGTGGTACGGCAGGCCCGCTTGTCCACCGGCTGTCAGCCGCTGAACGAAGGACCGGCTAAGGACATGGATGGCGATGCTGCCGGCGCTGAACTGCAACCGGCCGGCGGAGGTTGTGGCACAGGCCAACTCGGCAGGCATGTCGGAGTATTCAATGACGGCAACCTTCCCGTCCAGCAGGCAGAAATTACCCAACCGTTCGTCGGGGGCGCGCTTTGGCAGGCACTTGGCGCTCATCTCGGCGCCGGCAAGGGCGTGCAGACCGATGAACAGCGGGTCGATGCACCTGGCCAGCGGGTTATCGACCTGGAAGTAGCTGATCAGCTCGACGCCCCGGCCGGCCATGTCTTCCAGCGCGCCGGAGCAGGCAAGAGCCTTCAGGCAGCCGCCGTGGCCGTCGGGGCCTGTAGCAAGCTCGCCCTTGCCGGCCAGCAGACACTTGCCGGCCCACTGGCTGTAGGCGTCCGGGCCGCTGCCGCCAATGACAGGCATCGTGCCCTGTAGCAGAAAGAAGACGTTCTCGGCGCCCAGGCCGAAATACCCATGCCGGCTGAAGAACGCCCGCGTCGGCGAGTCGTTGGCCGGCGAGGTCATTATGTACCACGGGATAGGCCGCCCGGCGCGCCGCGAGGCGGCTAGTATCTGCTCGGCGAAGACCTGAAAAAGCGACTTATGCGTTACGGGCGTCGCCTCCAGGCAGCCCTTTGGCCCATCGTAGCCCAGACGGGTACCCTGGCCCCCGGCGACGACGAAGGCCGCCACCTTGCCCGCGGCGAGCAGTTGCCGGCCAAGTTCGCCGGCGGCGCGGCGGCGATCAGCGTCGGCAGGGTCGGCCGGCTTAAGAGGCACTACCGGCGCCGGGGCTATCTCGCCGGCCGGGGCGGCGGGCGGGCGGTTCCGCACGTGCCGCTCGATGAGGCCGTCCAGAGCGCCGAAATCGATCGATGCAATCTGCGCCAGCAGCCGGTCCTGCTCGTCGGCTGGAAGCTCATTATAGAACTGCAACAGGTGCGACTGGCCGTGCGCCTCCAGCATCCGACGTACGGCGGAAAGCTTTGCCATGGCTCTTCTCCATGCGCCCGTGCGGACAAAGACCGGATGACAAACCCGTTACAACAAGCCTAGACGACCGGTTGGCGGGTGTCAATAGTTCCCGAATAGCGGGTGCGTGGCATTTTGTTAGAGATTCTTAATTTTTTCAAAATTCTGTTGACGCGGGGGTTTTTGCGGGGATAGAATGATTATAGTGGTGTAGGGTGTATATGTGTGCAGCCGTATGGTAATAGCACTCATATTCGATTAAGTTTTGGTTTTCAGTTTCAAGGCTCTCGCATAAGCACCCCCGCCGCTCTTTACCGTTACGGTTTTGCCCTTGCGCTATGCGGGCAGGGCGGTCGGCATGTCTACAGGACGCTTGAAGGCCAGATGGGACTCATGTCCAAAGGCTCGGCCGTCGAAGCGGTACGGTAAACGCTGACAAGCGAATAAGTAAATATTCCCCTGCGTGTTATTTTTGGGGTTCCTGGCATCTGTTTGGTTTTTACAGACAGGCCGGCTGTGGATGCCGGTCAAGTCAGGTGATCCCCCTAGGACCGGATGCGGAAGGCATCATCGATACTTCTTCCCAAACGTCCGAGTGGGTCACCTGGCGAGTTACCTTTGGCAGGGGGGGCGGGAAGGAGGTCGCATGATGCGACGATTGAAAGGTTTTACGCTAATTGAGCTGTTGGTGGTCATTGCGATCATCGCCCTGCTTGTCTCAATTCTGCTGCCCAGTCTCGGTCGGGCAAGGGAATTGGCCAGGCGGGCCGCCTGTGCCGCGAATCTCAACGGCATGGGCAAGGCGCTGATGCTGTACCAGGCGGATAACAACGATTCGTATCCGTTCATCAGCAACATGGCGGCCATGGCTTACAGTTCGGCTATGTTGGCAGCAATTGACGACGTGTACGCCCTGGACGGAAACGCCACCGGCGAAGGCACCGCGCTGAACATGCTTGAGAACCTGAACCTGCTGGTAGCCGAGAACCTGGTTCAGTTCAAGATGTTTCGCTGCCCGTCGGTCTCTTCGGAGATTATGGACCGCAGCGGTGCCGATGACGACTTCGGTTTTCTTGAAACCGGCAAGGATCCGTACATCGACTACGCATATCAGATCGGCTACAATGATTGCGCAACGGACGGTGCCAACGCCGCCCCATTGAGCGACAGCCTGGATGGTGCGGTGATAATTATGGCCGATAAACCGGGCGACAGCCTGGTCCAGTTCGACAGGAGCGTCACCCCAACACCTGATCCCGCCGTCAACACCGGCACCGGGTACAACCACAGCGACGACGGCATCCAGTGCCTGACCGCGTCGTACAGCGTCTCGTGGTCGGGTTACTCGATCGAGGCCGGCTGGGGCGACAACAATGTCTATATTAATGACATGACTTCCGCCGATGAGCTGGACACCGGAACCACCGTGGTTACGCCGGACAGCCAGTACGACAGTGTGTTGTTCTGGAGCGACGGCACGTAACGACATCCGTCTGGCCATTTCCGGCAGACGGAAGATTGCACTTGTATTTGTAGTAATTCGGGGCGGTTGCTCGAAGCAGGCAGCCGCCCCGTATGCTTTTGTATCGGTAACCCTCACTAGCCGCGAGCGCCAGCGAGCGGGCATTTGTTGCTTCGGAAGCAATCCCGCTCGCTGGCGCTCGCGGCTCGTTGTGTCGATTCCACGATGAATACGGTATACTGTAAGTGGAACAATTTTCAAAATCCGAAAGCTGAAATTCGGAACAAAGTCAAAGCCCAAATTACCAAATGTTCAAAACACTCCGCCCAATAGGTTTGTTCAACTGTTTTGGATTTTGAATTTGGTTATTCGATATTGTTTCGGATTTAGGATTTAGATATTCGGATTTACTCAGAAAAGGTGAATCGACAGTGGAACTGAGCATAACGCTTGAGAATCCCCAGGCCCAGGGGCTGCTGTTCGGCCCGGCGGACAGGTACCTTAAGCTTATCCGCGAGACGTTCGCCGTGCAGGTTTTCGCCCGCGGCGGCAAGGTGAAGCTGGCCGGCTCGGGCGCGAACGTTTCGCGTGCCGCGGCCGTAATCGAGCGGCTCCAGAGGGCGACCCGGCGCAAGGAAACGCTGACGGCAAGCCAGGTCGCCGAGGCTATCAGCGCCGCGGCGGCCGACGCGCAAAGCCGCAGCACCGACGTGCTGGACGTCTACACCGCCGGGCAGGTAGTCAGGGCGAAGACCGCCGGGCAGAAGCGATACATCCAGGCCATGCAGGGCCACGACCTGGTATTCTGCACCGGGCCGGCCGGCACGGGAAAAACCTACCTTGCGGTGGCCGTCGCCGTTCACATGCTCAAGCACTCCCGTGCCAAGCGGGTGATCCTGGCCAGGCCCGCCGTCGAAGCCGGCGAGAAACTCGGCTTCCTGCCGGGCGACATGCAGGCGAAGGTCAACCCGTACCTCCGACCACTGTTCGACGCCCTGCACGACATGATGGAATACGACCAGATTCGCCGCTTCATGGTCAACGACCTTATAGAGGTTATCCCGCTGGCGTTCATGCGGGGCAGGACGCTGAACGACTCGGTCATCATACTCGACGAGGCACAGAACACCACCGCCGCGCAGATGCTGATGTTCTTGACCCGCATGGGGCACGGCTCGAAAATGATTGTTACCGGCGATGACAGCCAGGTGGACCTGACCGAAGGCGTACCAAGCGGTCTGCTGGACGCTCACCGCCGACTGAGCGGCATCAAGGACCTGGCCTTCGTCCGCCTGGACCGGGCCGACATCGTGCGGCACCGCCTCGTCCAGAACATCGTCGAGGCATACGGCGAGAAGCAAGTCCGAAATCCGAATTTCGAAATCCCTGCCTGCCTCCGGCACCCGCCCACCTGCGGAAGGCAGGAGGGGATTTCGGGTTTCGGTATTCGGATTTGAGTTGCGGTTTTTGCCGCAACGTAGACCATGTGGCCATTTAAGAAAAAAGTTCGTCAGCGTCGCCTGGAGGTTCGCAAGAACATCCCGGCGGCCGAGTT
>JAXIHJ010000036.1:0-24787 GCA_034189755.1 Planctomycetota bacterium
TTGCGCTCGCGGCTAGTATAAACGCAACTTATACACCCAACTAGCCGCGAGCGCAAGCGAGCGGTCCAGGCGCCACTAAAACCTTTACGCACCCGGTGGCGCTTTGTGCCTTGTGGTCGGCAGGCTAATTTGCTATTTTTGCTTTTTTAAGACGCTATGGTCCCATAGGAGAACGCAGACGTGACCGATCAGCTAGCCTATGCATTGATTACGCCTTACAGCCTGTACAAGAGCCGGACGGGCGGCATCATCGGCAGGCTGCTGGCACACGCGCGGCTGGAACTGCTGGGCGTGCGAATGTACGTCTTTTCCGACAAGTTTATGGATGCTTATCAGAAGGTATTCTGCCCGGCGGACATGGAGCCTGCCCTCAAGGGAGCCTGGCACCGTTACGTGGATGAGTCGCTTCGCCCGAATAACCCGTGGGGTTATCTGCCGCGGTGCATGTTGCTGCTGTTCAGCGGCCCCAACGCGGTGCGACACCTCAAGCAGGACGTTATCGGCAGTTTCACGGAGACGCCGGTCGGCGACACGATTCGCGGCACTTACGGCGACCTGATCCGCGACGAATCGGGCACAATTCGTCACTTCGAGCCTGCCGTCATCACCTGCCCGGTACCGGAACTGAACAACGCACACCTGAAACTCTTCGCCGATTGCGCCGTCGATGACGGCGGGGTACTGACCGGCAAAATCAACTACGACAAGCCGAACGTTCAGGTTTCGCTGGTGATGATCAAGCCGGACAATTTTGAGCGTCGCAGCCGCCGGCCCGGTAATATCATCGACACCTTCAGCCTGACCGGCCTACGAATAGTCGCCGCGAAGCTGTTCAACATGACCGTCGCCCAGGGAGAGGAGTTCTACGGGCCGTTGCGGCAGATGTTCGTTACCCGGCTCAAGGGCAACATAACCCAGGAGGTGTATCAGCGGCTGCACGATGCCTTCGTGTTTCCGTTTACGATGGCCGACGCCGAAAAAGTCGCCGATGCGCTCGCCGAGCGAAACGCAACGACTGAATTCAATCGCATCGTGGAATACATGACCGGTATCAATCCCGAAAACGTGGCCGATGAGGCTGCCAAGACGACTGCCAGCCGGGCCAAGTGCCTGGCGATGTTGTACGAGGGTCCAAACGCAATTAACAAGGTCCGCGATGTTCTGGGTTCGACCGATCCGACCAAGGCTGAGCCCGGCACCGTCCGGAGCGACTTCGGACGCGACCTGATGCGAAACGGCGCTCATGCCTCCGACTCGGCCGAAAACGCGATCCGCGAACGGAAGATTGTCGATCTGGATGAGACGGAAACGGACACCTGCGACATACGAGAGATTATCAATAACTATCTGGCCGGGAAAAAAACATCTCAATGAGCAAGGCATCATTCCAGATTAACACGTTCGTCCTCGGCCCTCTGGCGACCAACACCTACGTGCTGCAAGACGGCGATGCGTGCTGGGTGGTGGACCCCGCCATGTGGCCGGGGCCGCTCGTGCAGTTTATTCAAAAGGTCAAGCTCTCTCCGCAGCGCATCCTGCTGACACACGCACACGGCGACCACATTGCGGGCATCGGCGATCTTAAATCGGCTTGGCCTCAGTTGGAGGTATTCTGCCCCGCCGGCGACGCCGACATGCTCGCCGACGCATCGGCCAACATGTCGGCGGCGTTCGATGCACCGATTACCGCCCCGCCGGCCGAGCAGCTTATCCAGCCGGGGCGGACGCTTACGCTCGGGCAGACGCAACTGGAGGTGCTGGACACCTCCGGCCACACACCCGGAGGCGTGAGCTACTACTGCCCGCACCAGTCCGTGGTGCTGACGGGCGACGCCCTGTTTGCCGGCAGCATAGGCCGATGCGATATCCCCGGCGCCAGCGAGTCGCGGCTGACAGCCAACATCCGCAACCACCTGCTGAACCTGCCGGATGAAACCGTCGTTCTGCCCGGCCACGGACCGCACACCACCATCGGCGCCGAGCGGCGAGGCAACCCGTTTCTTTCGTAAGACCGGCTGCCAGGACGGGTTTGACAGCACCGTCGGTTTGGCATAGAATAGGCGGCTGGCCTGGGCCGGTTAGACAGTTCCTGTTGGTGCACTTCATACGATACGTCATATCGCTAACCGGGCAGGTTACTCAGACAGGCAGCAGATATCTGCGGGCAGTTGCGGTCGGCGCATCCGGTATGGGTGTGGGGTTTAAGTTTACCAACACTGCGGTACGGCGGCAGGATTGAGGTGTATAGGTGGCCTCCATTCAAATAATTCAAGGCCCCGACAAAGGGCTTAGCCTGGAGTTGACCGGCGAGGAGAACTTCATCGGCCGGCAAAGCCGCGAGGTGCCGCTGAGCGATGGTACCGCTTCGCGTCAGCACGCCAGGCTGGTGCGCAAAGATAAGCAATGGCTGCTGGAGGACCTCGGCTCGGCCAACGGCACGTATCTGAACGGCGTGAAGCTCGCCAAGCCCGCCGTGCTGAAGCGAGGCGACCAGATTCGCTGCGGCTCGACGCTGCTGGTCTTCGGCGGCGGCGAAGACGGCATCGCGACGGTTGACGTGGACGAGACGGGCCAACTCGTGGACGCCGCCATAGTCGCAACGCTGCCAAGCAACGAAGACTCGGTCATCCTGCCGACTCCCGAGGCGGGCGCCGAGGCCATCGACAACCTGAGAATCCTCTACGAATTCATCTCCGAGGTCGGATCAGTCTTTAACGTCGATGTGCTGCTCCAGCGGACACTGGAGAAGATTTTCGACATTGTCAACGCCGACCGAGGCTACATCATGCTGATAGACACAGACGGGCAACTCGACCTGAAGGCCTCCCGTCTCAGTGACGACAGCGAAGCCGAGCAGATACCCATCTCGAGAACCATAATCAACGAGGTAATTACCAAAAAGATCGGCGTGCTGTGTTCCAACGCCATGAGCGACAAGCGGTTCACCGCGGGCAAGAGCGTACACGACTTCGGCATCCGCTCAGCCGTCTGCGTGCCGATAAATGGCCGGCAGCGCATACTCGGCGTCATCCACGTGGACTGCGGCGTCTCGGAGCACACCTACACCACCGAGCAGCTTCGCCTGCTGACGGCTGTAGGCTACCAGATCGGCCTGGCGGTCGAGAACGTCCGCCTGCACGAAGCGGCGGTACAGTCGGAGCGGCTTGCCGCCGTCGGGGAAACAACAGCCTTTCTGTCGCATCACATCAAGAACATACTCCAGGCGCTGGGCGGCGGCGCCGAGATGGTGGAAACAGGCCTAAGCAGCGGCGAGCTTGACAAGGCACAACAGGCCTGGCCGATCGTGCAGCGAAACCTCGACCAGATTAACGCGCTCATTCTCAACATGCTGGCGTTCTCCAAGCAGCGTGAACCGCTGCTGGAAAGCACCGAAATCAACGACGTGCTCAATGATTGCGTCCAGCTTATCATGCCTCAGGCCGACGAACGGAACATCGTGGTAATCAGCTCACTCGACGAGATGCCGCCGATACCCGCAGACGCAGCCGGGCTGCAACAGGCAATCACGAACCTGCTGACCAATGCGATCGACGCCGTGAAAAACGAAACCGGCATAGTAACCATCGCCAGTAAGTACGACTCGATAAATCGCAATGCCGTCATTCGGGTCGTCGACAACGGCAGCGGGATCTCGCCGGATGCGATTAAGGACATCTTCACGCCGTTCTACTCCGGCAAGGGTCAGAAAGGCACCGGGCTGGGCCTGGCCGTGGCGAAAAAGGTCTTCGACGAACACAACGGGCTTATCGAGGTCAAATCCACGCCCGGAGAAGGCACGACTTTTACCCTCACGCTGTCTGCCATGCGGGCTGCACCGTCAGAAGACGCCGAATCCGCCGGAGACAGCAAGGTCGACACGCCGGTGAAGTGAAGCGCCAGACCGGCATTTTCGGTGTTTGCGAACTCTATTCCGCTGCGGCGAGGTAACGGGCAAGCTTCATACGAAGTGTATCGTGAATCCATGCATGCAGCGCGCTGCCCGGGCATTTCGTGCAGGCGTTGGGCGCATCGCAATGGCCTATGATATTTTCGGGCGGGATGTCATAGGTCCGCATCAGATACACCAGCAGTTTCTCCAGCGACGCCATCTGCGCCCTCGAAGGCACGTAGTTGCAGTATTCACCAACGAGGCAGATGCCGATGCCGTGGTTGTTGTATTCGTTGTCCGGTGTGCCGCCGCAGTGAGCGCCCCATTTCTGGCTTCGCCATCGGCTGCCGACTTCCACAAGTCCGTCCCGTCGGCCGCTGCCGTTATTGATGACAAAGTGGTAGCCCAGTTCGTCCCAGCCGCGGGCGCGATGGGCGCTGTCAAAAATCTCGGCACTGCCCGTATCGGTTGCGCTGTGGTGAATCACTATGTACCGCCAGGGGCGTTGGCCTTTGGCGGCCCATTCGCTGTGGCCGGTTTCTCCGCGACTCGCTACAGCCGGCCTGGGCCGATACATCCGCGGCGAAGAAGAGGCAAGGTCCAATTGATACGCCGGCAGATCCACCAGATATTCAGGCTGCGAGCCGCAACCGGCCGCCAGGAACGCAAGGCCTACGATTGCCGCTGCCGTCCGTCTCTTGCCCATACGCATGTCCGACTCCAAACCTCTCGACCCAAATGTTGGTGCCCTGGGAAACGGCTACCTACTTAAACATCGGCTCGTAGGTAAGGTTTTTTGATCCTTTTTGTCATTTTTACCGGAAGAGGCGAGACACAAGGAAGCCTTGAGCGTTTCCAGTGTCTTGTAACGGTCTTCAGCCGGGACGCGCCGAGGCTGCTTCCGGCCAGAGCCGATCCAACGGACCGGAAAGCGCTGACAGACGGCGCCGTCGGCAAGCCTGGCGTCGTCGGTAATGACGCGGAGGCGGTCTCTAGCCCCGACGCCCCTGCCGACGACCCGCAGTATGGCCAGGCTATCAGGCGTATCTTTGACCATGCAGACCACGGGGAGACGCGGGTAACGTGCGCGGATGTCGCGGCGGGCCTGAACGAACTCCGCAGCCGGGCCGGGATGGAAAAAGCCGACCCCGCCCAGCTTTTTCATCTCATGCACGCATTCGCGCAGCGTCTCGGCGTCGCCGCCTTTGACGCTCAAGACCAGCCTGGCATCCAACATGAAAACCGTTCGGCCCGGCTCGACGACCGAAAGCAGCGATTCACGCTTCTCAAAAGCAAGCGCACCGTACGGCGTGCCCACAATGGTAACCGGCGTCAGTCCGACAGAGGGACAATCGACATCGGCGTACAGCCGGCCTTTACCCGTCCCGGCAGTAACGGGAAGCCTGCCGCGGACGTTGCACAGCAGGAGGGCATTTTCATAGCCCATCGAGCACGGAGAGATACTGCCGGTTACCCTGGCCCATTTTGCTTGTTGCAAAATGGCGTCGGAGGTAACCAGGGCCGCACCGCGGTCCTGGTTGACGGCGGCTGTAGCCAGCGCGCCGGCCCACGCGCCGGTGAGCACCGCAGCGGCCACCAACGCCAGCAGGCACCAGCGACTCAGGAAACCGATGACTTCGCGTACATTGGAGTGCATCGTAAGGTTTATCGACCCGGCGGAGATAAAACTGTAGGCCGGAACCAGGAACCCGGTATCCGGTCTCACGGTATCCGGTATTCCGGTTACTACGTCGTCAGCGATACCAACCTCTTGATGCGGTCGGCAACAGGCGGATGTGTGTTGAAGATGCCCTTGGCGCGGGCCTCGAATTTCTTGATGGGGTGGACTATGTAAAGCGGGGCCGTGGCGCGGTTGGCTACCTCCAGCACTTCCTTATCGCCGGCGAGTTTGGCCAGCGCCTTGGCAAGAGCGTCGGGGTTCCGCGTCAGCTCGACGCTGCCGGCGTCGGCCAGGTACTCCCGCTGGCGCGACAGCGCCATCTGGATAATGCGTGCAAGGATCGGTGCGATAACCGCCAGGACCAGTGCGACCACCAGCAGAATGAGCTGCGCCGCCCCGCCGCCCTGCTGACGGCTTCGGGATCGCCGCCTGCCGCCGCCGAACCACAAACTCCGCAGGAACACGTCGCACAGCATCACCAGCACGCCGACCATCACAGCCATCAGCGTCGCGTATAGGATGTCGTAGTGGCGGACGTGGCTCAGCTCATGGGCCATGACGCCCTGCAACTCGTCGCGGCTGAGTCGCTGCCGCAGGCCCGTCGTAATGGCGACGACGGCGTGTTTAGGATTCCGCCCGGTGGCGAAGGCGTTCATGGCCGTGTCGTCGATGAGATAAATCTTCGGTACGGGAACGCCGCCTGCCAGCGAAAGTTCCTCGACGACGTTGAACAGTTGCGGGTCGTCGGCCTTTTTAATCTGCCTGGCCCGGCTCAGACCCAGCAGCGTCGCGCTGCCGCCGTAGTAGCTGCCCAGCGTCAAAACGAACGCGACGGCTGCGGCTACGGCCGCCACCGTAATGCTGAAGGCCCAGTCTGCACCGCCGCCACCGGCGGCGCGCCGGGGCTCGACGCCCCCGCCCCAATCGTAGCCCCAGACGTGGCCTATCAGCAAACCCATCCCCACGAAGAACAGCATGAAACCGGCTATCAGGAAAAACGAATTCCGCCTGTTCCTGGCGATTAAAGTATGGAAAGTTTCAACTGGCATATGTTCTTGCCGGTGCTCCGTTTCGTTTTCATCCCAACCTTTCGTCCCAAACAACGGAACTCAAGGTTGGGCGTCGGCCCAGTGTTAAGTGCCAGATGCCAAGTGCCTGGTGTTTAGAATGACACTTTCGGCGCTTCGCGGGCTTCGGGTTCCTGAAGCTCGAAGTAGTCCTGCTTCTTGAAGCCGAACGCTCCGGCAACCATGTTATTCGGGAACTTCTCGCGGGCCGTGTTGTAGACGGCGGCCGAATCGTTGTAGTGCTGGCGTGAGAAGGCTATTTTGTTCTCGGTGCTGGTCAGTTCTTCCTGGAGCTGTGCGAAGTTCTCGTTGGCCTTGAGGTTCGGGTAGCTCTCGGACAGCGCAAAAAGCTGCTTCAGCGCGCCGGTGAGAAAGTTTTCAGCATCGGCCTGAGACTGGACGCCCTTGGCGTCGATGGCCTGCTGGCGGGCCTGAATTACGCGTTCCAGCGTTTCCTTCTCGTGCGCCGCGTAACCCTTGACGGTCTCGACCAGGTTGGGAATCAGGTCGTATCGACGTTTGAGCTGTACGTCAATCTGACTCCACGCCTCCCGGCATCGGATGCGCTTCTGAATGAGTGTGTTGTAGATTCCAATCAGCGCCAGGACGGCCAGAACGATAATCGCAATCACGACCCAGACAACGGCGGAGATGGCTAGCATGGCTGGTTCCTTTCCATATGATGTTTCAATGTTTCAACGCCGAACGCTGTAGAACACTTTCAAAGCAAGAGAATACATCCGGCGAGCAGGAAACTCAAGTTGAACGTCTTGTGTATCTAAGCCCGGAGTTACTCAAACAAGAACGGATAAGGCGCCTTTCTTTTTCGTTGCGAACCGAGGATCGGCGTTATAATGGAGTTTGTTTCAAATCGAGGCTGTAGGTGGACTCTTTCACGCTGAACAAGATCGACTTTGACGCGGTCCGTCAGATCCTCGCGCGGTTTTGCAGTTGTACGCTGGGCAGGCAACTCGCTGAACGAATCAGCCCTTCTCGCAATCCGCAGGTCATTAACCGCTGGCTGCGTCAGGTCAGCCAGATGGTTACGGCAATCCGCAATATCGGCCCTTTGCCTCTGGCGGGTGTGACGGACATCTCCGAGGCGCTGGACCGCGCCCGGCCCGGTAGCGGGGCCGGAGGAGAAGACTTCACCATCATCGCCTCGTCGCTTCAAGGCGCAGCCAACGTCCGCAACTATCTCAATGCCCTGCCGGAGGAGCTAGACCTGCTGCACGAGTCAGCCGGTGGAATCGGCGACTTCGACGGCGAAGTGCGGGCCATCTTTGCAGTCGTAGACCCCGACGGGACCGTTCGCGACGACGCCTCCAGCCGCCTGGGCGAAATCCGCCGGCAGATTGCCGCAACCACCCGCCAAATTCACGATGCAATCTACGGCTACCTCCGCCAGCCGGAAGTGGCCAGGCTTTTACAGGACGCCGTCGTAACGCTGCACGGCGACCGGTACGTCCTGCCGGTCAAGGCCGAAAATCGAGGCCGACTGCCGGGAGTGGTGCATCGCGAGTCAAACACCGGCGCGACGGTCTTCGTCGAGCCGAACGCCAGCGTCGAACTGAACAACCGACTCACCGACCTGAGCGAAGACGAGCGCCGTGAGATACAGCGGCTGCTTGGAGAACTTTCGCTGCACATCCAGCGGCGCCGCGGCGAGATTGACACCACAATGCAAGCGCTGGGGCAGCTTGATCTGGTCTCAGCCAAAGCCGAGTACTCCTGCCAATTCGACCTGACCTGCCCCGATATCTCCGAAACAGGTGCGCTTCAGTTCTCCGGCGCGCGACACCCGCTGCTTATCGAGCAGCAGTTCCAGCAGGAAAAGGCCGGTCTGCCGGCCGACAAGCGGCACCCGGTGGTTCCGATCGACGTTCGCCTTGGTGCGGATTTCGATTTGCTGGTCATCACCGGCTCCAATACGGGCGGCAAGACGGTGGCGCTGAAGACCGTCGCCCTGCTGGCCGTGATGGCACAGTCCGGCATGCACATTCCAGTCCAGCGAGGTTCGAGAATGCCCGCCTTCCGCGATGTTTTAATCGACGTAGGCGACGAGCAGTCGCTTCAGCAGTCGTTAAGCACGTTCGGCGCGCACATCAAGCGGATAAAGCACATTATCCGCAAGGCGGACAAGGCGTCGCTGGTGCTGCTGGACGAGCTTGGGGCCGGCACCGATCCCGACGAGGGCGGCGCCATCGGGCAGGCCGTCCTGGATGAGCTGAGGCGCATCGGCTGTCTGGGGATGGCCACCACGCACCTCAGCGTTTTGAAGGCCTACGCATTTACGCACGACCGGGTGGACAACGCATCAGTGGATTTTGACACGACTACGCTGTCGCCCACCTATCGCCTCCGCATCGGCACGCCGGGCGAATCGCACGCCATCACCGTCGCTCAAAAGCTTGGGGTGCTCAAACGGATGGTTGCGGCGGCCCGGAAGCATCTCAACGCCCAGGGCAAGCAGTTCCGCCGGGCGATTCGGTCTACCGGCGTCGTGCGGCGCCAGGCGGAAGACGCACGCACAGAAGCCAGAAAAGCTCAACTCGCCGCACAAGACCAGCAGGAATGTTACGAGGCGAAGCTCGCCGACCTGCACCGGCTGAGGGAGCAGTTCCAGGCCTGGCTGGCTACGCTGGGCGAGCTGAAAGTGGGCGACGAGGTTGTTGTGCCGAAACTGAACAAGGCGGGCAAGCTGGCCCGCCTGGAGCTGCACAGGCAGGTGGCCGTGGTTAACGTCGACCAATTGCAGGTCGAGGTGCCGCTGCACGAATTGATGCCGGACCTGGGGCAAGAGCAAATCCGAGAGCAGATCGACGGCCTCCGCAAGCAAATACTCGACCAGGCCCGCAGCAGCAGGCAGGAAATGGACGAAGTACAGCACATGCGGCAGGAGCTTCATCTCAGCCTTAAGCAGCAGAAGCTGCGCGCCCGGCAGTTCGACGCCTGGCTGGGCGCCATAAGCCGGCTGAAGGTCGGCGACGAAGTAACCATCGCCCGCAAGCCGGGCAAAGGCAAGGTTCTGGAGGTAAACCTGCCGGGCCTGAGGGCGACGGTCCAGACCTCAGACCGCCAGATGGAGCTTTCGCTCCAGGAGCTGTTCCCCCAGACCGGCCCGTTCGTCAGGCGCGAGGTTCATCCGCGCGGCGCCGGACGCCCCAAAAGCCGCCGTGGCAAGCCGGCCGACAGGAACCGCCCCATGACCCGCCGCAGCCCCACCGGCAAGGCCGCAAAGGCCAACCGCGAAAAGCTGCTGGCCGTCGAACCGGGAAAGCAGGTCTTCATTATCCCGTTCAACAAGCGCGCGACACTCATCCGCATTAATCCCGAAAAGGACCAGGCCGTGGTGCAGTCAGGCGTCTTCGAGATGGAATTGCCGATTTCGGACCTGGAGCTTGTACATAATAAAGAATGATACGCGACCTGCCTGGCTGCGCCAGGTAGGCAGGTATGCGATAAAAAGAGGGCCGACTGCCAAATTACAGGCGGCCGACCCTTCCTCCTGCTGAACTACAGCGTTTCGTCCTCGGCGAAGAGCTTTTATCCCCTTCTTATTGATCTGATCGGCCGGCAGGAGGTGCGACTTCGGTAACGGGAAAATTTTTCTTAGCGTGCGGAGCAATGCCGGCAAAAGGCGCTACGTCTTGATCGAGTCCAGCATAACCGCGGCTACGGGCCCGAACAGCAGCACCGGCAACCAGGCAGACAGCGTAGGTCCAAGCTCGACATACCGGCATATATATATGAATGCATAAAAGGCTGCGACCATCAGCAGGCACAATGCCGCCGAGGCCTTGATGTTACGCTGACGGGAGAGAATAAACGGCAGCCCCAGCAGCAACATCACCAGATTGTTGATGGGGCTTGTTACGCGGAGGTGCTTGGTCAACAGTGCGGCGTCGCGGTTCGAGACCTGGTCCAGTTGCAGCAGGCGGTTGAGCTGCGAAGAAGACATAAAGTCAAGCCAGCGGATATCCCTGCGGAGTATCAGGTCGTCGATCGTCAGGTCGGACGGATAAAACATCTCGCCGCCGCTAAGGCGCCAGTTGCCCTCGGCGCCGGCGGCGTCCTGGTCGCTGGACCAGCGCGCCTCGGCGGCCAGGAAACTGCCCAACGGCTGGTTCGTTTCAGAAGTAAAGGTGAACCTGGGCTTTTCGAGCACCCCGCCGATGATCCGCCCGTCTTCGGAACGCTCTGGAACGAACCTCTCGGCCTCAATCAGCAGACCGGCAGGGACATCTTCCGCCCGCACCTCGCGGATGCATGTAATCTGGGCGGATGCTTCGAGGCCCACCCCGGTCCGCCGGAGCAGCGTCTTCGGACCGATCTGGGTCCAGACTCGTTCCGTGCCGGAGACGTGGCGTCTCGGCTTGCCCGCCCAGGCCGTCCGCGCCAGGACCGCATCGGACAAAATCCAGCCGCTTTGCCCGCGAACCTTCGCCGGGCGGGCCTGGCTGCCGGGGATGCTGGCCAGCAGGCGGTAGCTCTCGTCCCGCACCATGACGACCGGCCGCCGGAGAACACTCGTAGCCGGGAAGAACATCTCGGCATACCACGCCGAGCCGCCGCCGTCGGTCGTACCGTAGACGGCGAATTCCTCCGTGCCGGGCACGTCGTCCCGGCTACGGACGAGCTTGTCGGCCACCTGGGGTATTACCGCCTCCTGATCGAGGATAACCAGCCCGCCCAGCAGCATCGCACACAGGATGATGGGCCAGATTACACGGTGAAGGCTTACACCGGCGGCAAGCATGGCTGTCAGCTCGTTGGTGTGGTTCATCCGCGCCAGCGAAAATGCCGCTGATGCGACAATGATCACGCCGCCAAGCTCAGTAAAATACATCAGCGACTGATAACTGTAATAGCCGACGACGTTGGTGACGATTTCTGCGAACTTAGGGTCTCTTTTCTTGATTACGTGCGTGAGCTTGCCGTCCACTTCGACGGCAACCGTCTTGGAAACCTTCTTGGTGAACTCGTCCATGTTGAGAAACAGATCGACGGTAATCCGCAGCGACATCATGACCAGAAAGAACAGCAGCACCGTAAAGAGGAAACTGCGAACTATATAGCGATCCAGGATTTTCATGCGCTTTCGGCCCTTATCTTTTCGCCAGGCGGACAAACATCAAAGCCGTCGCCGCCAGCAGCGTGATGATCCCGCCCCAGATTACGGTCAGCCCAAGTTCAGTCGAAACGTCCGGGTTGCTGACCATCTCCTTGCCCATAATCACCATGATGATGACCGCCGAGCCTGGAATCATCGCGATGGTGAACGCGCTGACAATCTGGCCGCCTTTGAAGATCATCCCCAGCACGGCCCCCAGCACCACCAGCACGAAACAGCTCAGGCCGTAGGCGACTCGCCCGTGTATCTCCGCGACAATTTTACCGACGAGCCTCCTGATGAGCGACGTTCGTATATAACGGATGTTAGACAGTATGAACTTATTTGAAGTCAATTCGTCCGGTCGAGTGTAGACGTCCTGGAGATCGATTTTGTCGGACCGCGCGACAACGTTTTTCGGCAGGGGCAACTGCCCGCGATGCCACTGCCCGGTACGTTGCGTGCGGCGTTCGCCTGCGGTTATCCGCGTAAACACGTCTCCATAAAGCGAGATACTCACCAGCGAGGTATTGGTCCTGGCCGACCAGGCCGCCCGGACTATCGCCTCGTCGGCTGAGATGCTCTGGCGGACCTGCCCGTCTCCGACTACGCGCAGCTCCACGCGCTGCGCGTCGGTGGTGTCTGGCGGGTCGGCTAAAAGCCGGACGGCGCTTTTGGTGCCGCACTCAGCCGAAGGCGCCGAAATGACATACTGCACCGCACCGTCGGCTAGTTGATCGTAGGCCTTGCCGGCGCTAATAGAGGCAAAAATATCATTGGCGAGAATGTCGTGCCCTATCCACCGCCGAATCTTTGTCAGGCTACGGCGGATTTCCGTGTTCTGCTCCGGATGGCGGTAGGTCTCAATCAGTTGGCCCCAGTTGTACCAGGAAGCGTCTTCCCTAGCCACGTTAGGCAGCGGGCCGTACTCAAACTGCTGCGAACTCTCGCGCAGGACGGTCCGCTTACTGAGGCGCGTGGCGGCAGGATTAATCAGGTGTATCGTGACGTAGGTTTCCCCCAAATAGGTGTCAAAATACACGTAAGCCGTGGACGCAACGGCCAGACGAACGTCATCGGGCTTTTTCGTATCTGCCAGCACCACGCCATAGAGCGTGTCATCTTCCGGCTGCACCGCATCGGCGTGGATGACGTAGGTGCCCCATGTAACGTAATTCCGCGCGCGGAGATGTCGATAGACAATGTCTCGGACATTGGCCTTGACGGCCCGCTCGCCCAGTTCCACCATTTTCGGGGCCACAGAGTTGCCCAGGACCAGCGAGATAGCCGTTACAATCCCTCCGAGCACGATCGCCGGCTTCATCAAACTGACGGTGGAGATGCCGCTGGCGCGGCAGGCCATCAGCTCGTTGTCCTGGCTGAACCGGCCGTATACAATCGTCGCGGCGAACAGAGCGGCGATGGGCAGCGTCAGCGACAGCATCACCGGCACCGTGTAGCCGAACAGCGCCAGAACCTGGTCGCCCGACAGGCCGAACTTCCGCATCGGCTCGATAATCGCAAAGACCGTCAGCACCAGCGTAAAAGCCACCAACGCCAGGCCCGTCGCCTTAGCCAACTCGCGCCCAAGGTAATAGTGCAACGTTCGTATCACGAAACTACTCTCAGCCCGGGGAACGGCCCCCACCAAGGGGGCTTACCCGCAGGACAATGTACCTTCCACTGGGCTGTGCGTCTACGGTGTTCCGCGCACGATTCAAACCAGATCACGCGGCGGATAATGTTCTGCGGTTCCGCGTTAGCGTCAGGCGATGTGATTTTTCGGGAAACGCTCTGTGCTTCGCCCGGCAGAACTGCCGGGACGAGGTGCTAGCTCCGGGCGTCGGCGGTTTCACAGATTTCGTTGAACGCGACGATACAATCCTTGCCCCGGTCTTTCGCCATGTACATTGCACGGTCGGCCATCGCCACCAGTGCATCGGCGCTGGTAGGACAGTCGGCAGCTAACGAGGCGACACCGAACGACATGGTCACCATGCCGTTTAGCCTCCGGCAGTTTCTGGTTCGGCGGATTAACTCACGGCGAATTCGCTCGCTGACCGATATTCCTCGTTCGACGGATGTGTGCGGCAAAAGCAAAACGAACTCGTCGCCGCCGTAGCGAGCGGCAACGTCGCTGCTTCGCATCGAATCAAGGATCACCCCCGCGGTAATTACCAGAATCTCGTCCCCCACCTGGTGGCCCAGCGTATCGTTGAGCTGCTTGTATTGATCCAGGTCGCACA
Source organism: Planctomycetota bacterium (assembly GCA_034189755.1). Classification (GTDB taxonomy): domain Bacteria; phylum Planctomycetota; class Phycisphaerae; order SM23-33; family SM23-33; genus JAXIHJ01. The sequence goes on from JAXIHJ010000036.1 coordinate 13,997, forward strand.
TGCAGCAGGTCAGGTCAAAATGGTAGCGATTCGCCTCGTTGTAGTATCGTTCGAGAATCTCGCTGAAGCGCCGGCGATTGGACAGGCCTGTCAGGTGGTCCGTGGTGGCTAGCATCCGGACCTTCTCCAGCGATTCTTCAAGCTGAACATTCTTGGTGCGAAGCTCGCTTAGCATAGCCTGCAACTCGCGCTGGAGACGCTGATTCTCCCTGCGGATTTGATGCTGGCGGACGGCCTTGTCGACCAGGGCGGGTATCGAGAACAGGTAGTCGCCCAGCTTAATCACATAGTCCTGCGCGCCGTGCTGGATCGCCTCAGCCGCCTTGGCCGAAACGTTCTCACCGGTAACGAAGAGCACCGGCACGTCGGCCCGTCCGAGAATTTCATCCATCAGCTTAAGGCCGTCCATATCGGGAAGATTGTAATCCTGAAGAATTACGTCGTACGCGCCGAGGTCCTCGGCCAGGCATTCAGCCGCGCAGGAGACGCCAACGATGTTCCCGGCTTCGGAGCCGCCGTAATGAATCCGAAGGGTCTCGCAGATCATCTCCCGCTGGTCGTCGTCATCCTCGACCACGAGGATCCTGGGATAGTTTTCCTTATCGGTCATATTCTCCTGCTCGCTTCCAGCAGTCTAAATGGTCATCCGCTTATTACGGTGCGGCAGCGTGCCTCGACCTGCCGGGCACGGTCATTGGCGGGCGGCTGGGTGCAGCGCACGCCAAAGGTAACGGTAAAGGTCGCACCCAGTCCGGGTTCGGACTCAACCCAGACCCGCCCGTCGTAGTTGGAAACTACAGTTTTGACCAGCGACAGCCCGATGCCCTTGCCTTTGATGCCGGCATTGGCTGAATTCCTGACCCGGCGGAAGACATGGAATATCCTCTGTTGCTCCTGCTCCGGAATGCCAGGCCCGTTGTCCGAAACCGTAAACTCGTGCTGCCCGTCAGCCAGCCTGTAACCTACCTCGATTCGCCCGTCGGAGCTGCGGTGCATGTATTTAATCGCATTGTCGATCAGGTTCTGGAAGACCTGCCTGATGCGGTTGCGCTCGACGTACAGGCTTGGCATCGGCTCGGAGATTACCAGCTCGATGCCGCGGCGTTTCAACTCGTACTCGAGCGTTTCGGCCGACTCGCGGACCAGCCGGGCCATCTGAACCATTTTGCGCTTCTGCGGACGAGACTTGATGCGGGAAAGCTCCAGCAGATCGGAGATCAGTGCACCGCTGGCATCGACGTTGGCCTGGATTCGCGACAGCCTGGCGCAGACCTCTTCGGGCAACTGGTCGCGCCACTTGACCATGGCCATCGTAGCCATGCCGGCGATGTTGCGGAGGGGGGCGTTAAGGTCGTGGCTGACGGCGCGCATGAAGTCTTCCTTATCAGCCATCTCTTCGCGCAGGCGCCGGTTGGCCCTTTGCAGCTCGTCCGTCCGCTCGTTGACCTTGTGTTCAAGCTCTTCATTGGCCCGAAGCAACTCGTCGCGCATACGGGCGACCTCATCGGCCATGGCGTTGAACGCCACAGCCAACTCGCCGATTTCGTCGTTTCGGACCAAACCTGCGCGAACGGTAAAATCTCCGCCGGCCAGTTTGCGCGTGGCTCCGACCAACCGCCGCACCGGCTGAACAATCAAACGCCAGACAAGCAGGTACCCAAGCGGCGTGGCGCACAGCACGATGGCGGCTGCAATAATACCTATCCGCTGCTGAATCTTCACAAGCCTGGCCTGCGTCTCACTGGTGTCGGTTACCAGCCGGACCGCACCGACGAGTTCGCCGGCCTGCTGGTCAGAGGGGGGAATGAAGACCGGCCTGGAAAGTGTCAGGACACCGTCGTCGGCATCCTGGCTGGCCGAAACCGTTACAGGCAGGTTCACCAGGCCGGACCACGGACTGGAACCCGCAGAGCCGGAAACCGAAGCCACCACCTTGCCCTCCGCATCAAGCAGCGCGATAAACCGCACGTTGTCCCTGCGGATAAAGTCGCTGACCAGCCGCCGCAGCGGCGCACTTCGCTGCTTGAGCAGATCACCCCGTGACGCGACGTCCAGCGCCTGGGCGATGCGCCTGGCATGACGCTGGTCGCCGTCGCGCAGCCAGGTCTTGGCGTTGACGTAGTAGAACCACCCGCCCGTCAACGCAACGGCAACTACTAAAAACGTCAAGATCAACACCGACTTGAGCTGCAAGCCCACGCGGAGTTGACCCGCGGCTTGATGCGCGGCCAGCCTGCTGTAGAAATCTCTCATCTGAACTATAGCTCTCTCACCTTACACATCCATCCGTAAACCGTCCTTCGGCTGATATCGGCTGGAAAAATCGGGGCCTTTTACAAGGAATACCTTTTGTTTTTAAGCATTTGGGGCATTTCGGGGACGGACCGCCCCATCGTGCCTTTTGTGGTGTGGTTACGACTCACTAAATCCGAATTCCGAAGCACGAAACTTCCGCAAAACCGCTACATTCCGCATGGATTGACTCTGCACTCAGATATTCGTCAGTACCGAGAGGAGGGGCGGATTATCTTGAAATGCGATTGCGGCGAGACAGATGGCGGGCATCCTATCTTTCCCGCTTGTTATAATCGTCAATATCGTCCGCCGTCGGCAAAGACGGGATGACTCCCCTGCCCGTAACGCAGACCGCTCCTGCCACGGTGGCGTATTGCATCGCCTCGGTGAGTTGTTCTTTTGTGAAGATCTGCTCGCCGGCGGAGGCATTGTCCAGAAGCTTCTTGATAAACGCCGCCCAGAATGCGTCGCCGGCGCCCGTGGTATCCACTGCTTTTACCTTTTGGCCCTTCATGTCGATCCGTATTGAATCGTGCCACAGGCTGGCGCCGTCGGCTCCGCGCGTTACGCAAACCAGCGACGGGCCTTCCCGCATGAGCCGATCGACGGCGCGGTCTTCGTCCTCCAGTTGCGCGATGAACTGCAACTCCTCTTCACTGACCTTCAGCCAGTCGGCGAATGGAAGTCCCAACAACATGCCTTCGCGGGCCTCCTTATCTCCCGGCCAAAGCGGCGAACGCCAGTTGGGGTCGTAAGATACCGTCAGGCCTTTCTGCCTGGCCAGCTCCAGGCAATGCAGCGTGGTGCTGCGGCACGGCTGGTTAGTCATGGAGAGCGAGCCGAAGTGAAATACCTTCGCGCGGTCAAAGGCCGAGGCATCAACGTCTGAAACCTCATAGAGCAAATCCGCACCGGGATTTCTGTAAAATACGAAGTCTCTCTCGCCGTCGGCCCGCAGCGAGACGAAGGCCAGCGTCGTATTGGCCTTGCCGGTCGTTCTCATCAACGAGGTCTCGACGTTGCTGGCCTGGAGCACTTCCTGCAAATGGGCGCCGAATTCGTCTTCGCCGACCATGCCCATAAAGGCCACCTTCACCCCCAGTTTTCCCAACCCCGCAGCCACGTTGGCTGGTGCTCCCCCCGCCGCACGAACGAAGCCGTCGGCGTCGCGCAAGGCTACGCCCGACCGGCTGGGCACAAAATCTATCAACGCTTCGCCGAAACAAATCACGTCAAGATGTGAATGCTCTTTCGCCACCGCCCTACCGCTCCTTTAAAATTTACTTGTTCCAGATTTTCAGCAGGTCCTCGGCCTTGGCCATGTCATGGCGAGAACGCATTATAGACAAAGCCGCCGCGTGCAGCGCCTTGTTGGGGCCGGCAACAACGTCCTCCCCGACAACCACGTAATAGTCCAGACAGGATGCGTCCATCACCGTGTTAAGCACGCACCCGTATGAGGACGTTCCGGTAACCACGACAGTCTCAATGCCACCGGAGCGCAGGATCATGTCGGTATTGGTGCCGATAAATGCGCTGGCATGTTGCTTTTTGGCTACGACGTCGCCGGGCTGAGGGGCGAGCCGCTCGTTAATCTGAGCGCCCCACGTCCCGTCAATGCAGTAATCGTCATTTGCCTCGTCGGCCTCGGTAAACTTGTAAGCGATGCTCTTCAGCCGAAGCCAAGCCGGCGAGTCGGTCCGACCGTCCGGCAGGTTGGCCTGCTGAGCGTGAACCACCAATACGCCCGCTTTGCGCGCCGCTTCGGCAAGCCTGGCGATCGGCTCGACAATGTCGGCAACCGCCGTCAAGTCAGCGCCCTTGTTGTGAAAGTAGCCTTTCTGATGCGTCGGCTCGTTGCACATGTCGATTATCAACAAGGCCGTGTGGGCAGGATCGATTAATTCCTGAAGTTCGCTATAAACTTTTTTGCCTTTTAGTGTAAGCATCGTATATCTCCTTCAATATCTGCTTACCCAGGGTTCGGCCCCGATTTTCATTTGGGGTGTTTCGGCCCGGGCATTCTCGAACAGCTTCGCAAAGTCGGGCTTCCCCGTAATGGGCAGAACGACTCTTTGCTTCCTGTATGCCGACAGATACGCAGCGTTCACTATCTCCACTATGGCCCGGCCGTCCTCACCGGTCATTTGGGGGTCCACATCCCGGAGGATACATTCGCAAAAATGCTCCAGCTCCCGAAGATACTGCCACGTTTTCTTGACGTAGCTCTCAGTGTCATCATATTCAAACCAGAGGTTCGGCATCGTCAGGTCCGTAACCGTTTTGGACTTTTCATAAAGATGTATGTGGTGGTGTTCCTGAGTCAGCGAGCTGTGGTATATGCATCGCATGACCAGCGTAGCCTTGGTGCCGAATACCTCGTAACGTTCCTCGCCGGTGCAGTGAGTCAACATGGTGATATGAAGCGTGCTCAGTGTATTATTTTTATGCCTCATAGCCACGCACGAAACGTCTTCGTTTTCAAAACGATCCTTACCGATGCACATGACATAACCGTTGACCTCCGCCACATCCCCCATCCACCATCGGCAGATATCAATCGGATGCGAGCCGTCCTCCTGAAGATAACCGCCGCCGGATGTCAGGCGATGTCGGTAATCGCTTTGAGCAGATGATGTGGCGCGGGCGTTGTCCCATGTAACGCGCAGTTCAAAAACATCGCCCAGCGCCCCTGAATCAATTATCTCCTTGGCTTTACAAAAGCTGGAGTTAAACCTTTTCATAAAAGCTACCATCAACTTGACGTTCGCTTTTTTGCAGGCTGCGATCATTTCGTCAGCCTCGTCGACCGTTACGCACATGGGCTTTTCACAAAAAACGTGTTTCCCGGCGGCTGCGGCTTTAAGCACCATGTCCTTGTGGTAATTGGTAGGAACAGCGATTACGACGAAATCTATCTGAGGGTCCTTCAGCATTTGATCGTAATCATAGTAGGCTTTTTCTATCCCCCATTTCGCCCTGGCAACATCGGCACGCTGCTTATCTACGTCGCATACGGCGTATGCCCGACCATTTTCCAGCAATTTCATGTAAGGGCCGTACAGGTATCGCATGGATATGCCGGCGCCTAAAAACCCAAACCGTACCTTTTCCACTTTGAACTCCTCGTTTCAGTTTCATCAGTTTCAAAAAAAACTAATCCCGTTCGCCAGCGGGGTCGATGCCGCTTTGTGTCATGTGGGTTCTCATCCCACCCCAGAAACCTTCCGCAAGACGAGCGGCATCTGAAATCCGAAATAAGAACGGAGAGGGCGGGATTCGAACCCGCGATACGGGTATGACCCCGTATAACGGTTTAGCAAACCGTCGCTTTCAGCCACTCAGCCACCTCTCCAGCCAAGCCTGCTTTGCACTATACGTTATTACGAAGAACCGTCAAGTTGAAACGCCACCGGTGATTTGTTTTTACCTCATGCCGGCTGACCGTCGCACACTCGGCAATATGTTTTGCTTCGCGCAGAATATTCGTTGGTCTTCGGGACAAGTATGGTTTATAATTTGCCGCTCTGTAACAACTTTTGTAATTACAAAACAGGAGAAAATGAGTAATGCCACCGAGAGCGAAGTCTATTTCACAACTGCGCAAGGAACTTGCAACGAAGAAGAAGCAATTGAAAAAGGCCCGGACCAGGCGTGCGAAGCTGACGGCGCAACTGGCTGCTGTAGACCATGAGATCACCAAGTTGACCGGTAAAGCGGCTCCGGCAAGGCGGAAGAAGGCCAGAAAAGCCGCAAAAAAAGCCAAAAGGGTCAAAAAAGTCAGGAAGGCCCGAAAGGCCGGCAGGAAAAAGTCAGCAAAGCGTACAAAGGCCACACGTCGAAAACGCACGACACGCAAGCCGTTGCTGACACATCTCAAGCTGGTTCTTGGCCGTGCGAAGGGCGGCTTGAGAGTCAAGGATGCGGCTGCGGCGGTGGTGAAGTCAGGCTACACTACCAAGAGCAAGGATTTCTACAGCATTGTCGCAACGACGCTTCGCGATAAGGATAATTTCCGTCGCGTCGGCCGGGGCATATACAAGCTCAAGGGCTAGAGCGTCCTTTGCTGCTATCGTAACGCTCGCCTAAAGTACATGGGCCGTTAGCTCAGTTGGCTAGAGCGCCTGCTCGACACGCAGGAGGTCAGTGGTTCAAGTCCACTACGGCCCAGTGATGGAGTTTGTGGTTTACATCTTGCGAGCAGAGACGAATGGCAGCCTGTACGTGGGGCATACGAACAACCTCCCCAGACGACTTGAGCAACATAACAATCATTCGGGCAAGAGCTATACGGCCAAGCGTGGCCCGTGGGTCTTGGCTTACAAGGAAGAATACGCCGAACGAAGTGTGGCTGTAATGAGGGAACGCTTCCTGAAATCTCGTGCCGGAGCACGCGAGAAAAGCAACTCGCAGGTGTGCTCATTGATTCGGTTGGCTAGAGCGGCCCCAGGGACAGGTCACTGGTTCAAGTCCACTACGGCCCAGTGGTGTAAGTTTCGCCGAGTCCGAATCTTCGGACCATCCCGCCTCCCAAGGTATCGCGGCAAACCTGTCAGGCCCACTTTTGACGGTACCGTCGGCTCAGCGTTCGCAGCGAAAAAGCGTTGAAAAGCACGACGCAAAAGCAGAGAATGTGCGTTTTCCAACCACACGCATGAAGGAAGATTAAGATATGGCACGCAGTGTAACCATGATGGACGGCAACCAGGCCGCGGCACACGTAGCACACAAGGTCAACGAGGTCATCGCTATCTACCCGATTACGCCGTCCAGCTCGATGGGCGAGCACGCCGACGCCTGGAGCGCCGCCGGGCAGAAGAATATCTACGGCACCGTCCCGCTGGTAGTGGAGATGCAGTCCGAAGGCGGCGCTGCTGCGGCGCTGCACGGGGCGATGCAAACCGGCTCGCTGACCACGACATTCACGGCCTCGCAGGGGCTGCTGTTGATGATTCCCACGATGTACAAAATCGCCGGCGAGCTTACGCCCACGGTCTTTCACGTCTCGGCCCGCTCACTTGCCTGCCAGGCGCTGAGCATTTTCGGCGACCACAGCGATATCAACGCCGTGCGGCAGACGGGTTTTGCGCTGCTGGCTTCCGGCTCGGTTCAGGAGGCGATGGACATGGCGCTGATAGCTTCGGCCGCCACGCTGGAAGCCCGCGTGCCGTTCGTCCATTTCTTCGAGGGTTTCCGCGTATCGCACGAAATCGCCAAGGCCGAGGAACTGACGCTCGATGACATGCGGGCCATGATGGACGACGAGCTGGTCCTGGCCCATCGCAGCCGCGGCATGACGCCGGACAAGCCCGTTCTCCGCGGCACCAGCCAGAACCCGGACGTTTACTTCCAGGGCCGGGAGACCGTCAACCCCTACTACCGCAAGTGTCCCGAAATCGTCCAGAAGGCCATGGACAAGTTCGCCAAGCTTGTCGGCCGGCAGTATCAACTGTTTGATTATGCCGGTTCAGCCGACGCCGAACGCGTCATCGTTATAATGGGCAGCGGCGCCGAGACCGCACACGAGTGCGTCGAATGCCTGAGCGGACAGGGTGAAAAAGTCGGCGTCCTGAAGGTGCGGCTGTATCGGCCTTTCTGCGCAAAGCACTTCGCCGACGCCCTGCCGAAGAGCGTAAAGTCAATCGCCGTGCTGGACCGCACGAAGGAACCGGGCGCCGGCGGCGAGCCGCTGTATCTGGACGTTATCGACGCCCTTGCCGAGACCGGCCGGGATGCCGTCAACGTCATCGGCGGCAGGTACGGCCTGTCCAGCAAGGAGTTCACGCCGGCGATGGTAAAAGGCGTTTTCGATGAGCTGGCGAAACCGCAGGCGAAAAACCACTTCACCATCGGCATCAACGACGACGTAACGCACACTTCGCTGGACTACGACCCGGACTTCAGCACCGAAGGCGACGACGTGGTGCGCGCCATGTTCTACGGACTGGGCAGCGACGGAACCGTCGGAGCAAACAAGAACTCCATAAAAATTATCGGCGAGGAGACGGACAACTACGCCCAGGGCTATTTCGTCTACGATTCGAAGAAGGCCGGAGCAATTACGGTAAGCCATTTGCGCTTCGGCCCGCGACCGATACGGGCCGCCTATCTGGTCAGCAGGGCGAACTTCGTAGCATGTCATCAGTTCTCGTTCCTGGAACGCTACGACGTGCTGGGCGCCGCTGTCAGCGGAGCCACCTTCCTGCTGAACGCCCCCTACGCCGCGGATGAGGTCTGGAACGACATCCCCAAACAGGTCCAGCAGCAGATTATCGACAAGAAGCTAAAGTTTTACTCCATCAACGCTTATGAGGTCGCCAAGAACACCGGCATGGGCGCGCGGATAAACACGATCATGCAGACGTGTTTCTTCTACCTTTCGGGCATCCTGCCGCAGGACGAGGCCGTCAAGGCCATCAAAGACGCCATCAAAAAGAGCTACAGCAAGAAGGGCCAGGAGATTGTCCAGAAAAACTACCACGCAGTCGACCAGGCCATAGCCAACCTGCATGAGATAAAGGTCCCCGCCCAGGCCACCAGCAAGATTGACATGCCTCCGCTCGTTTCGGCGGAGGCGCCGCAATTCGTCAAGGACGTTACCGCCAAGATAATGGCCGGTGAGGGTAACTCGCTGCCAGTAAGCGCCATGCCCGCCGACGGAACCTGGCCTACGGCGACCACGCAATGGGAAAAGCGAAACATAGCGATGGAGATACCCGTCTGGGAACCTGATATCTGCATACAGTGCGCCAAGTGCTCCATAGTCTGCCCGCATGCGACTATCCGGGGTAAGGTTTACGATCCGGCCTTGCTGGCGAAAGCGCCGAAAACCTTCAAAAGCGCTGACGCCAAGGGCAAGGATGTCGCCGGCATGAAGTGGACCATCCAAGTTGCTCCCGAAGACTGCACCGGCTGCGGCGCGTGCGTTCACACCTGCCCGGCCAAGGACAAGGCCAACCCCGGCCGCAAGGCCATCAACATGGCATTTCAGCCGCCACTCCGCCAGCAGGAGCGAGAAAACTGGAAGTTCTTCCTGTCAATTCCGGACTACGACCGCACCAAGCTGAAAACCCACACCGTAAAGGGAAGCCAGCTTTGCAGGCCGCTGTTTGAGTTCTCCGGCGCTTGTGCCGGCTGCGGCGAGACGCCGTACATCAAGCTGATGACGCAACTGTTCGGCGACCGGGCCGTTATCGGCAACGCCACCGGCTGCTCGAGCATCTACGGCGGCAACCTGCCGACCACCCCCTATTGCGTCAACGCTGACGGCCGAGGGCCGACGTGGAACAACTCGCTGTTCGAAGACGCCGCGGAGTTCAGCTTCGGTTTCCGCCTGACGCTCGACAAGCGAATCGAATACGCACGTGAACTTCTGGTGGAGCTGAAGGACACCGTAGGCGCCGACCTGGCCGAGGCGCTGCTGAACGCCGATCAGACCTCGGAAACAGGCATCGCGGAGCAGCGCAGCCGGCTGGCCGAGATGGTGAAGAAGCTAAAAGGCGTCAAGGACGCAAGGGCCGTCCAACTGCTATCCGTCGCCGACTCGCTGGCCAAGAAGAGCGTTTGGGCATTCGGCGGCGACGGCTGGGCGTATGACATCGGCTACGGCGGGCTGGACCACGTGCTGGCCTGCGGGCGCGATATCAACGTCCTGGTGCTGGACACGCAGGTCTACTCCAACACCGGCGGTCAGTGCTCCAAGGCTACGCCGCGTGCGGCTGTGGCAAAGTTCGCAGCCGGCGGAAAGCCTCTGCCGAAAAAAGACCTCGGCATGATCGCCATGACCTACGGCAACATCTACGTCGCGCAGGTGGCGATGGGCGCCAACGACAACCAGTGCGTCAAGGCATTCGTCGAGGCCGAAAGCTATCCCGGCCCGAGCATAATTATCGCCTACTCGCACTGCATCGCGCACGGCATCAACATGACCACGGCGACCGATCAGCAGAAGGCGGCCGTCGCGTGCGGCGCCTGGCCGCTGTATCGCTACGACCCGCGCCTGGCCGAGCAGGGCAAGAACCCCCTGCAACTGGACTCGAAGGAACCCACCATTGCCTTCGACGAGTACGCCGGCAACGAAGGGCGCTACAAGATGCTGGCAGCCTCCAAACCGGACGAGGCCGCACGGCTAGGCAAACTCGCCGCCGCCGACGCCGCCAGCCGGTGGCACCTTTACAAGCAAATGGCGCAGATGCAATACGGCCAGGACCAGGCCGAAGACAAAGACGCAAAGGCATAGGAAGCCGCAGCGGCTCTGCTTTTTTTTGCATCGCCGAGGAACCTTTCCGCCCCTGGTGCGTCTATACAGGGTGTAAAGAAACTGCGACTTCCGCAACGGAAAGGGGCCTGTTATGAAGACAGCATCCAAAGCACTCGTCGTCATCTTTTGCATCTTGCCGTTCACCGCTGCATCGTACGCCGAGCACACCGGCGCCCTGGAAAAGATGCCCATCAGGTCTGTCGCGGTGTTCAAGGACGGCCACGCGTTCGTAGTGC